>JAGVYW010000043.1:7188-56995 GCA_018303075.1 Candidatus Woesearchaeota archaeon | reverse complement strand
CCGATCTATGTCTTTTGATCAAACTTTTTGTAAAAGTTTGCGGCGAGTTCAAATCTTCCCTGGCTCGTTTTTTTATAGTTATTTCTGTTCTTTTTGAATTATTTTTTCAATTTCCTCTTGAATATGCAATATAAACATAAAAGGATCTTTATTTATATTATCCTTGCCTCTTCTTGAAGAATTCTCTTTCTGAGTAGTGGATGAATCTGCTTATATTCCACAATATCCACTTTCTTTTTTAGGTTTTTCTCTAATTCCTGCTGTAATTTAACTATATCAAGTAGACTTACACTTTTATTTTTAATCTCTATTAACAAATCTATATCACTTTTTTGCTTTTGTTTATATTTCTTATTTAATATAAAAATTTCGAAACAAAATCCTTAAACAATCATATATAATGCTGGACATAAGTAACTCATATGAATTGTTATGTCCAGCAAACATTAGTAAGCGATTTATTTTGTGATTTACTTTTGTCGCTTACTAATAAGTAAAAATCCCAATCGCAGCAAGCTGCGGGGCATTCAATAACAAAAAAGGGATTTTTACTCTTAAAAATGGGTCGCAGCAGAGCTGCGTGGTATTAAACCCATTTTTTTTGAATCAAAAACTTTATAAATATAAATATAACTATAATTATAATATGGCTACAACAATACAGATATCAGACGGAACAAAGCAATTGCTTGAGAGAGCAAAAGCAGAAGAAGATGCTTCAAGTTATGATGAAGTAATTAAGAAACTTCTTCAGAAATATACAAATGTACCAAAAACAATGTTTGGTTGCGGAAAAGGGATGAAATCTTGGTCAAAAAAAGATAGGATGATGCTTAATGAGCTATAAATATCTGATTGACAGTTCAGCATGGCTTGAATATTCGATTGCTAGCAGCAAAGGTTTAAGCGTTAAAGATATTATAGAGAATGAGATGATTGCAACATCAGTTTTAGCAATTGCTGAATTAGCCGATAGATTTGAAAGAGACAATAAGAGTTTTGAGCAATTTCTCTTATTTATACAAAGCAGGGCTGCAATATTGCCGCTAACAATTGATATCTGTATACAGGCAGCAAAAACAAAAAAGATAAAAAGAGCAAAATATCCTAAATTTAGATTAGCTGATGCAATTCACTTAACAACTTCAATTAAAGAAGGAGCAATATTCATTACAGCAGATAATGATTTCAGAAATGAAACAAATGTAATGATGATATGATATTAACATTTCATCAACAATAATAAAAAAAGAGGCTAAATATGTTAGAACTATCATTTGACTGGTCGACATTCATAAAATCATTTCTGGCAATCTTTGTTATAATGGACACTCTTGGCAATGTACCTATATTTATGCTATTTACTGAAAAATATACTAAGAAACATCGAGTAAAGAGTGCAAATGAGGCGTTTTATGTTGCAACATTAATTTTAATATTATTCCTCTTTTTTGGAATGGGAATCCTTAATTTGTTTAACATCTCTTTGAGTGACTTCAAGATTGGCGGAGGGATTTTGATTCTATTGATAGGCTTGAAGATTTGCTTAGGCATCCATCTTAAAGAGGAAAGAGCTAAGAGCTATGACATAGCTGTTGTTCCGATGGCAATTCCATTGATTGTTGGTCCAGGCACAATAACAACTGCAATTATTCTGGTTCAGCAATATGGCTTTTTTATTCCATTATTAGCAGCGCTTGCTAATTTATTATTTACCTGGTTTGCTTTGAGAAATACAGAATTATTATTTAGAATATTTGGCAAACAGGGAAGTGATGCAATTTCTAGATTAATGGGCTTAATTATCCTAGCTATAGGTGTTTCATTTATTACGTCTGGATGGCTGGGATAATCTAAAATGACAATTAGCATAGATTACGCAAATAAAGGAGATGTTATGTCTATAGACTATCAACTTAATAACGCAGAATTTTATGCTGAAAAAATTGGGAAGGGCATTTCTGCTGATATAATTGCTAAAATAAAAATAATAGGGTATGCAAAAAAGCCATAATTGCTTGCAATTAATTTCTTTTCATCTTTTTTTCTATATCTTTAAGATCAAATAAAAACACATTTTTATGTTGATTTTTGTTTTTAAATGATTTTGCAAAAATAACAAAATATTCTTTCCTTGATTGGTTATTCCATTGCACTAACGTTGATTTTTGCTGCAGTTTGAATAAAATTTCATCACTGTTAACCGATTCTTTCCATTTACATTCGCAAAAGAATATCTCTTTATTTGTATGATGGTAAGCAACAATATCAATCTCATTTTCTTTATCCCACCATGTTCCTATATTTGTAAATGATATTGGTTGATTTGTAATAAGAAATTGTTTACAAATATCTTCAAATACAAATCCAATATAGGAGTTTACTTCTCTCATAATTCTTTTAATATCTTCTTCATTTTCAATTTCTATCGAAGAACGATTTGGAAATACAAAATGATGCCAGAAAGATAAGAAATTGTCATTAATTTTGTAAATTGCACCTCTATATGAATCTTTATCCTCTGTAATTGGAACTATTCTTTTCATAAGGCGTAATTCAATAAGAATATCAACATATCTGCTAAGTATTTTTGTTTCAATACCTGTAAAATTAGAGATTTCATTTAATTTTGTGTTGCCAAAAGATATTGCCTTTAATATGTCAATATATGTTGAAGGATCTTTAAATTCTTGGCTGAGTAAAAATTGACCTTCTTGATAAAAAAAACCATCTTTATAAAAAAACTTTTTCTTTAGAAACTGAATAAAAGGTTGATCTATTTGAAGAAGATATTGTGGGATTCCTCCTGTAACTGAATATAGGGCAATTGATTCTTCAAAAGTTGTTTTCATGAATTCAATAGAATGTGAAAATAATAATGGTTCTAATTGAATCTGCGCTGTTCTTCTTCCATAAAGAGGAGATTCCTCAGCTAATATTTCTTTGATAATTAATCCCACTAATGAACCAGAAAGGATAAGTATGATATTTGTTTTTGATAAAAATTGATCCCAGAATTTCTGCAGATATGAAACAAAAGAAGAATTATTTTTAATAAGAAAAGTAACTTCATCAATAACGATAATCATCTTTTTATCTTTCGGAAGAATCTTTTCTAGATAAGAGAATAATTGCTTCCAATCAGTTAGTTCAAGAGTTAAAATAAGTTCATCATTTAATTTTCTACCTATGAGTGTTTTTAATTCTTTAATTTGCTGCGCTTCTGATTCCAGCGCAGCTAAATAATAAACTGAATCCTTATCCTTGATAAACTCCTCAATAAGACGCGTCTTTCCAACTCTTCTTCTCCCATAGATAACAATAAAGCGAGCTCCTTTATGAGTAAATTCTTCATCTAACAATTGCATTTCTTTAGTTCTGTTTACAAACATATCTAATCACAATTAGTCTAATTTAGATTAGATTATTTAAATGTTTCGATAATGATTTCAGGATTAAATTGTGGAGATTAGTTTTATACAGGATTACCTTTTACTTTTCATAGAACTGGCAATGATTATACAATAACAACGGTTTCAGGCAATATTGTAAGGAGATAAAAACAGATAAGAATATACCACTTAATTTTTCTTCATTTATTCAATAGATTTACTTTTGATTTACTTTTTCAATATACCATATCCAATTAATCTAAACCTATTATCTAATCTCCGAGAAATAGTTATTCTTGAACCATATTCGCAGCAGATCGGCAGCTTTAATTTGCAGGTGATTGAGTTCTTTCCGAATTCTGTAACAATACCAACTGTTGCAGCTGAATTTACATTTAACATCAATGGCTCTAATTTCTTGATCGGCTCTACTACAACATCATCTTTTGTTCCAACAACTCTTTCTAGCAGATGAACTTCTAATTTTATTTCACTTAGTGTAATTGGCAGCTTATCTGAATATCCGACAACATTTCCTGTTAATTTATCAGATTTTACAATTGATGGATCCAATGTTGTTTGTACTGCAATTGATCCTCCTGGATATGCCTCTTGAATTGCCTGCTCGCCTGTCATCAAAGAGATTATTTTCGTGCGTATTGGTTTGTATACCTTTTGGTTTCTTTCTTCAACTTCATATCCTGGTTTTATCTCGATTTGATCGCCAATTGCTAATTTTCCCTGTATTAAACTGCCGCCAAGAACTCCACCAATTAGTTTCATCAGATCAGCTCCTGGTTTGTTTATATCAAAACTTCGTGCTACAAACATTACAGGATCTTTTGTTTCATCGCGATATGGTGTTGGGACAATCTCTTCAATTGCTGCAATTAATCTATCAACATTTACTCCTTTTTGCGCAGATATTGGGATAATTGGAGCATTTTCAAAAAAAGTACCTTTTAATAGCTCTTTTATCTGTTTATAATTTTTTAATGCTTTTTCTTTATCAATCAGATCGATTTTATTTTGTACAATAACAATATTTTTGATTCCTATAATCTCAAGTGCCATTAAATGTTCTCGAGTTTGCGGCTGAGGACAATTTTCATTTGCTGCAATAAGAAGCAATGCACCATCCATGATAGTAGCTCCAGACAGCATTGTTGCCATCAAACTTTCGTGTCCAGGTGCATCAACAAAACTAACTTTTCTAATTGGTTTAGTTTCTCCGCCGCATTCACATTTTTGTTGTGTTGCAAACATATTGCATTGTACACATTTTCTAAATATAGAATTTGCATATCCTAATCTGATTGTGATTCCACGCTTAATCTCTTCTGAATGAGTATCTGTCCACTTTCCTGTTAATCTTTCAGTCAATGTTGTTTTTCCATGATCAACATGTCCAACAAGCCCAATATTAACAACAGGCTGACCGTTGACAATTTCTTCTTCAGTAAGAACTTTTGGCTTTTTTAATATTAAAGAATCCTTAGTTTCAACCACATTTTCAGGTTGTTTTTGTTCTTTTGCATTTTTCTTGTTTTTCTTAACCATTTACTATCGTAGATAAAGAAGAGGTATATAAATGTAATTGTGAAATCAAGTCAGAAATAATCTTGTAGACTATATCTCTCAGGAATCAACGTTTTTTGCTGCAATTCATGTAATGATCCTAAATAATATTCACATATCGTTAAATAACCTTCTTTCATTCTTCTCTTAAAGTTAATTATTTCACAAATTCATTTTCCATATTCTTCATCACTACCAGCTATAAATCTGTTAGAACTAATTTTTACTTCATTGCCTTTATTATTTTTATATTTAAGTGTTGCAGCAGGCAATGTAAGTGTACCTAAAATCTTGAGTTTTGATTTGATATTATAACTGATGATTCTTTCTTCATATGGTTCAACAACAGGAAGCTCCCATTTAACTAATGTTCCTTTTAATTCATGATTTACAACTTTGTCAGGATGCAATGTACCAACAACATATTCTTTCTCTAATTCAGCTATATGCGGCACTCTATCAATTACTTTAACATGCTCTATTAATTTATTTGTTCTGTTTTTTATATGGATAAGTACTTTTAGATGTGAAATTCCTTCATCATTTTTTGAAGCTCTGACAATGCGTGATTCTTTAGTGATTAACATAGGGCTTCTAAAGACATAATAACTTACAATCAATAAGATAAGTATAAGAATTATTAGAACAATATATCTGTAATTAGTGACCATTGTTATTGTTACAGATCCTTGCGGATGTACAGTAATCTCCCATACATATTCTCTCACTCCATTTTCAACAACTTTAACTGCATCAGGAGTTGTTGATGAAAATAATTGTTCCAGTACAGATGTTGATACTATTAGCTTTTTCTTATTTGCAACATTGCCTTCATTAGTATATGTAATTGAACGAGTATATTTCAAAAAAGAATCATCTTTCTGAACATTTTCTTTGAGATTTGAATATCCGATAATCTCAATATCTTTTGCAGTAGGTTTGAAATCAACGCCATTCGCAAAAACTGTTACAGTTATTGTATCTTTAGTTGGCTGCATCAATGGATCATATTTCACAGAAATCCTTTCTGTTTTTTTTTCTAACGGACCAAGTGTTGTTTCTTTTACAGTTGAGAAATGCATACTTGTTACAACAATAGTTAAATTCTTTATATCAAGCTTGTTTCTATTCAAAAAGTCAATCTCAATTGTTGCTTCTTCTTTTGGATTTATTTTATATGGTATGTCAACATCAAGATTGATTACAGGCGAATATTCAGTAAAATCTTTTGAAGGATTTCGCAATAACACTGGCAAAATGTCTACAATACTTGAACCTGTGTTCTTTGATACTGCAATGATATTAAAATCATGCGGTCCAAACTCATATTCAGGAACAGGTGTTATATATAAAAAGAACTTAACAGATGTATTTGCCTTCAATGTAATTCCTGAGAGATAAGACATAGGGTCTGTTTCAACACTCCATCTTGGTGTATTTGTAAATGAAAGTGTATATTGATCTTCAATTGCTTGTTTGTTGATAATTGTTATTTCATATTTTCCCTGCTGAGTTGGATAAAAGTTCTTTATAATTGGATTAACTTGTATATCAAAATTAAGAGCTGCAGATACGCTGATTGAAGATATTATAAGTATAATTAGCAGAAAAATACTTCCAACAAACAACCTCATCTTTTTGAAAGACATTCAATCACCTGCAATTTATTTTTTCTAGTCTTACTTATTTAAATAGCTTTCGAATGAGAATAATGATCTTATGTTTCAAACATGTTGTACACTACTCATAAGGACTCATAACTGCAGTTCTAACTCACTTTTTTTTGAAAAGTTGTGCGACTAACCAATTACCAAACACCTCAACTCACTACCTTACTCACATGTCCAGATTTATTTAGACGAATGATATTTTGAACATCACCAGCCTTTTTACAAAAAAGTCTGGCCAAAAAGAAACTAAGCACAACTTTTCAAAAAAAAGTTGTGCGACTAACCAATTACCAAACACCTCAACTCACTACCTTACTCACATGTCCAGATTTATTTAGACGAATGATATTCTGAACAAAACTCTCAATCTTTGCTTCATGGCTTACAATGATTACTTGCTTAACATTGATCTGATCAAGAACATCTTTCATTTTATCCAATTGTTCATAGCTAAAGCCTTCTGTTGGTTCGTCTAAGATAATTATATCTTTTGTCATCACTGAACTTACATAATCATTCACTACTTTATTTAATGCTAATCTATATGCAAGAGCAACTGCAGTTTTTTCTCCGCCAGATAAATATTCAAAGCTTGTATCATAACCATTTTGGTGGATTATTGGTGTGAAATCTTCATCTAATCTAATTGTAACTGATTCATCATCCATAAGTGTAGTGAACCATGTAATAAAGCATTCATTGAATTCTCTATAAATTGTAAGCATGATCTGTTTTTCAAGCAATACTGTAAGAGGTGTGAATTTATCAGAAAACCAATTGATAAGATTGTTAACTGCAGCAATTTTCTCTTTAATTTTATTTTTGTCCTCAATCTCTTTGTTGATTCGTTCAATATCTTTGTCAAGAAATTGCGCTTCAGTTGTTTGCTTTGTCAATTCTGATGAAACTGTTTTTTCGTCAATAATCATTTTTTCAAGTAATTTTCTCTTTTCTAAGAACTCACTGTTTAATTTGTCAATATCTTTGATCAGCAGTTGTTTTTGTTCAATAAATAAATGCAGATCTTTTTCTTGTTTTTCATATTGCTGCAATAGTTCATTTATTTTTGAGACAAACACCTGCTTTTCAGTGATCATTGCAGAGATAAGCTGCAGCTCCTGCAGTGATTGTTCATACTTTCTTACAAGCTCTAATAATTTGTTGTTCTCAATTATCTTTTCATATAGAACCTCTCCATTAAAAATTTGTTCAATAAGAATCTTTATCTCTTTTCTTTCTCTTTCTATCTGCATAACTTCTTTTTCTTTTTCATGAAGAAGAGCAGTTTTCTCCTCTAATTGCCTTATCTCTTGATTCAATAGAATATATTCCCTCTCATCTATCAGCAGCTGCTTCATTCTTTCCTGTAACTCTCCAAAAGATTTCTGATTTTTTGTTTTCTGCTGCAATAATATCTCTTTTCTCTCAAGCAGCTCTTTCTTTTTCTGCTCTGCATCAAGAGCTGCTTTTTCTTTATAATCATCAGTGATTGTCTGCAGGCATGTAAAACATTTGTTAAGAGCTTTGATATTATCAATACTTGTCTGGATGATAGCTGCTGTTGTTTCAACCTCTGATAATTGCAGCAACAGCTTCTGCAGCATCTGCTCTCTCGCAGCAATCTCATCCTGTAGCTGTTCTTTTTGTTCAATATTTTTCTGGAGTGTATCTTTTCTTTCTTTCTTCTTGCTGAAAACAACAATCTGCTGCTTATATTTTCCAATTTCACTGTCTGCATATAGCAGCCTTTTTTCTGCAAATTCCTGCTGCTGCTGGAGTTTAATCAATTGCTCTTTTATCTGCATTAATTCAGCTTCATCTCTTTTTATTTCAGTTATTATCTCATCTTTACTTTTTTTAGTTATTTTTTCAATCTTTATTTCCTTCTTTTTCTTTTCTAACTCAGTCAGCTGCTGAGATGTTTCTTGAATATGCTGTTTATCTTTTTTTATCAAAGAATGCAGATTATTCAGCTTTTCTTTCTCAACTGCAATTTCGTTTGCAAGTCTCTTCTGTTCATTAATTATAAGCAAACATTCCTCAACAGCTTTATTCTGCAATTGTATTATATCAGTTATTTCTTTTAGTTTTTTTTTCAACACAACAATATCTGAAACAAGATTGCTTTTCTTTACTATATATTGTTGCAGCAAACTCTGTTTCTCAAATAGATACTCTACTTGTTGCTCATATAGCTGCTTATGAGTTTTATAATCCTTAATCACTATCTGCAGATTCTCTCTCACTTTTTTATACTTGTCAAGATTAAACAGTTTTCTGAGTGTTTCTAATCTATATTCTTTATCTTCCTGCAGAATCATCTTCATTGCATCTTGCGGTGTATAAACAGTATATCGAAATAAAATATCTCTGCTTTTAGAAACCAATGATAAAGGATAACCAAGCAATTCAAGAATCTTAGTCTTCAATTCAACAGCTGTACAATCAATACGTTCATTATTAATCATAATATAACCTTGCTCCTGCTTAACTGCATTTGATCTTCGTAAGAATCGCTTGACAACAATCTTTTTTTGTTCAATATCAAAACAAAGTTCAATATTTCCTTCATGTTTTCCATGTCTTAAGAGGGAATCTCCAGTAAGATCATTTTTATTAAACCCAAACAGTGCAAATTCTATTGCAAGCAAAATTGTAGTCTTTCCAGAGCCAATATCTCCAGACAGCAGTACAGAGCCTTCTGGAAAAACAATCTCTTCTTCAAGATAGGAGCGAATATTCTGCAGTTTTAGCCAACGAAGTATCATGGAAAATGGGGAATATTGTTGATTATAAATATGTTATTGTCAAAAAATTTATTAGTATACCATACTTACTATTCTTACAATGAATCAAGAATTGATAATTTATTTAGGGGATAGAATTATTATAAGAAAGGCGCACTTTAATCATTTTTTCCTCTCATACAATCCAATCAACTCAGCTTTTGCAAGAATATGTTCTTCCATAGCAGTTTCAACTTCTTTTTTAGTTGAACCTTCTTTTAGAGAAAGCATTGTATCTAATGCATACAATTTAAAGAAATAATGATGTTCTCTATCTGGTGGACAAGGACTGCCATAAGCTTTTTTCCCAGCTGTATTTACACCAAGCAATCCTTTTGGATTATTTCCTTCAGTTACTTCTCTTGTTTCTGGAGGAATATTAAACACAATCCAATGATCCCAAACTTGAATGCTATACTTTTCTTTGACAAACGCTGGAATATCTGGATCATCCATTATCAGTACTAAGCTTTTCGCATTTTCTGGAACATCTTTAAATTCTAAAGCTGGATTTGTATTATTTCCATCGCATGTAAATTCTGAAGGAATTGATTTTCCATGTTCAAATGATTTGCTGGTTATTCTCATGGTCTCACCTTTATTTGTAATAGTTTCTTTTTCAATAATGCATCCAATTAACGAGAAGAATAGTAATAAACAGAAAATTTCGACGACATTTTTATTAATATTATTCTTCATCAATCTTTTCATCATGTTGTCGTTTTCCATTTTTTGCCATGTTTATAGAGATTTTTCAGGTTAAACATTTTTTCTATAGTTTTCCAAAATTTTTCATTAGTCATTTCATTTTCAATCATATGTATTATTAAGTATATTTATTATATAAAGTTTCTCTTTTCCCGTCGTTACAATCGTCAGAATTTCCTAGCTTTAATACTAAATTAATCTCTTTTTCAATTCCTCAATAATATCAACAGGAGTTGGATTAATATTATTATTAACAGCTAGATAATAACTCAATAAATCTCCTAATAAAATACCAGAGAACAATCTTGATAATTCAGTATTTCCTTTTATTGCAATTTCAGTTGTTGAATAGTTCTTTCCTTTAACAAGGTCTTTCATAATAGTAATTCTTTTCTTAATCTGCTGATGATCAAATTCATCAGTTAAGAATACTATATGAAAAGGAGCTAGCTTTGTAGTAAATCCAACAATTTCGTTGTGATTTAACTCGCTTAGCAAGCCAACAAAAGCATGGAGTTTGGCATTTTCATTAATCTGGCATTTCCATCGGTAAGCAAGCCCGTACAATCTGTTTGATGCATATAACAATGGAATCTTTCCATTTAATGATAGAGCTAATTGCTGTGCTGTCTGTTCTATTTTTTCAGTACTTTTTATAGCAATTAATGTTTCATGGATTGCTTCGTCTTGTTTTTTGATATATCTGGAGTTTTCTAGCACCCTTAATAATGCAAAGAATTGTACAACTAAAGAAGCTCTAGGTTGAAAACCTTTTGGCATCAATAGATAAGGCAGATTTTGTTTTCTAAACAATTCTTCTATTTTACCTCCTGTTGTCATTGCTATACAAACGCATTTCTTTTTTATTGCATCTCTATATGCAGAGATTGTTTCTTCAGTATTGCCTGAGTAAGAAATAATTATCGCTAAACTATGTTCATCTGCATTTTCAGGCATTATATAGTCTCTTACAACAATAATCTCTAATCCTTTGAGCAATATTTGTTTTTGGTCATTTGTAATGTATGTTTTTAGAATTTCTCCAGCAATTGCTGATCCACCCATGCCAACAATATAAACTTTATTTATTGTTTCTGCAACAGAAAAGCTTCCTGCAATCTTTAATCCCTGATTAATCTGATTATACATATCAAGAATAATTTTCCTCATATTACCTGGATCAATGCCTTCTTTGTTTTTTATTGTTATCATTTGCCTCATAATATAGTTATTATTTAAATAGGTTATGAAATCACTTCAGGCTCAGTAACTTCTTCTGCTAGCCCCAAACAAGGTGGATCTACCATATATAGATTAGTGCAAATAATAATATTTGTTTCATTTTCCTGTTTTAATAAATAGATTGTATTAAGATTTGTAATTTTATTCTCTCCACCTTCATCTTTAATGGGATTTGGAAATGATAAAGGTGTTTCTGGAAAATAAACAAGATCTCTTTTCCCTAATGGTGTGTTCATCTCAAAAACTAATTGTTCTTTGTTTTCTCCAGTTAAATAAAATGCAATTATTCTCTCTGGGAGTATATATCTGATGCTTCTTTTTCCATAACCTCCAGAATAATATAATACTTTTGCTTCATCAAGTATAGTATTAGCAAGTACATTGACTTTCATTCTCGTGAATTCAATTTCAGTTTCACTAGAGCTAGACATAAGATAAGCAAGTGCTGGTACAAATAATACCAATACAAAAGCTATGACCATCAAGTATTCCATTGAAAACTGAGCATTTTTTTGAAGTGTTTTATTATGCATAACTTATTTTAGAAAGAATTTGTATATAAAACTTTAGGATAAGAATCCCAATCCTTCATCCATTGTTGCTATTTCAACACCTGTTGATAGTTTTCCAATTGCAAATCCATGTTTATTAGCAACACATCCAGATCTGATGTATGGAGAGCCAAAATTAACAGATCCTTTTGTTATTTCTGCATTAAATAATTTTTCAAGCAATTGTATCTCTTCATCTGCTGCATCTGAGTGTACAACTATCTTATTCTTGCTGATAACTGCCAATGAACCAACATTCTCAAGTTCTGCAATCATACCTTCTTTCAGCTCTACTTTCAATGCCTTCTTTATCTTTTTTTTTGTTTCATCAGAGAACTCAGGATTGACAAATGCAACACTATCATTGCAAAGTATATCATTTCCTAATGCAGTCAATCTGCTGTCAATTATTGTATATTTAATCTTAAGCTCATCTAATATCTCAAGTTCATAATCAAATACAATGCTTGGCAATAGAATCATATGGTTATTGCCAACACAAAATACACCGATTAGGTCAGTGCCGCATAATGTTATTTTATACACAGGAACATTTAATGATTGTTGCAATTCTTTAACTAATTTATCAGTTGCCATACTGCCAACTAAACAAAACTTATCATTAGCAAACACCATCAAACCAATGTTTGGATCTCCATTATAACTTGTTTTAGTGACGTGCATAAATGTAAGATTAGATGGGATGTATATAAAGCTTTATATAGTATTATCTCAGGATTTGTAGCAATTTCTTCAGGAAGAGTTCGCAGGTTGTCTTACAATCCTAAAAAATAATTATAATCAAATTCAAAAAACACTTTTCTGATAAACTCCACTAAACTGTCTTTATATACTAACTTTACTTTCACCTACCTTGTTAAACAAGATTTAACTTTCTTAAACTAACTAAACTATCTTTATAAATATCACTTACTTTTAGAAAGATTTATAAACTAGAACCTTGTAATAGTTTACAATATGGATGAAAGAGAATTTACAAATTCAAAAACCGGAAAATTAGTTTGGGAACAGAATGGGATGTATTACAGATTTGAGCCAATTCATCTACCTTTCAGAGAGTTTATGCCTAGTCAAAATCTAATAAATTCTTTGTTAAATACTGCTTTAGTTTTGGGAAGGGTAGATGGGCAAACTCAAAAACTTTCTCCTGAAGAAGTAACTTTGCTTAGGATGCCATTCATTTTAAAAGAAGCAACTTTAAGCTCAGAGATAGAAGGAACAAGATCTACATTAACCGATGTTTACAAAGATGAAAAACAAAAAGAAACAGATGTGCAAAAAGCATTAGATAATGAAGAAATTAGAAATTACGCACAGGCACTCGAGTATGGATTAAAAAATATTAACCAAGGAGTAACAGAAGAGATTATCAAAGAAATGCATAAAATTCTTTTGCAAGGGGTTAGGGGTTCTAACAAACAGCCAGGTGAATATAAAATAAGCCAAAATGCAATAGGAAAAAGGCTGGATACTTTAGAAACTGCAAAATTTGTTCCTGCATCTCCACAAAATACTCCTCTTTTAATGAAGAACTTTGTCGAGTTTGTGAATAATGATAAAACTTTAAATGCCCTTTATAAGATAGCAATAGCACATTATCAATTTGAAGCAGTTCATCCGTTCAGAGATGGGAATGGAAGAGTTGGAAGGCTTTTGATTATGCTCATTTTATGCAAGGAAAAAATTTTATGCCAGCCACTTTTGTATATCAGCGAATTTTTTAACAGAAATAGAAGCACCTATACAGACTCTCTTTTTGATGTCAGTTCAAAAAATAAAATAGAAGAGTGGATATTGTTTTTCTTGAAAGCCTTAGAAGTTCAGGCAAATAGCTCTCTGCAATTGATTCAGGAATTAGAGTCATACAAAAAATACTTGCAAGAGGCAATGGCAGGAGTTTCGCAAAGCCCAAAAATGCACTTAGTGGTTGAATTAATTTTTAAAAACCCATTTATTACTATTAAAGATGTTGCTGATGAAATAGGCATGACTTTGCCAGGTGCATCAAATCTTGTTCATAAGTTAGAGCAAAAAGGCGTTTTAAAAGAGATAACTGGCAAGAAAACCAGAAAGCTTTTTGTAGCCCAGAGAATCTTAGATATTATGGAGGGCAGACAAAATGTATAAATTAATCAATCTTGCAATAAACTTGATGGAAAAAGATACACCCAGAATTCATAAATTCTCAATTTGAAAGGTTATGAAGAATTGTTGAGGTAAATATTATACTGCTTTATTCTTAACTTTTTTTTTAAAAGGTTTATCATCTTCTCTGCTAACATCTATTTTCTCTCCTTTTTTATCTTCACGTTCTTGCTCTAATTTACTATGTACATCAGAAAGTGTTATATTTATTTCAGACAAATGTGCTTCTTGGTCAATATCTATTTTTCTGTAAGTCGTTAAATGAAGCAATGGAACAAAAGCATAGATTTTCTCATTTCTTTCTTGGCTGTTATTAATCAATTCGCTAAATGTCATGATTTTAGCATCTTTTTTCTGCAGAAAGTGTGCAGCAATTTGATTGTATGTCTGCTGTATCAATAAATTCATGTCGACAACTTTCTTAGGAATTTCCATCTGGATGTCGTCTCCTCTTATACGAGCCATTCTTCTTTTCTTGACTTCCAAAGCTTTTTGTAATGCTTCTACTAGATCATAAACACTTACTTTTCTCTTTCGCGGCTGAGGTGTTCTCGGAGTAAGTGTAAAATCATTACCATCAATATTTATCTTAATATTGTTCTCGTTAATGTTTTGTTCAAGCTCGTCATAAAACTCCTGCTCTGTCTGTTCTGACATTGATATTAATCTGTCAAGTTCAGAGAGATCTTCAGTTACAAGTTTGTGCGATTTTAAACGCAGCAGTATCGCAGCTGCAAGTATGATCTTTCCAGATATCCGAAAATCCATCTCTTTCAATTTTCGAAGTGTATCAAGAAATCTTTGTGATAATGTTGCAATATCAATATCCCACGGATCCATCTGTTCTTTTCTGACTAATTCATAAATCATAGTCTGCCAAGTAATGTCATCCTTGTTAAAAAGTACATCAAATAACTCATCTTGCTGCATTCCCATTTTATCATCTAATTAATAATCCATAAAGCGCATGGCATTTTAATTAATTGTAATTAATGATTCTTTATAACATAACTATATATATATATTTTACTGATTACTACGGTGTTAACCTTAAAACGATATATTAATAAATTCAAATAACTTTGAAAATATAATGTTAAGTAAATCACAACTAGCAATACAATTATCAAGGTTATTATTATTTGAAAATCCACTGCTAGACAAAGAACAATATCCAACAGATTCTGAAATAGCAGCAGATATTTTATGGCATGCATATATGTTTGGTGATATTGAAAATAAAACAATTGCTGACTTAGGAGCAGGTACAGGTATTTTAGGAATTGGCGCATTAATGCTTGGTGCAAAGAACCTAATCTTTGTTGATATTGATCAGTTAGCACTTGAAAAGCTGCAAGAAAATCTAGAAGCAATAAACATAACAAAGAAAAAATATAGGATAATTCATAAAGATATTAATGATGTACTTAAGAAAGATTTCCAAAAAGATTTTCCTGTTCAGGTTATTCTTCAGAATCCACCATTTGGAACAAAAACTGAAAATGCTGACAAATTCTTTCTGCAAAAAGCATTTACTATTGCTCCAATAATTTATTCATTTCATAAATCATCAACTGCAAAATTTATAGAAGCAATTGCAAAAGATCATCATTATAAAATAACGCATGAATTCAAATATCAATTTCCATTAAAACAAACAATGAAGATGCATAAAAGCAGGATAAAAAGAATAGAAGTGAGCTGCTTTAGGTTTTCACTTTTCCAAGCACCTGTATCTCAAAAGTAATCGTATGCCCAGCTAATGGATGGTTCATATCAAGAGTAACATTCTCATCATCAAATTGAGTTATTACAGCTTGAAACTGAAATCCTTTCTGCGTTTTTACAGAGATAACTTTTCCTTCTTTAACTTCAATTTCTGCTGGCAAAGCTTTTCGTGGAATGACTTGTTTTAATTCTTCATTGCGATAACCAAAAGCATTATCTGGAGCAATCTGAAAAGATCTTCTCTCACCGACAATCATTCCTTCAACAGCTACATCAATTCCTGAAAGAACTTGTTTGCTGCCAACAGTAAACTCAATAGGTTTTTCTTTTGGCGTGTAATCAAAGATAGTCCCATCTTCTTTCTTTGCAACATAAAGAATCCTTATTCTATCGCCTTTTTGTACTGTGTCTGCCATTGTATTGAGAAAGAATTGCTTATTATTAAATATTATGCTTTTGGAATGAGTTATACAATTTATAGTATCTATTCTATAGATGTTTTCCAAAATCAATATAAACCACCACAATTCTTATCACGTAATGGCATTAATTTCAGAATTACTTTCATCAATAGGAATATGGATAACCAAAATAATATCATCTTTTGGTTATTTTGGAATTTTCATCCTGATGATCTTCGAAAGCATGGTAGTACCTGTTCCGTCAGAATTAGTCCTGCCTTTTGCTGGTTTTTTAGCTGCAACTGGCGAGTTCAATCTATTTCTCGTGATCATAGCAGCATCTCTTGGAAGTTTAATAGGTTCATTGATCTCATATTACATGGGATTGTATGGCGGCAATAAATTGATTGTCAAGTACGGCAAATATTTCTTTGTTGATCCTGCAGATTTGCAAAAAACAGAAGAATGGTTTGCAAAAAAAGGCGAAAAGACAGTTTTCATCAGCAGGTTTATTCCAGTTGTCAGGCATTTGATCTCTATTCCTGCAGGCATTGGAAAAATGGATCTTAAAAAGTTCTGCTTATATACAATTGCAGGCGCAACACTTTGGAATGCTTTTCTTATTTATTTAGGATATCTTCTTGGCCAGCGCTGGAATGAAGTCAAACATTATTCAGAATATTTCACAATCCCTGTAATTATTCTTCTAATAATTGGTGGAAGCTATTATATCTACCATCATATTAGAAACAAGCAGAAAAATAAAAAAGCAGAAGAAGAACTGCTGAGATAATTTTTATTAATCTCATTTTCTAATACCCCGCAGCTCTGCTGCGACCCATTTTTAAGAGTAAAAATCCCTTTTTTGTTATTGAATGCCCCGCAGCTTGCTGCGATTGGGATTTTTACTTATATCCAATCCTATTCTGATGTCCGCAGTCTTTGCAGCTATAAACAATTACTTTTCCAGTAGTTCTTACGCGTGCATTTTCCCCAGCAACAAGATAATGCAAACATTTCTTGCATATTTGTCTTTTTAATTCAGAAGGAATTTTAACTTTATATTTCATCGCTAGTCTTCTAACTAAATACATATATCTATTTGCAAGTTCTTTCTCATTATCATGAAATTGAATATCAGCTTGCTTAAATAATTCATGAATTCTTCCAAGAGCAATTTCCTTATATTCATCCTTTACTGAATATTTTTGTTTTGAGCGCATTTTAATGATAGGAATAAGAATCTTTATATTGATTTCTGTTTTGTCAAGAACCACTACCAGTGGCATGCTTATCGATAACACCTAAGGTGGTTCTTGACGCTTACGAATTCCACCACCTGTCAATAGACAAGTGGAATTCGTCTTGTTTAAAGAAAAAATGCGGCTGCCGGGATTCGAACCCGAACAGCTTTTTAAGAAAAAGCTGGCAAAAACAAACTAAGTACAACTTCCACTTCGTTTCAGTTGTACGACTAAAAAAAGAAATAAAATGCGGCTGCCGGGATTCGAACCCGAACTACCGCCTGCTTGCGGAATGATCTGCATTATCTCTGCAATTCTTGGCAAGGCGGAATACTAACCATTATACTACAGCCGCATATTGAATATAATCTATTGATCAGCTAAAACTAATTTTTGCTTCACCTTCGATGAGGTTGGAAACATTTAATTAATATAAAATGGGCCCAACCGGGATCGAACCGGTGACCTACGCCTCTCTGAAGCAAAAATCCCTTATAAGGAATGCCTTGTAAGGGCGTCATTCTACCGCTGAACTATAGGCCCTTATAATAAAATAGAAGTAGTTTACCTTGTATTTTTAAATTTTCTCCTTAGTATTTTCGAATTTGCGGCAAATTAATTCAAAAAAAAGTTGTTTTATGCCCCGCAACTTGCTGTTATTGGGATTTTTATTTGTCGCAACAAATTATGGCTTTTACCACTCATTCAGAAAAATACAAATTCAGGTATAAGAAATAAGGTAAACTACGAGAACTTGAAAAAAATCCGAGTGACTCCCAAACCATAAATAGTGAGGATTCCAAGCTCGGATTTTTAGCAAATCAAACGGACAGTGAACGAACATTCATCTCCAACTATAAATTGTGGAGATTTCTGTCCGTCTGATTTAAGAGAATTAATTCCCTCTGCAAAACTTCTCAATCCTCTCCATCCCTTGTCCAATCTGCTCCATTGACGTTGCATAACTCAATCGCACATAATTATCATCGCCAAATGCAATACCAGGGACAACTGCTACGTTCTCTTTTTCTAATAATAACTCGGAAAGTTTCATACCATTCAGTTGCTTTTCATTTAATTTGCAGTTGCTGATATCTGGAAATGCATAAAATGCTCCTGATGGCATTGCACACTCAACACCATCACATTCATTTAATCTATTGACCATTACTTCTCTTCTTTTTTTGAATTCTTTTATCATTGTATTGACAAATGCAGAAGATTTTTCTTTCATTGTAAGTGCTGCAACAGCTCCATATTGCGCAAATGTTGTAGGATTGCTAGTCATGTGACTTTGTAAAGCATCCATTGCAGCTGCTATTTTCTTTTCTGAAGCGCAATATCCTATTCTCCAACCAGTCATTGCATATGTTTTAGAGAAAGAATTCATTGTAATTGTTAATTTTTTTATCTCTTCACCAAGTGAAGCAATGCTTCTAGACTTATGTTCATCATCATTTTCATAGACAAAATGTTCATATACTTCATCTGATAATATTAATATATTTTTTTCAATTGCAAGATCAGCTAATCTTTTCAGTTCTTTTTTTGTGATTACAGCTCCTGTTGGATTGCTTGGTGAATTTAAGACAATCATTTTTGTTTTGGCTGTTAATTTCTCAGCAATTACATCAGCAGAGAACTTTAACTCTGGAAGATGAGTAAATACAACTTTTCCTTGTGCAAGTTTTATCTGTTCTTCATAACTTACCCAATAAGGTGATGGAAGAATAACATCATCTCCTGCATTAATGGTTGCCAAAAATATATTTGTCAATGAATGTTTTCCACCACAAGAAACAATGATTTCATCAGCTGAATAATCTAAGTTATTTTCTTCTTTAAATTTTTGGATAATCGCTTGCTTTAACTCTGCTATTCCTGAGTTATTTGTATATTTAGTTAAGCCTTTATCCAATGCAAGCTTCGCAGCATCCTTGATGTGTTCTGGCGTGTCAAAATCAGGCTCTCCAGCAGTAAAAGATACAACAGGCAAGCCTTGTTTTTTTAAGCTAGCAGCTTTTGCAGATAATGATAATGTTAAACTTGGAGAAATCTGTGAAGCTCTTTGAGATATAATTGATTTATTATTCTGCATATTCAATGATATTATTAAGAGTAATTAATAAATATTCCGTTTCTAAACAAAATATTTATATACTACCTCATTCTTTCAGAAAATAAGGTGAAATAGTTAATTTCTATAAAATCTCAAATATCATAATCAATCAAAATAAAAACATTGGATAAAGGAAGGGTGTTATCAATATGAGTGAAAATCAAAGTGATCTTATGAAGACAGGTACAACAACAGTTGCATTAGTTTGTAAAGACGGATTAGTGCTAGCGGCAGATATGCGAGCAACAGCAGGCAGTTTAATAGTTAATAAGAAAACTGACAAAATAATTCCAATTGCTGACAATATGATTGTGACAATGGCAGGAACAGTATCTGATGCGCAATTAATGGCACGGTTAATTAAAGCAGAAATCTCATTAAAGAAAATTCGTTCTGGATTTGAACCTAATGTAAAAGAATCTGCAAACCTGCTTGCAGGATTAGTGTATGGAAATATTAGACGGATGTCAATGATTCCAGGGATTAGTCATTTTATACTTGGTGGAAAAGATTCAACTGGCTTTTACGTTTATGATATTTTTCCTGATGGTTCATTAACATTAGTTGATGATTATGTAAGCTCTGGCTCAGGAAGTGTATTTGCTTATGGTGTTTTAGAAAATGGATATGATTCTAATTTATCAGTTGATGAAGGTGTTAATTTGGTAGTTAAAGCAGTCAATGCAGCATTACAGCGTGATACCTATTCGGGAAACGGAATTAATGTTGTAACAATAACAAAAAAAGGTGTTAAGAAAGTTGTTGAAAAAATATTGAATACACAACTTACAATCTAGGACTAAACAGATTATTCTATTCTTAATAAGGCAATAATATAAGCAGATTTTGAGGAGAAATAAATATGGCTACACTAAATAAGATAAGTAAAGAAATTTTAAAATATTTACCTGAAGATAAGATTAGCGAGATTGCATTTGAAGCAGCTAACATTGTTCTTTATACAAAAGACAAGGAATTTTTTTTAAGTAATGGAGATTCTATAAAACAGATAGTTGATGCACTAAAAAAAAGAATTGAACTTCGACCTGATCCAGATATAACATTGCCAAAAGAAAAAGCAGAAGAAATGATTAGAAAAATAATTCCTGAAGAAGCAGGGATATCTGAGATCATATTTGATACAAGGCGTTCGCGGGTAATTATTGAAACAGAAAAGCCAGGTGTTGCAATTGGAAAACAAGGCTCATTATTAAGAGATATTAAAACACAGACATTATGGGTTCCTTTGGTAAGAAGAGCTCCGCCAATAAAATCAAAATTAATTACTAATATTAGAAATGTTCTCTATGAAAATAGTGAATATAGACGAAAATTTCTTGATAAGACAGGACATCGTATATATGATGGATGGATTCGTGAGAAAAAACATGAGTGGGTAAGGATAACATACTTAGGATCTGGAAGGCATGTTGGAAAATCATGCATTTTCTTGCAAACACCTGAATCACGTATTTTGCTTGATGTTGGTGTAGATGTTTCAGCAAATGATGAAAACGCATATCCTTATTTAGATGCACCTGAATTTAAGATTGATGAATTAGATGCAGTTATCATAAGTCACAGTCACTTAGATCATTGCGGTTTTGTTCCCTATTTATTCAAGTATGGTTATCGTGGACCAGTGTATTGTACAGCTCCAACTCGAGATACAATGGCATTATTGCTGCTTGATTATATCAAAATTATGAAAAGTGATAATCGAGAGCCTGTTTTTGATGTAGATGATGTAAAGCAAATGGTTATGCATACTATTTGCATTGATTATGAAGAAGTAAGTGATATAACTCCTGATGTAAGAATCACATTATACAATGCCGGACATATTCTCGGAAGCAGTATGGTGCATTTGCACGTAGGCAATGGTTTACACAATATATTATATACTGCTGATATGAAGTTTGCAAGAACTCAATTGCTTGAACCATCAGTTACAGAATTCCCACGATTAGAAACATTAATGATTGAAGCAACATATGGTGGAAAGACAAATATTGTACCGTCACGAAAAGAATGTGAAATGCAATTTGCTGAGTTTATTAAAAGCGTTGTTGAACGAAAAGGGAAAATCCTTGTACCTGTATTAGGTGTAGGAAGAGCACAGGAAGTAATGATGATTATTAGTGAGCTAATTAAAGCAAAGTATATTCCAGAAATACCACTCTTTATAGAGGGTATGATATGGGATGTTACTGCAATTCATTCAGCATATCCGGAGTTTTTAAATTCTGATATCAGAAAACTAATCTTTCACAAAAATGAAAATCCATTTTTGTCTCCTTTATTTCGCAGGATAGCTTCAGCAAAAGAAAGAAAAGAAGTTCTTGAAGATACAGGTGCTTGCATCATAATGGCAACATCTGGTATGTTAATGGGAGGATCTTCTGTGCAATATCTGAAAGAGCTTGCAGATTCTGAAAAAAATATGCTTTTGTTTGTCTCATACCAAGCAGAAAATACTCTTGGACGTAGGATTCAACGTGGAGATAGAGAAATAACATTCCCAACAGGTTCAAACAAAATTGAAACAGTTGCATTAAAGCTTGAAGTGCAAACTCTTGAAGGATTTACAGGGCATTCTGACAGAAGACAATTGATGAACTTTATCTATAAATGCACTCCAAAACCAAAAAAAATAATAATTAATCACGGAGAAGCTTCACGATGCCTAGATTTTGCATCATCGATCTATAAGATGTACGGAATCGAAACAACTGCACCAAAGAATCTTGAAGCTGTTAGGTTGAAATGAAGTTAATTTTTTTAATGATAAAATATACATTTAAGATAATTATATAAATTACCTTATAAATAACATAGTAATGCCAAATCAAATAAAGCAAATCATCCAAAAAACAGTCAACAATATTCTCCAGAAAGATATTTCTATTCAGAAAGATCTGCAGCGCAATATCATCAACATACGGGCATTAGCAAGCTATCTTATCAAGAATTATGCATTACAAACATCACTTGATGCAGTAATCAGTGCAATTAGAAGATTTCAGACAGATGAAACTTTTACAGAGAGCAAAGAACTGCAGAATGTATTCAAAGAGATTATAATTCTGACAAAAAACAACATGGTAAGTATTAAATTAAAAGATAATGCATTCAGTGATATTGCAAAAGATTTTGTTAATGGTCAGAAACTCAAAAAAAATCTTAGATTGATAAAAACAAAAGAGTATATTAAAGTTCTTTTAAGCCAGAAAGATTTTGAGGATAAGATGAGCGTATTTCAAAGAGAGGATATTCTCGAGGTAAAACAAAATTTATGTGAGATACGTCTTGTCTTAAGCAAAGATTATAACAACACTAAAGGGATACTTGCTAAAATTACAGCAGAATTGGCATTGCATAATGTTAATATTTATGATACAATTCTTTGTATGCCTGAAATATTATTCTATGTCGACGAAAAAGACTTAATTGAAGCACAAAAAAGTATTATGGAACTGCAATGAAGCATGTGATAAAGAAGTAATGAGAATTTTGCATTATTAAAGAAATTAAAAAAACTAATTGAAAAACATTCTTAAAGGTCTCTTATCATGATAATGAGCAGCACTTCCTCTGTTTGCAACATAATCTGCCTTTTTATCTCGAATCTGCAATTCTATAACAATTGGATTATTCAAACCAGGAAATGAGTAAAATACAATCAAATGTTCTGTTTCATACCCATTTCTTTTTGCTTTTCCTCCAGAAAATCTTCCATTTCTTCTATAGCTCTTTCCATCAGCGACATGGAAATTATTTTCAACAAAAGGGATAACTGTATCATATATATAATCCCAATCTTTTGAATCATCAACTACTAGTCTTACACCATAAGCATCTTGGACAAACACCTTCTTGCATGGTGCATCATCTCCTGAAATATGATATCTTATCTGTTTTCCATCTCTTATTCTTGCTTTTTGTTCATTTTCAGGAGATAATGTTTCATAATCTAAAACTTTAGTGACTAGGCGAGAAACTGATTTAGTTCTTTGAGATACTGAAACAACCCTATTATTAGGACTAATCGGAAGATAAACTGCTTCATTTTGTCCAGCATCAACTATTTCTCTAATATAACCATCGCTAAAAAATTGTTTTGCAAGTAGCTCTGTAAAATGATCAAGAGTAACATTGCCTGCATCAAGGATTTGTTTTGCTGCAGTTCTATGAAATCCTCTTTCATAAGGAAGATTCAAAACAGCTGCTGCTACTCCTCTGCCTAAATGTGACATTAATGCATCATGCTGTGGTGTAACCTGAGAAAAATCTACTATTGATGAAACAGAAATGTTTGGCTGTAATCTTATTCCTTCTCTTTGTAATACCTGACATAAACTATTATTACTACAACTATTTCTTTGCATTACCATCAACCCACAAACAAATTTTTTATTATTCTTGTAGTCTAAACTACTTATATAAATTATAAATTACTATGTAGTTCAAGATAGTATATAAATGATGTGACAAAAACAGAGTAATTATAAGAATAATGACATCTTTATAAGATTACTGACATAAAATTGATTAGAACATAGTAATCACACCACCGCATAAATTCATTTTTATAGCAAAACCTTTTTAGTCCACCCAACCAGTATACAAAAACGTAACATTTATATACTAGTTGCACTTATATAATTGTATAAAGGATGAAAGTGGCTTTTTACTATCATCCTTATTCTCATACTCAACCCCCATAACAGTAAAAAGCCACTAAGCCTTTTTTTGTTTTTACATGATCTATAAGACGACAACTTAGACATATAGAAATATCACTCATAAGTGATGTCAAATTCTCAAAAAAAGCAAAGTTTTATATATAACATAACAGT
This sequence comes from Candidatus Woesearchaeota archaeon, assembly GCA_018303075.1. Classification (GTDB taxonomy): domain Archaea; phylum Nanobdellota; class Nanobdellia; order Woesearchaeales; family DSVV01; genus JACRKF01. The sequence continues at coordinate 32,551 of JAGVYW010000043.1, read as the reverse complement.
CCAAATATATAGTTAATAATGTGGATTTTTATATTGGAGGTAGTTAGAGATGGTAGTTAATAGTAGAAATACAATTGATGATTCAGTCAGATGTTTAGTTGACCATAAAATTTTAGTTGTAGATAATGATGAAATGGATATGCAGTTAACTCTTGATTTGTTAGAATGTGGTTGGTATAGAAATATAAATACAGCATATACTGTACGCGAAGCATTATTAAAATTAAAGCAAGAGATTGTTCTAGGAGAAGAAAGAACAAAAGTAATTTTTACTGATACTGAAATGGGTTTGGAGAGTGGATTTCATCTTGTATATGGTTTAATTAGAGGAATATATCTTCCAGGATATCATAGTTGTCACGATTTATCCTCAGCAAGACCTATGCTTGTTGCTGATGAAAGTACGCAATGCAAGAAAACAAGAGTTCCATTAATAATAGCAATTTCTGGACATAAACATGATACACCAGTTTGTAATTTAGATATAAACTTGAGTGATTTTTACCAATCTTCTCCATGTACCGCAGTAAGAAGAAATTTTATTAATTTAACAGTTGAACAATTATATCAACAATTAGGTGCTTATAGATTTGTTGATAGGTTAACATTACCTAACTACCTGTTAAGAGGTGGATTAACTAAAGATTATACTGAATTTCACTCACAAAAGGGACAACCACAATTACACACATTCATTCAGAGAAACCCTATACCAGAAGATAGTGGATTACATAGGTTAAATTAGTTTATTGTATAATTCAGAAATTAGTTTATACAAAACTATATAAATCATATATTCTTTTTCTTTAATTTATGGTACTAGAAAAGCTAAGCAGTTCATTAAAAGAAACATTAACTAAGATTACAAATGCATTATTTGTAGATGAAAAACTAATCAATGAACTTGTCAAGGATATTCAACGTTCTTTATTGCAGGCAGATGTTAATGTACAATTAGTTTTTGAATTATCAAAGAAAATCAAAGAGAGAGCATTAAAAGAAGATTCACCAAAAGGATTGACTAAAAAAGAGCATCTTGTTAATATTGTTTACGAGGAACTCACTGTTTTTTTAGGCGGCGAAAATACAAGAATAGAAATAACAAACAAACCTTTTAAGATAATGCTTGTAGGATTATTCGGAAACGGAAAGACAACAACAGCTGGAAAATTGGCTAAATTCTTTCAGAAACGAGGCAATAAAATAGCTGTTATCCAGACAGATACATGGCGTCCTGCTGCTTATGAACAATTGCAGCAATTAGCAAAACAACTGCAAGTTGACTTTTATGGTATAAAAGGAGAAAAAGATGCTTCAAAGATTTATACTACTTATCAGAAAGATCTCAGCAGATATGATATTGTCATCATTGATACTGCTGGAAGAGATGCATTAAGCGATGATTTAATCAAGGAATTACAGAATCTTAATTCTATTGTTAAGCCAGATGAAGCATTGCTTGTTATGGCAGCTGATATTGGTCAGGCAGCGCAAAAACAAGCTGAGGCTTTTAGCAGATCATGCAAAGTAACTGGAGTAGTTATCACAAAATTAGATGGTACTGCAAAAGGCGGAGGAGCATTGTCTGCTTGTTCTGCAACAAAAACTTATGTTAAATTAATTGGAGTTGGAGAAAAAGTTGATGATCTCGAGGAGTTTAAACCAAAGAATTTTGTAGGAAGATTGCTTGGTATGGGTGATTTAGAAGCACTGTTAGCTAAGGCAAAAGAAGCAATTACTGAAGAAGAAGCAGAAGATCTAGGGGAGAAATTCTTGTCTGGCAAATTCAACCTTTTAGATTTATACTCACAAATGGAAGCAATGAACAAAATGGGGCCATTAGGAAAAGTTTTAGAGATGGTTCCAGGATTTGGACAATTAAAACTGCCAAAAGAAATGATTGATGTGCAGCAGGAAAAGCTCAAAAAGTGGAAGTTTATCATTGATTCTTGTACGCAGCAAGAACTAGAAGATCCAGATGTAATAGATTCTCAAAGAATTGCAAGAATTGCAAAAGGCTCAGGCAGCAATGAGACAGATGTGCGAGAGCTGCTTAAACAATACAGGCAAAGCAAGAAAATGATGAAAATGTTCAAAGGAACAAATCCAAAAAACATGGAGAAGATGATAGGCAAATTAAAAGGCATTCCTGGTATGGGAATGTGAAATTATACAGTAATCACAATCCTGTTTTTGCTTTCTGGAGTGATTGTAACTTCTTTTCCTTTTTTGACAAAGTTTTAACAATCTTGTAAAAGTCATAGTTTTTACAAAGTTATGTATAAAACTTTATAAATAAACAACTAATCTCTAGTATTGGTGCATTAAATGCCAGAAAACAAAGCAATAAACAAACAAAAACAAGAACAAATGCAAAAGAAATACCAAGAATATCAAATAATTGACCAACAAATGAAGCAGATGCAGCAGCAGCTTGAAAAGTTTGATCAGCAAGTTCAGGAATTATCAAGCATTAATTATTCATTAGAAGAACTAAAACAAGTAAAGGAAAACACAGAGATTTTAGTGCCAATGAGTTCAGGAATATTTGTAAAAGCAGAAATAAAAGATACAAAAGAATTATTAATCAATGTTGGAGCAAATGTCACAGTTGAGAAATCAATCGATGAAACAAAACAACTAATTGCTGTGCAGCAACAGGAAATACTGCAATACCGCGTTAGGTTAATGGAACAGATGCAATTATTAGTCAACCATGCAGCAGGCATTGAAAAAGAACTTACTGATATGGCATCAAACAATTAAATCAAAAAGAGGATACAAATGTTCGGTTTTTTAAAAGATAAGCTAAAGACAGCACTGCATAAGTTCAGCAAAGATGTAGAAAAAGATGCTGAAACAACTGTAATAAAAAAAGAAGAAACTATAGTTGATATCCAAGAGACTGAACAAAAGATTCAGAAAAAAGCTGTGCAAGAAGTTCATGCAGCTCCAATATCAGCTGAAAAAGAAGAGATTATTTGGCGAGAGATTGACAATGCAAAAACAATTCAAAAAGAAGTTGAAGATAGTTCAAAAGAAAAACTCAGAGAATTACAGAGTCAACAGACTAGCAAACGCAAAGAAATTGAGAGCAAAAAAGAAAGTCATACGAAGCCTTCAAAAGAAGATTCTGAAAAGCATACAGAATATATAACAATTGATTCTACTAATAAACAAAATCAAAATAATGCCAAAATTGAGATAGAAGACGAAGATTTTAAAGAAGAATTTGCTGAAAAAAAAGGTTTTTTCTCTAAATTAAAAGAAAAGTTTACAAAAAAGAAAGCTGAAGAAAAGACACTAACAGAAGAATTAGCACAAAAAGAAGAATTACAACCAGAAAAAATTGAACTAAAAAAACAAGAAAAAGCTGCAGAATCAGAATCAAAAGGATTTTTCTCAAAATTAACAGATACTATCACAAAGACAAATCTTACTGATGAAAAATTTAATGAAATTTTTTGGGAATTAGAGATTATTTTGATGGAAAACAATGTTGCAGTTGAAGTTATTGATAAGATAAAAGATGATTTAAAGAAAGAATTGGTTGACATAAAAGTAAAAAGAGGCACTGTTGAGGAAATAATCACAGAAACACTAAAGAGAACAGTAAATGATTTATTTGATGTTCAGAAAATCGATTTTTTAAGCAGAGTAAAAACAAAAAAGCCATTTGTAATTGCTTTTTTTGGAATAAATGGCTCTGGTAAAACAACAACAATTGCAAAAGTTGCATATCTCTTAAAACAGCATAATCTCAGCTGTGTAATTGCTGCGGGTGACACATTCAGAGCAGCAGCTATACAACAGATGGAAGAACACACACAAAAATTAAACATTCGTCTGATCAAACAAGATTATGGTGCAGATCCAGCTGCAGTTGCATTTGATGCAATCAAATATGCAGAGGCAAAAGCAATTGATGTTGTTTTAGTTGACACAGCTGGCAGGATGCATTCAAACACTAACTTGATGGATGAGATGAAAAAGATTATTCGTGTAGCAAAGCCAGATCTAAAGCTTTTCATCGGTGAAGCAATTACTGGCAATGATTGTGTTGAACAAGCAAAAGAGTTTGATTCTGCAATTGGCATTGATGCTATCATATTATGCAAAGCAGATGTAGACGATAAAGGAGGAGCTGCTCTTTCTATCAGTTATGTTACAAAAAAACCAATATTGTATTTAGGTATTGGACAAAATTATCAAGATTTGCAGGAGTTTGATAAAGAGATGATTGTTAAAAATATAGGGATTAGTTGATATGTTGGAAATATAGTGATATATTTCTAACATACGAGTGAGATTTTTATGAGACTAAGCAATTCAGAGATTAAAGAAATAAATGACAAGATTAGCAAAAGCTATAATATAGAGAACTTCGTATCAAAGAATGACAAAGTTGAGATTAATGAAAATATCATTCTGATTAATGATGAGAAACTACTTTTTAGAAACGAGGATTTAATACTGCCAACATTACGATTGCTGATGAAAAAAGAAGTATTTCTGTTTAAGAAAATAACTGTTGATATGGGTGCAATACCTTTTGTCATCAAAGGAGCAGATATTATGAGACCAGGAATAATAAATATTGAACAAGGAATTAAAAAAGATGATTTTGTTCTTATTATCGATGTGCAACATAAAAAGAACCTTGCAATTGGAAGAGTATTGTATTCTACAGAAGAGATGCAGCAGCTTGAAAAAGGAAGAGTTGTAAAAAATATTCATTATGTTGGGGATGCTATCTGGAAATAAGGAAATTGATTACTAAATAGTAAGAATCTTGATAAACTTTATAAATCTCATTATTCTTCTCATTATATGCTTTCAATCGACGAACAACTTAAGTCTTATGTTGAACTAAGTGATGATGCTGCAGAGCTTATTCTGCGAAGAGAGCTTTCTGAACGTGAAAAACAGACAATTCTTAGATTGACCAGTATGATCAGGAATAATTATAAACAGCAGATAGATCCTAGAGAGTTGAGATGTCTTACTTCAAAGATTATTGAAGAAAGAGAATCTGCATTTTCTGAGTTAGATAAAGAATTCCTGAGATTTAGTTTAGAGTTTGCACTGCGAGGCTATGCGCATAAAGATAGAAAAAATGGCTCGCCTTATTTTGTTCATCCTTATAGGGTTGCTAAATTATTAGGTTGGATTCCTGCGGGATATGTTTCAATTATAGGAGGATTGCTGCATGACTGGGTAGAAGAAAGAGAAGATCTTGATAGGCCTGCAAAAAACAGATGGGATCAATGGTTTAAAGAATTGATAATACAATTTAGAGTAGAGTATAGATTATTTTCTGATTCATTATTTGATAAAAAAGGATATATTGATCTTAAGTTTGAAGAAGGTCTTGAAACCAGCTGTGAAGTTATCGCAAGAATGACAAGAAGACCTCATGAAAAAGAAACATACTTTCTCTATCTAAATGAATTATTGGGTATTGGCCAAAGCAAACGAAAAATGAACAATGCTACAAGAGATTCAATTGGAAGATCAGCAAATGTAAAGCTTATGGATAGGATTGACAACTATATTGATCTCTATAATTCAATCATAAATGAAGAAGGAAGATTTACAGTTGGTCATGTCAATTATAGCGCCTTTAAAAATATGTATTATTGGAATCTTGTTGAGTTTAAATTAAAAAAAATGTCTGAAGATAATAAGCATTCGGCGCAATTTCAACGGCTAAGGCAAGTGAATGAACTCTTACGCCAGATCAGCAGTTATGTGCTGCATGGTATTGTACGCTATTACGACAATAAAGATTTAATCTCAAAAACAGAAAGAGAAGGGATTAAAAAAAAAGTATTGGAATATATTTCTACTGCTGATGCAACAAGAATCAATCCTCCTGAAGAAGGGCATGAGTTTGAAGGAACTGTAACAGGTGTTTATCTGCCTAGATTTAAAGGAGAGAAAATTGCATACGGAGAGAGATCTTTTGCTCTCCAATATCGTGATGCATATTTATTTGGTGAATATTTTAGGCAGGAAGTATTTATCCCATCATTGTTAGGAATAAAAAAATTATAACAATTGATATTATAATATATATTATAAATGCAGTTATTTATGATAATTTACAATATTTTAGAATGATTTATGGTAATGATGATTTATGGTAGCTAATATAGAAACAGAAACAACACATCTTTTAGAGATGATGTTCTCTCCGTTATTTGGAAGAGAAGATGTATTTGATTTAAAGCTGCGTGATAAAGGTCTATCTTATCCTCCATTAAGCTTGGATCTTGCAGTATTGCAGCATGATGTTCAGTTCTCCAAAAGTGGAAATAGTAGTGATAGAGGTGATGGATGTGAAAATAATGGATTTCTATTTGATCTTCCGTTTGCTGAACCGCATTTGTCATTAATAAAAGATTGTATTGCTAGATTTAATTTAATTATGGGAAAGAAAAGAATACGGCCTGAAGAAATACCTTGTATACCTTCATCAGTTTCAGATATAAGTTATATGCGGCAATGGATTGCAGCAGCCTTTGAACTTCACCTTGACAGTTTTTTAGGAGAAGTATCAAGAGGTGTATCTGTTTTTCTTCCAAATTGTATTAATTATCAGGAGGATTACAACTTTAGTGCTTATTCAACACTTAAAGAATTACAAAGAGGTGTTGAAAGATTTGCAACAAGCATGCAGAGGAGAAGAAATCTTGAATCACTGCGCATTTTTTCTGCACAAGGAAATAAAAACCTAAATATATTAGATAGCATAAATCTTGCACTTTATACACGGCCAGATGGTGGAATAAAAGACAACCCTATTGACGTGATTATTGTAAGGATTAAAGATTTCTACGAAAGCCTTCCGCAAAAGATTGCACGCTACTGGGTAAATCTTCTCAGAGGGTATAATGATATGAAAACAGTAAGCGGTATTCACAGTAAAAAGAAATTGATGGAAAGTGAAGGTAATGAAAACGCATTGTTTATTAGAAGTAATGGTGATATTAGGCAAGCAACGCTAGAGGATCTCTTAATTACAGATATTCTTGGCGTAGCAATAATTCTCAATGATAGGTGGACTTCACAAAAAATTGAACCTGCTGATTTTTACAGAGGTGAATTATGTGATGCTCGGCAGATTGTTCATCGTAGTATTAAAAGTCATGGCTTTAGAAGAAGAATATCAAAACTAATCAACCCTAAAAGTGGTGTGATGTTAGATTATCATACGATTCCATCACTTGATGATTATATAACAGCAGAATTCTCGTCGGAAAGAGCACATCTTATTTACGCAATACGAAGGCATAACTCTTATCTTGCTGACAAAAGATATGGCAAGCTTTATCGTGCAATATACGAAGCAGTAAAAGAGATAATTAGTGAGGCTTCTGTACCTAGCCTGCAGCCAAATAGATTAAGTTATTGGAGAAAATCACAGCAGCAGGATAAAGCATTAGCTGTTTTATCACAAGAGACAACTAATTTCTGCAGTTCTTTTGGAATCAGCGATGCTGTTAGGATTATGATTAAAGAGCAGTATACAGTATTAAAGAAAATAAAACCAAGCACTGATCTAAGAAAATATGTTCGCAGATGTTATAATGATATTCCAGCGCATCGAAAAGATGGTTTTCATCAAAACTTACACTCATTAATATTAAATTATGTCAGTCTTTTCGAGAAGACTGTTGAGTCAACTCAGATAATTGGACTAATTGATGCAGTTTCTACAACTAATGACAGATACAGAATTGGCAAGCATCCTTTAAGAATTATTCTTGAACTAGATTTTTTGATAACTATGCATACAGCGTCTAGTAAACTTGCCACTATGGCTGCAAATAATATTGAACAAATTATTGCATCTTATTCAGAAACTATCAAAAGTCTGAATTCTCTATGTGAAAGATTATATTGCATTGATAAAGTTGCGCCATTTATCACGTTTACTGCATATAAAGATGTAAAACCTTTTTTCAATATGATACAATTATATGTTCCACAGCTTGTGAATGAAATGGATAAAGAAAAGGATTCACTTGTGCTGAATAAATATAATGAAGCAATTGTCTGGATTCTTCAGACAATAGATAATATTGCAGAAAATGTTATGAGAAAAAAAGCAAGTGAAGAATTATTGATCTCACCAAATGAATTTGCAGATTTCAGAAGAAGAATTGGAATATTACAGCCATTATATGAGATGCATTGTTTTTCAGATCCGTCTGTGAAATATGGAATTTAGGGGATAATTCTTAATCTTCTTGATTTTGAAACATAGTTGAACAATTTTTCTGCACCTAGTTTTCCGCAGCCAAGATAATCATCATTTGATTTAATTATTACAAAACCTTGCATTTCTGATTTTACATCAGAGTTATTATTGATTGCATTTTTTATTGCTGATAATTCTAAATCATAGCCGTGCATCCAGAGTCTTGTGATATTCTTGTCTAGATTAATTATGTTTTTTGTTGCATATCTGCCTAGCAGTTGCGAACCTTCAATGCTCAATCGTATCTGACTGCCAACAAGCTCTCCTAAGTACATACCAATTGAATCAATCTTTAATTTTACCAGGTCTATCCTTGCTAAATCATTATTAATGATATATATTTTGTTTTTTTTGCTCAATAAAAAAACAAGATCGAGCTCTTGCGTAATTCCATATTGCTCTTCTAATATTACAGTAATCTGTTTTTTTTCTTTTTTGTTGAGTATTTTGAGGTGCTGCATTTCTATCTCCTTATATACCCCACAAAGGATTCTTTTTTCTCATGATTAAAGCAATTTCTTTCATTGTTTCAAGCTCATCTTTTTTTAAATGTTTTTTGTGCTCTTTTAATTTACGAAAATCATCTTCACTCATTGCGGAATATAGAATATCATTTTCGAATATCTGCCTTCCAACTGTAACATTTTCTAAAGCAACCGCTAACTGCGTTCCTGCTTTTGCTTCCTGTACTGCATCTTTATCATGTTTCATAGATTTTACAAAAGTGATTGACTTTCCTTCAGTTTCAGCATTTGCTGTTTTTTCTTTCATTAATGGCATATTTACCCGCAATGTTCCAGCAAGAATATCCATACCAACAATTGCCGGATTATTCTGGCGGAATATATGATTTGGCATGATTCTTGCTTTGCAGGGAGCGGTTATTTTTGTTAATTCTTGCTTATCTAAATTCTTTTTTTCCAGCTCAACCCATCTGTCAAAATCTTCCAATAATTTGTATATCACTTGATTGACAAATATTTTCACAGGAGAGTTGTTGGCATAGTCTTCAGCATCAGCTGAGATTCTTGTATTAAACCCAAGAATAACAGTGAATAATGGAGAAACCTCTTTATTTGTTTCTGCTTCAGTAATATCTTTCCGCATAATCTCTCCAATTGATGCTTTTCTTATCTGTATCTTTTTCTCTCTCAGCAAATAAATCAAAGCTTCCAATGAACCAAGAGTGTCTGCTTTTATTATAATGCCGTCTTTATCTGTTTCAATCAACACTTCATCAATCTCGTTTTTTATCTCTTCTATTATCTTTTGTCTTGCATCTTCTGTTTCATCTCTACAAACTCTTATTGGCATTCCTGCAACTGCATTGTCTAGTTCTTGTGCAGAAATCTTTACTCCTGTAGCAGAAGCTGCTTTCTTGACTGAAAGAAACTTGCTTTTTTTATCCCGCATCTCCTGCAATGGCTGCGGTTCAAATAATGCTTTTACTTTTGTTATAATTGGAGCGTCAATTGCGCCGATTATAATCGTATCATTTATCTGGATAGAGCCATCATAAATGATTACATCAATTGTTTTTCCTAAACCATGCTCTTCTTTTACCTCTAGAATTATTCCTTTTGCTGGACTATTTACATCATGCTTGAGATTTTCATTAAGATATTTCTGCGCCAATCCTGAAACAACCATTAATAATTCTGCCAATCCATGGCTTTGTTTTGCAGAAATCGGAATAATTGCAATCTGTTTTGTGTAATCACTAACTCTGTCAAATCTATCTGCCTGAAAACCCAATTCATATAATTTACCAACAAGTTCGTAGAATTTTGTCTCAAATGCAGTTGTTGTATGCTGCTGTTGTTTACTTATATCTTCCAGCAGATTTTTTGATTCTATTTTCCAACCATTGACTAAATCAATCTTGTTTGCTGCAACAACAAATGGAGTCTTGTATTTCTTGAGAATCTCAATTGCTTCTAATGTCTGCGGCATAAAACCTTCATTGATATCAACTACAACAATTGCAATATCTGCTAAATTTCCACCACGTTTTCTGAGATTTGCAAAAGCAGCATGTCCTGGAGTATCTATAAATAATAATCCTGGAATTGTGAATTTTAGGTTTAGCTTCTTTAAAAGATCTCCACAAACTCTTTGAATAGTTTCAAGAGGAACTAAAGAAGCGCCAATAGCCTGCGTTATTGCACCTGCTTCTCTGTCAACAACAGTTGTTTTTCTAATAGAATCTAGTAATTTTGTTTTTCCATGATCAACATGACCTAAGATTGTAACGATTGGTTTGCGGAGCATGATGAATAAAAACCATGTTTGTTTTTAAATATTTGGTTTAATTGACCACTTTATTCCATTTGGAATATTTTTATCAAAACTCTTTATAAACAAAATCAATTTTTAAGTTATTATTACCTATTAAATTACATATTAAATGAGATGCGAGGTGTTTGCAATGAATGAAAAAGGAAAACGATTTATAACAAGCGAGAGTGTTACTGAAGGGCATCCTGATAAGATATGCGACCAGGTAAGCGATGCAATCTTAGATGCATTATATGCACAAGATCCATATTCTCGTGTAGCTGTTGAGACAATGACTACAACAGGATTGGTTGTTGTTGCTGGAGAAGTTACAACACATGGTTATGCAGATGTACAGTCAATTGTGCGTTCTGTCTTAAGAGATATTGGATATACTGATCCACAGTTTGGAATTGACTGCGAAGACGCAGGTGTGTTGGTTTCGATTCATGGACAGTCTCCTGATATTGCACAGGGAGTAAATGAATCAACTGGAAAAGAACAAGGCGCTGGCGATCAAGGAATGATGTATGGGTTTGCAACAAATGAAACAGCTGAGTTAATGCCTATGCCTATTGTTTTAGCGCATCGATTGACGCAACGTTTGGCTGAGGTGCGAAAAAATAATATTGTCGAAGATCTTGGCCCAGACGGAAAATCACAAGTTACTATTGAATATGTTGATGGAAAACCGCAAAGAATTGACGCAATTGTTATTGCACAGCAGCATAAAGAAAATACAACAGAAGAAGAACTGAAAAAAGAAATCTTGGATAAAGTAATCAAACCAGTCTGCAGTAAAATGATGGACGAGAATACAAAAGTACATATCAATGCGACTGGAAAATTTGTCATCGGCGGACCAGAGGGAGATACTGGAGTAACTGGAAGAAAGATAATTGTCGATACTTATGGCGGAGTAGGCAGACACGGCGGCGGAGCTTTCTCCGGCAAAGATCCAAGCAAAGTTGACAGATCAGGAGCTTATATTGCAAGATATGTTGCAAAGAATATTGTTGCAGCAGGATTAGCTGATAAATGTGAAGTGCAGTTGTCATATGCAATCGGTGTTGCAAAACCAACATCAGTAAACGTTGACTGCTTTGGCACTAACAAAATTCCTGAGGAGAAGATTTCAGAATTAGTAATAAAGCATTTTTCATTGACGCCCAGAGGAATAATTCAATCATTAAACTTAAGACGACCAATTTATAGAAAAACAGCAGCATATGGACACTTTGGAAGAAATGACCCAGATTTCACATGGGAAAGAATAGATAAAGCAGAATTGCTGAGAAAGGATGCTGGACTAAAATAAAAAAATAATTTCATTATTTTTTATTTTCTTAGTTATTTATTCTAAGAACAACAACTTTTTTAAAACAATAATGATTTCTTAAATAAATGATAAAAGCAATCCTTTTTGATCTAGACAATACATTGATTGATTTTCTGAAAATGAAGAGAATGGCAATTGAAGAAGCAGTTGAAGCTATGATTGATGCTGGATTAAAGTTAGACAAAAAACAGGCTGTTGAATTAATCTATGAACTCTATAAAGAAAAAGGTATGGAAGATCAGGAGATATTTCAGAAATTTCTGTTGAGAAGTACTGGAAAAGTTGAAATAAGAATAATTGCAAAAGCAATACTTGCTTATCGCCGAGTGAGAGATGGTTATTTAGCACCTTATCCTCGTGTAAGAGAAACACTGCATGAATTAAAAATGAAAAGGTATAAGTTAGGGATTGTGACAGATGCTCCTCAATTGAATGCTTGGATGCGGTTGTGCAGCATGCATATCGATCATTTATTTGATGTTGTTGTTACATTTGATGATACAAAAGAATGCAAACCATCTGGATTGCCATTTCAAAAAGCGCTTGAGAAACTGGAATTATCTGCAGGAGAATGTTTGATGGTAGGAGATTGGCCAGAGCGAGACATTGCTGGTGCAAAAGCTGTTGGAATGAAAGCATGCTTTGCTAAATACGGCTGCGCAAGAACAATAGAAAATCATGGAGCTGATTTTGTGCTGCATTCTTTTGAGGAATTGCTGGAGATTATTGGAAAAGAAAAGTTATAGCCTATAGCTATTGATTTTTCTAATATTAATTTCAAAAATTTTAAATAGAGAATATGTTCGATTAAAAAGGCTAGAACGAGTGAAAGAACTGATTGATGAAGAAGAACTCGAACTCACAGACGATGTGATGCATATAAAAAAAGATAAAAAGAATTATTTCTAAAATAATCTATTCTCCTTCAAATTCAACCTGCGCATAAACTGTATAACCAGCAGATTCTAAATTCTTTCTTCCACCTACTCTAGGTAGATCAACAATAAATGCGCACTCAACAACCTTGCCGCCTAATTGTTCAATCAATTTTGCTGCTGCTGCTGCTGTTCCGCCAGTTGCAATCAGATCGTCGACAAGCAGAACTTTCATCCCTTGCGTAATCGCATCCTTGTGGATTTCTATCTTATCTTTACCATATTCTAATTCATACTCAAATGAGATCTTCTCGCCTGGCAATTTGCCTGGTTTTCTGATCGGTACAAAACCTTTGCCTAATGCATATGCTAATGCTCCACCAAGGATGAACCCTCTTGATTCAATGCCAACAATTATATCAATGTCATAATGCTTGTAGCGCTCTTTTAGGTCATAAATACAGGTGTGAAATCCTTCTGCATCTTTTAACAATGTTGTTATATCTCTGAACATAATCCCTTGTTTTGGAAAATCTGGAATTGTTCTTATCTTAGATTTTATCATAAAAAACGACCTGAGTTTTTATACATTTATTTTCGGAATTGCTGTTATAAGCAGATTTGTAACTTTGTCTGCATTCTGCTTAAACACATGCAGTACTTCTTCCCATGTTACAGGAGGAACATCATCAAACAAGCAATCATAATCTGTTGACATTGCAATTACTGCATATGGTATTTGTAATTCATTTGCAAGTATTGCTTCTGGTGAAATTGACATGTTTATAATGTCAGCACCCCATGAACGAAACATCCTGCTCTCTGCTTTTGTTGAAAATCTAGAGCCTTCGATTGTAATAACTGTTCCACTTTTATGATGCTTTAGTTTCAATTCTTCACATGTTTGATTTAATAACTCTCGCAATTGTTTTGAAAATGGTTCTGCCATTGGTGTATGGATTGACTTATGCGACTCATACTGCTGAAAAAAAGAAACATCTCTTCGCCGTGTGAAATCAATAAATTGGTCAATGATAACCAAATCCCCTCTGCCAATCTCTTTTCGCAGACTGCCAACTGCAGTTGTTGCAATAATATGTGTGCAGCCAATTTCTTTCAACGCTGAAATATTTGCCTTGTTGTTTACAAATGTTGGAGGAATTGTATGTTCTCTGCCATGACGTGCCAGAAGTACAACATCAATGCCTGCAATCTTGCCTGTCTTTAAGAGAGAACTAGGACTGCCATATTTTGTTGTTACTTCAACATCTTTTGCATCCTGAATAATATTAGGATTGTCTAATCCAGAACCACCTATAATTCCAACTCTTATCATTGAAACACCTCTAATAAAGATGGAATTGCTTAAAGATTTAAAAAGCTAATTGAAAAAAAGATAAAAATCTAATACTAAGCATTAGTATTATGGATATTGCTGCCTGATTTATAATTGCCTGTCAAATGGTCTATCAAAAACTGTGCCACCATAAAAATCCCTTATACCCGCTGTATAAAGTCCTAATTTAACAAAAGCATTAGTAAATGATTGAGGTACAAGCCCACTAGCTTGGCGAATAGGTTGATCAGTGATTACAGCTCTTGCTTGTAAAAAAACATCTCCTGGTTCAGGTTCAACTACACTTAAATCTTTTGAATAATAGAATCGATGACGTACAGTTCCATCCCTATCAACATAAGCTAATCTGCACGAATCATAATCATCTCCTGGCTTAAGAACACCAACAATATCTTCTCCAGATGTATATTTTGGAGCAATTGGACCATGTCTTATTAAAACCCTTCTTCCATATATACCATAAAGTCTTTCTAGATTAGCACCAATAAACATTCGTTCATTAAATCCTTGCTCTTCTATAACTTTATCATCAACTACCATATTATACCACCTTCGTAAATTTTCTTTAAATTTATCAAAAGAATTGATTCAAAAGAGGTTATATATAAAGCTTACTTTTACAATTTTTCATAATTTACTTTTTATTGCCTTATCAGAAATAATTGCAGAATTCCCAGATGGATCTTCGATTGTGATTTTTATCTTATCACTACCCCACATAATTCTTTGTAATTTTTTAATCATGTTTTTTGCTTTTTGACGATCATCATCCTCATCAGATGTGTCACGAACTTTTTCTAACATTACTTTTGCTCTATTTAGAATTCCTTCAATATTTGTTACATAGCCATTTGAAGCTGTACCTGGCTCAATGTTCATGATATGAGGAAGTTTTACAGTTGCTTCTGCTGATTTTACAACACGGATGCTCATATCATGCTCTCCTGAAACTTCAATCACAAACTTTGTCGGCTCATGCTGCTCTGCTGATTCAACATCTGCTTTATGATATCTGCATTCTTCATTGTTGCAATCCATAGAATATAAAAAGACTTTGCCAAAATAAGGAATGTCACGCTCTGCTTCTGTCAACTGCAATGTTTCTTTAAGACACATTGGACATTTTTGATGTTCAAATTCTTCAGAATTAAAGTCATCTTGCGATGGATTATCTTGTTTGTCATGCGATAATATATTCTGCTTATTATCATTATCATCTTTAAAATTGTTATCTTTATTTTGTTTAGACATAAAGATTTAAGAAATGGAATTTGTTTATATAGTTTTTGATTTCTATTCCATCTCATTCATTGATGCTGCTCCAACTGCTGGAGTGTCTTTTGATCTGTAGATTTCAGCAAATGTTGGAACTACAATTAAATAATCATCGCCAAAACCTGCGATATCGCCATCTATTGCTTCGCATGTTTTCTTTAATTTATTTATTGCACGTTTTAATTCAACAAGATCTTTGCTTTTTAATGGCTTGATGTTAACTAATGCAATAGTCATGCCTTCACGTAAAGAATCTAATACTAACTTAATATCTGAGAAATCATTAATAATAAATGAACGTACAATCACTTTTGATTTTTTGTCAGTAACACCAAGAGAATCTAGTTCAACATATTCATCTTCCATTCCCATATCGTCATCTCTTTCTTTATCATCGCCTGCACCAAATGTTTTCTTAAATTTTGAAAGGAAGCCACTCATTTTTTATACCTCATTTTTTTGTTTTCGTAATTTAATTCTTGCAATCACTTTTTGTAATCACTTCTGAATTATTATAATTAATTTCTATAGTAGTTCAGGCATTGTTTATAATATATAAAGTTTTTGATTTTCATAATAAAAGTGTCTTTTTAAGAAGCCTATATCATCACTATGGAATAATTAAAGAGAACTTTGCAAAGTTCTCCATTAATTTAATTAAAAAAGTGCTGCCAAGAATCTTCTTTTAACTTCTAGACTATATATTAATAAATAAGTACTTTCTTTCTTAATACATGCAGCAAATCAACAATCAACCATACGAACCAAGAGAGGATTCATTTCTAATACAAAAGCACATCAAAGACTATGCAAAAGGTGATGTTCTTGATATGTGTACTGGCTCTGGAATCTTAGCTTCAGAAGCTTCCAAATATGCAAATAATGTTATTGCTGTTGATATCAATCAAAAAGCATTGAAGCTTGCTAAAAAAAATACAAAAAATATTGACAATATCATTGTAAAGTTTTCAAATACATTCTCTACAATACACGGAGAATTTGATTTGATTATCTGCAATCCACCATACTTACAAGCAGATAAAAAAGCTCCTGATCTAGCATTAGATGGTGGAAAACATGGTTATGAGTTTACAGTAGAATTTCTCAAGCAGGCTGATAAATTTCTCAAGCCAGATGGAAAGATTTTGTTATTATTCAGTTCATTAACTCAGAAAGAAAAGATAGACAGCACAATTACAGAGTTGTTGTACAATTTCAAACAATTAGATAGTAAAAAATTGGATTTTGAACAGTTATATGTATATTTAATCGAAAGAACTACTGTTCTTAAAAAACTCAAAAAAATAGTGGTCAATAACATTTCATATCTTGATAAAGGCACAAGAGGAATAGTTTATCAAGGTAATTTTAATAAGAGAAAAGTTGCAATTAAGATTGCAAAAGAAAGGGCAGAGTTAATTGATGTACTCAAGAAAGAGGCAAAATGGCTCAGAATCCTCGAGAAATATCATTTTGCACCAAAAGTAATTATGCTAACTGATGAAATTTTATTGCTTGAACTCATTGAAGGTAAAAAAATATTTGATTTTTTAGAATCAGCTTCAAGAGAAGTTACTTTAGCAGTAATTAAAGAGTTATTTGCAATAGTTTACAGATTGGATGAACTTGGAATAAACAAAGAAGAGATGCATCATCCTTTGAAACATATAATTGTTCAATCAAATAACAAACCAAGGCTGATTGATTACGAACGTGCATCTTACACTGAAAATCCAAAGAATCTGACACAGTTCTGTCAGTTCATTTCTTCAGGCAATGTCTCAGAATTGTTACAAAATAAGAATATCATAATACAAAAGCAGCAGATAATTGATTTAGCAAGACAATATAAAAAAGAAAATAGAAATATAGTGTATAAACAAATAATTACATTATTCTCGTAAAAGAAGATTGTTCAAAATAAAATCTGATGAAAAATTCTGCTGAATTTTTCTTTTTTTATTCCTTTTTCTTCTTCTTAGTCTTCTTGATCTCTTTCTCTAACTTTAATTCATCAAGCAATTCTTTGTATCTGTTTCTGATAGTTACTTCTGTAACGCCAGCAACATCTGCAACTTCTCTTTGTGTTCTTTTTTCTCCATGAATTAAAGCACTCACATAAAGAGCAGCAGCCGCAATTCCTGTTGGACCTCTGCCTGATGTTAATTCTGATTTCTGTGCTGATTCTAATATTTCAATTGCTCTTGATTGTGTTTCTGCACTTAGCTTTAATGCAGATGCAAATCTTGCAATATAATCAGCAGGATTGCTTGGCAGTATTGTAATTCCTAATTCTCTTGTCACAAATCTATAAGTTCTGCCGATTTCCTTTTTTTCAATGCCAGACGCTTCTGATAATTCATCTAATGTTCTTGGAACATCATGTCTTCTGCATGCAGCATATAATGCTCCAGCCACAACAGATTCCATGCTTCTTCCACGAACTAATCCTCGCTGCACAGCTAACGTGTAAATTCGTGCAGATTCCTCTTCAACGCTTTCTGGCAGTTTTAAGTAAGAACTCACTCTTTTCAGTTCAGCTAAAGCTAATTTAAGGTTTCTTTCGATAGCAGTTGATATTCTATACTGCCATTTTCTTAATCTGTAGAATTTATTTCTATCTTTGCTTCCTAATGAGTATAAATCAGATTTCCGTCCGACTTCAGTACCAAGACCTTTATCATATTGTGTATATGTCATTGGTGCTCCTGTTCTTCTGTGAGCCTTTGCTTTGTCGTCGTCGAATTCTCTCCATTCCTGGCCAAAATCGACCATTTTCTCTTCTACGACTAACCCGCAGTCTTTACAGATGACTTCGCCTTTTTCTTTATTCCAGAATAAATTGCTGCCCCCGCACTCAGGACATTTTCTAACGACTTGATGCATATTCTAACCCCCAACTTCAGGATAACTATTTATCCAATAAAAACTATATTTTGAATCAGCATTAAATTTATAAATAGGAATCAACATCTATTTATAAAATTTTTGGTTATTCTCTAAAAAAATGAGGAAATCTGTATATATTGTGACTGTATTGTCTTGAGAGGAGTTACAGTTTATTTTAAGATTAACTTTATATATCATCCACTTCAACAATAAAATTAGTTGTAATTCATATACATGCCGCCGTGGCACAACCTGGTAATGCGCTAGCCTTGAGAGCTAGTTTCCGAAAGGATATCCCAGTTCAAATCTGGGCGGCGGCGTTTTTTTTTCATATTTTAGCAACTGAGAGCGAAGCTCCTCTAGTTCGTAAGGCTGAACGAAGTGAATGCCTTACTTAACGTGTTTTTAGTCAAGGTTTTTCTTAAAAAAGTTGGTGAGAATCTGGGCGGCGGCGTTTTTTCTTCTTTATCTCAAAAGCTCTAGTGAAGTTCTATGTGTTGTTGTTCTTAAGCATATTTCAGCAAGCTTTTCTATTTTTGGTTTCATAGATTTAAACAAATCATGTGGTCTACAATTATATGGAACAATATCTATCACTTATTTTATGAATCATTTTTATATGTATCAACAGTAGGATATCCATTCTTAGGCAATATTGTCCGCAAACTGTTCACCATTACTATATATGTAATCCATCTCTTTCAATTTTTTCCTCAAGGTTGCCAAAATTTAACAATCTTCTGTTTTAAGTGTTTGTCCTATTCCTAATCATTTGGTGATAAGTTCTTTGAACATAAGTTATTGGGACTATTCACTTAATTAAATATCTTTTCCTTTTCCCAAACCTTTATATTTCTCTTCCTTTCTCAAATTTATCTGATGGAATCAAAACAAGAGGTTTTCAAAAAAGAAAAAAAAGAAAAACTATCTCCAGAACAATATCACGCAAAGATAGAAAAAAGTTTGAAATATTCAATAAGTGATGGTGCATTCTATTCAATAATGCAGGGTATAACCTCTTCATTTCTTGTACCTTATGCTATTCTTTTGCAGGCATCTACAATAGTATTAGGTATTCTTGGTACTTTCCCTGAATTATTAGGAGCATTATTACAGTTTTTTACCAAGAAATTATTCTTAGTATCTTATTCTCGGAAAAAAATAATTGTTATTCTTGCATTTCTGCAGTCATTGCTTTGGCTTCCTTTGCTGTTTCTGCCAAAATTCCAGCTATTGCATCCTTCATATGTTCTGCTGTTTTTTCTCTGCCTAATTGCTCTTTGTTCAGCAATTATTAGCCCTTTATGGAATGGTTTAATGTTAGATCTTGTTCCAGAACATCATAGAGGAAGTTATTTTGGAAAAAGAAATATAGTGATAGCAGTTACTGCTTTTCTTGCTACAATCATAGGTGGTCTTATTCTGAATCAATTTACAACTGAGAATAAATTTCTTGGGTTCTCAATTCTTTTTATTATAGCAGCTTTTTCAAGAATAATTTCTACACTTTTTTTATCCAAGATGTATGAGCCAGAAAATATTAACACCAGCAATTTCTCATTTAAGCAGGATTTGCAGACATTTATTTCATTTATTACTCATATTCGAAAAGAAAGTTTTGGAAGATATGTCTTGTTTATCTCCTTTTTCAAGTTTGCTGTGTTCATAGCATCGCCATTTTTCGCAGTATACATGCTGAAAGTGCTGCATTTTAGCTATCTTCAGTTTGCGCTTATTACATTAGCTTCTGTTGTTACAAGTGTTATTGGTATGAAGATATTTGGTAAATATGGCGATACTTCAGGAAGTAAAAATGTATTATTTATTTGTGGTTTTCTGATTCCTTTAATTCCTGTTCTATGGATATTTACAAAAAATTTCTACATTCTTTTTTTAATAGAAGCATTTTCAGGTTTTGTCTGGGCAGGTTTCAACTTAAGCACTTCAAATTATCTTTATGATTGCAGCACAAAAAATGATATACTTGATCATGTCAGTTATTTTAATCTGTTTCATACATTATTTCTGCTTTTAGGCTCATTAGTTGGTGGATTATTGATAGAATACCTTCCTTTCAATTCTCTTGAAAGAAATATACTTACAGTTATTATTATTTCAGGAATACTGCGGTTATTAACAGCAATTATTTTTATTCCAACGCTCAAAGAGATGCGATTGATTGAGATTCCATTAGAAAAAGGTTTCTTTGCAAAATTTGTCGCTATTAAGCATGTGCAAGGATTTATTCCAGAAACAATAGGTCATTACGATAAAAGAACGCAGAAGAAAATGCTTGATTCTAGACTTTTATTGCATGAGAAAAGACATTTATTTTTTAATCAAGAAAACATCCAGCAGGAAACAAAAGGAAGCAGTTTAAATTATTCTAATTATAAAGACGAGAAAGAGAATTATGCTAAGAAATCTATTCAATATCTGCTGAAAAGTGTGAGGAAAAAGTAAATTTTTAATAGATTAGTCTCGAAAACACTTTTCCCCTTTTATTGAGAGATACTCTTTTGGAGTTAATCGATAATGCTTTGCATTTTGTAGCTGAGAATTAATAATTACTTTTTGTTGGCTGCTCCATTCTTTATCTGTATGTGAATTAACATAATTTGCCCAATATTCAACGTACCACATTCTCTCATTATCATTTTCTTGTTTTAATTGCACAATTGTATTTGTTTTAGCCATCAAAATCCCTCAATTGCTGTTTATATTGTCTAATCAAACTCTCATCAAGAATTTGTTTTCCAATTAATCGTATATGTTTTGCATCTTCCATATCCTTATTACTTTTAAGCACTTCTTCTTTGTAAGCAATTTGTAATTCTAACTGTGAAGTCTTTAATTCATACTCTCCTAATTTTATAATTACAGGACTTTTCAAAGAAATCTGATCATACATATTTTTTGAGAATTTAATTTCCATATTTGGAGAAATCAACGGCTCCATAGCAAAACGCACGCTGGATCTATGTAACAGTAATTCATATAAATCAGTCGCTTTAGAAGAATTCAAACTCCAAAAACCTTTTTCAAGAAGTTCTTTATAAAGTAAAGAAAACGATTCAAATGAAATTATTGGAATAATCATATCAATATCATCAGTTCCTCTGGTTCTTCCTAATAATATTGCAACATAACCTGAAATAATTATGTAATTAGTATATTTCTTGATGATATCAACGAATTCTAATACAAATTTGTCTAGTTCATTAATCTCTTTATTTAATATAATCATGTTTCTATTGATTAATTGCATTACTATAAGTAAATCTAAGTAATATAAAAACTTTTATCAAAATATCATAATAACTAATTGTTTGTTCATCACTCCACCACAATCCCATCTTTTCTCTTATATTCTTGATAAGTAAATTCTAATCTTTCTTTATTGTCAGAATAAATCCTAAACAATTTATCTCCTTTTTTTACTTTACAGCCTTTATGCACAAAAAGATAAATGCCTGCTTCTTTGTCATGTGGAGCTCCTGCTAACCGTGCAAGTTTATTTATTATCTTATTATCAACGTGTCTTACAATTCCTTTGTTGTCTGTATGTATATCTTTAAAATTTTTTGCTATGGGTATTTCATCAGCTGTAACTTCTTTGCCTCCTTGTGCTTTGATTATCTCAAAAAACTTTTTATATGCTTTTCCAGAGTTTAATATATTCTCAGCAAGTTTTCTACCCTCTCCTATTCTAGCTTTGCCGCACATCTCAAGAAGTAATCCAGCAACAAATAATGATTTCTTTCGTAATAGTCTGCATTCATTAGGGCTATTTTTTAGAGTTTCAATAACATCTTTTGCCTCTAACGCAGGTCCGATTCCATTGCCGATTGGCTGGGTTCCATCAGTGAGAATCACTTTCATTTTCAGTCCAAGTTCATGGCCAATATCCAAGAACTTTTTCTTAAGCATATTTGCCTGTTTCCTGCTCTCAATTTTTGCACTTCTTCCAACAGGAATATCGATTAATACGTGTGTTGCGCAGACGCTTTTCTTTTTTGCTAAAATACTTGCGATTAGTTGTCCAACAGGATCAAGTGACATAGGGCTTTCAACTTTTATTATCTTGTCGTCAGCAGGTGCAAGATTTACAGCTCCTCCCCATGCAAAGCAGGCATTTGTTTTCTCAACGATCTTTTTCATATCTTTTACAGAGAATGTAACATTGCACAGTACTTCTACAGTATCAGCTGTACCTGCTGCGCTTGTGATTGATCTTGAGCTTGTTTTTGGAATTGTTAAGCCAGCTGCAGCAAGAATTGGTACAACAATCATTGTTGTTCTATTTCCTGCAACTCCGCCGATGCAATGCTTATCAACGATTATCTTTCTATTTAGTTTCAATGTTGCTCCAGATGCAATCATTGCCTTTGTCAAAGAAACAGTTTCTTGCAGTGATAATTCTCTGATATATCCCGCTGCAACAAAATAAGTCAGTTCAATATCGCTAAGTTTGCCTTCATTGATATCTTTTACAATTTCAAAAATTTCTTCTTTGTTTAATCGTTCTCCTTTTAATTTTTTGAGTATAAATCCAACAGAACGTGGTTTTCTCTCTAATGAAATATCAACTAACTGATTTACTTTACAATATAATGCATCAATTGTCTCCTCGAATAATCCAATCTCTCCTTTTTTCACAACATTCTCAGAGTCAGTTATATCAATAGTTGCAATAATCTTTTTATTTTTGCAGGTTATTGTTATTCTATCTAAAGAATAGATATCTAATTGTTTTGCATCCTCTTTATTGATGACTGCAATTAATGTATTTCCTGTATTGATATGAATCTTCTTTACTTTTAATCTCATTCTTTTCACCGATTTGGTAGTTATGTTAATATTCCTTCATTATACATCTTAATTAATGTTATCGTCATGCTTATTATCAATGGGCCTAAAATTATTCCGATCAATCCAAAAAAACTCACTCCTCCTAAGATCCCAAGTAATATAACTAATGGATGAACATTTGTTTTCTTTCCGATTATTTTTGGTTTTATTATATTATCGACAGTGCTTATGATTAACAATCCATAAACAAAAAGAATTATTGCTTTTATAATAAGTATATTTTTGTCTTGAATTATCCCTAATGTCAGCAGAATAAATGCAGTTGGCCCCCACACAAGAAATGTTCCAACTAATGGCACTAATGCAACTAATGTCATTAACAATCCAAGCAATAATGCATTAGGTATTCCAAGAATATAAAATCCGATTGTACCAAGGATTCCTTGAATTATTGCTGTAATCATCTGTCCATAAAAAACTCCAGAAGTAATATTCTTTATTTTCTCAAACATTAATTGTTTACTTTTTTCTTTTAGCGGCAGTATTTTTTTGAATTCTTCTAATATTAGTTTACCGTCTATAAAGAAATAATACATAATAAATAATATTACAATAAGATTTATTATAAATGATGGTAAGTTAAGAACATAGTTAATACTGCTAGACGATAGCTTAGTACCAATGTTCGTAATAAATACAGCTATTCTTTCATGAAGATTGTATTGTGCTGTTATATTGTATAATTTATTATAACTCATACAGATTCTATTATTGCAATTTTGTAAAGAAGATTCATCAACCA
This sequence comes from Candidatus Woesearchaeota archaeon, assembly GCA_018303075.1. Taxonomy (GTDB): domain Archaea; phylum Nanobdellota; class Nanobdellia; order Woesearchaeales; family DSVV01; genus JACRKF01. The sequence continues at coordinate 8,659 of JAGVYW010000043.1, read as the reverse complement.
TATTTATGATGTTGCTATATGCATTATTTGTTTCTTTCACAAGTTTAGTAACAAGTATAGCAGTTGGTATTGTAAATAGCAATAGAACAATAAGAATAGACACAAATGAAGCTATTCTCCTGCTATTTATTTTTTTATGAACTAAACTAAACAATGGATAAAAAAGATATGTTAATATTAATCCAGTTAACAAAACAAGTATAAAATCTTTTATGATGCTGTATGATAGATAAACAAGAACAGCTATTACAATAATCAGGAGCATGTTTCTTTCATTATTTTTCATTGTCAGCCTCTTTTTGCTTCTTTTTAATCTAATTAATCTCTAAGTTTTATTATTTATAAACATTTCGCCATCAATAATCTAAGTAATAGTTACTTCTAAGTGAATATGATAGAAAGCTTTATAAATGATTACCTGTTCCTTATTGTTTAGTAGTATATTTGGTGTTAATTATATTGTACTATTTATTTATAATTATAAGATAGGGGGTATTTTCAATGATTGTTGGAGACAGGATTTTAAATAAATTAAAGGACTTTGGATTAAACAGCTATGAAGCAAAAATCTGGGTTGCATTACTTTCTAGAGGCGTATCAAGTGCAGGCGAATTATCTGACATCTCAAACGTACCTCGATCACGTGCATATGATGTTCTTGAAAGTTTAGAAAAGAAAGGTTTTATTGTTATGAAGATAGGAAAGCCTATTAAATATATTGCAGTAAAACCTGTAGAAGTCATTGAACGTGTCAAAAAGACTGTAAAAGAAGAAGCAGAGACACAAGCGCAATTATTAGATGATGTTAAGAAAGACGACATTTTCTCACAATTAGAATCATTGTATACAAATGGCGTTGAGATTATTGAACCAAGTGAATTATCAGCTTCACTTCGTGATAGAGTAAATGTTTACAACAACTTAAACAAGATGATTAATGATGCTCAAGAAAGCATTGAATTAATGACAACTGAAGAAGGTTTGATCAGAAAAGCTGATGCTTTGCGAAAGACATTAGAAAAAGCAAAGAAACGAGGAGTAAAGTTAAGGATAGCTGCTCCAATTACAAAGAAATCAGCAGCAGCAGCAGAAAAACTGCGTCAGTTTGGTGAAGTTAAAGATATTTCATCTTTCAAGGCAAGATTCTGTATTGTTGATGGCAAAGAGATTACATTCAGTTTAATAGACGATGAAAAAGCAATTCCAGCTTATGATGTAGGCATTTGGGTATGCACAGAGTTTTTTGCAAAAGCATTGCAGAACATGTTCAACCAAGTATGGGATGGAAAGAAAGCTGCTCTTTTAGTGAAGAATTAGGAGCGATTTTCCTATATTTTTTTATATTTTCTCTTTCTATATTTTTATCCAAAACATAAGTAAAAATCCCAATCGCAGCAAGCTGCGGGGCATTCAATAACAAAAAAGGGATTTTTACTCTTAAAAATGGGTCGCAGCAGAGCTGCGGGGTATT
>JAGVYW010000043.1:0-7146 GCA_018303075.1 Candidatus Woesearchaeota archaeon | reverse complement strand
TGTCTATTGACAGGTGGTGGAATTCGTAAGCGTCAAGAACCACCTTAGGTGTTATCGATAAGCATGCCACTGGTTTATTGACCAGTGGTTCTTGACATATTTGTCACTTTTACTTTGTGAATTACATTTTTAAAAACAAAATGATTTCTTTCTTCTAATGGAAAAGATATATTTGTTATCTTGTGAGAATGCAATGCCTTTTGTTCATTCTTTATTAAAAGAGCTCGCAAAATTCTGTACAAAAGACGAATTCCGCTTGTTGGCCTCAACTGAAAACTATTTTGCAAATGGTGAGGTGAAAGCAACATTACAGGAATCAGTGCGTGGTAAGAATATTTTTATTCTACAATGTGTTGAATCATCTGCTTATTTAGACAAAGCAGATAAAAAACATTCATTAAACGACAATATCATAGCTTTGTTCACTACAATTGATGCTGCCAAAAGAGATGGTGCAGCAAAAATTACTGTATTGCTCCTCCCATACCCTTATTCTCGTCAGGAAAAACCTAGATTAAGAGAACCAATTACAGCTTCATTGATAGCGCAGTTTCTAGAATCACAGGGAATAACAGCTATTGTTAGTGTTGATATTCATGCTGAAGCAATAGCTGGATTTTTAAAAAATGTATCTTTCATAAATATCAATACTTCAAATATAATGATTAATTATTTTCAATCTCATTATGCTGAACAGCTCAATAATCTTGTTGTTGTTTCTCCTGATATAGGCGGAGCAGTAAGAGCTCGATATTTTGCTTCAAAATTAAAATCAGGATTAGCTTTAGTGAGCAAAGAGAGGGATTATACAAAACAAAACAAAGTTGAAAAAGTTACTCTTATAGGTGAGGTTTCTGGTAAAAATGCATTGATTGTTGACGATATGATTGATACAGGAGGAACAATGGTTAGTGTTATCAAATTACTAAAAAAAGAAGATGTTAAGGAGATTTATATTATCTCAGCTCTAGCGTTGTTTTCTCCCCCGTGTGTAGAACGATTTGACATATTATATAGGGATGGATTATTGCATAAAGTGATTACAACTGATATCATTCATCATGGCAATGATTTTGTTGATAACAATCAATGGTGCGAAGTAATGAGCTTAGCTCCTCTTTTCGCAAAGCTGTTATCGACACTTACAAAAGGACGATCCGTAGCAGAATTATTGGAAAATGCTTAACTTCTCTTTTATTTGCTATGTGAGTGAAAACAAACACTGCAAATAAATAAATTTATAAAATATCTCTATTAACTTCTACTATTATGAGCCCGTAGCATAGTCTGGTTGGTGCGCTCGACTGATATTGCTTTATTAATCGGATATTAATAAAAAATAGATATCGAGTGGTCGCGTGTTCGAATCACGCCGGGCTCATCTTATTTTGACCTAGATTTACTGTAGAGAGCGTAGCTCCTCTTGTTCGTACAACTGAAACGAAGTGGAAGTTGTACTTAACGTGTTTTTAGTCAAGGTTTTTCTTAAAAACGTTGTTCGAATCACGCCGTGCTCATCTTATTTTGACCTAGATTTACTGTAGAGAGCGTAGCTCCTCTTATTATTTTCTGATTACACTATATTTCGCTTTCTCTCCTTTGATCTCTAATATTGCAGCACTTCCTTGTGAAACACTGCCAGAATTCATCTTCCAAGCAGTCAAACTGCCTGCATTCAATCTTAAACTGCTGCTCCACTCGTTTTCTGCAATTAATTCATCTTCTTCATTGACAGCTTTTTGTCCAGCTTCGTGGATATGTCCTGAAATGCTGAACCTGATATCTTCTTGTTTCATAATTTGATCAAGATAAATGTTTCCAACGTTCTTTCCATCAGCTAAAGCATCAATGCTCCAAACATTCTTACCTTTAGGTGGACCATGAGAAACAATTAATAATTTATTTGTTAATAAGTTATCTTCTTCTTTATTATTGCTGCCATACTTCTGCTTTGCTTCCTCGATAATGCTCTTTATCCGCTGGTTTTCAAGCAAAAATCCATTATCTATATTATAATCTTTATTCTCATAACCAGGAAAACCTATAATTATTATTTTATCAAATACAACACTGTTTTGTGTAGCTAAATCTATAATCTTCGAATTGACAGTTTTATAATACTCAACCAATTGTGCATAATCAGCTTGATTCTCATGATTTCCTGGCAGGATAAAAACTGTGGCTTTTTGCTGTGCGAGTATAAACAATGAATGGTTTAACTCGTCATAATCAGAGATATTATTTCGAAAATGTTCAACAATATCTCCGCTGATTATGATTGCATCAACTTTTTCTTTCTTCAGCTCTTTAATAAAATATTGTAGATTTTCTTTATCTGCATGAATATCAGAAAGCACACCAATCTTGATTGATTTGTCGTACGATTGGATAAATGATAAGATTATTAGAAAGATTAAAATCGCTAAGATAAGGCTGATAATAGTTTTTGACGAGAGTTTTCTATTCATTTTTGATTATCTAGTGCATTCTCTTAATAAAATTTATTAATCATGAGGGTTTCTTTGGATATATGGAGATGATAAATCCAATAAATCAATCTGACAACCTTCATTTCAATAAATCAGAATTCTCTATAAAAGCAGAAACAAAATCTGATGTGATTAACTTAGTTTTAGATACATTAGAAAAAAATAAGCAAGCATTAGTATTTGTCAATTCAAAGAGGGCAGCTGAGAAGACTGCAGAAGACATCTCTCATGCATTATTTATCAAAAATGCTGAGCTTAATATATTATCTGAGAACATATTATCAATATTGCCTCGGTCAACAGAGCAATGTAAACGTTTGTCTCTCTGCGTCAAAAAAGGCATTGCTTACCATCATGCTGGATTAGTTTCAGAGCAGAAAGAATTAGTTGAAGACTCATTCAAGTCAGGATTGATTAAAGTTATCTGCTGCACTCCAAGTTTAGCTTATGGTGTTGATACTCCTGCTTTCCGGGTGATTGTTAGAGATCTAAAACGTTATGGCAAACGAGGCATGGATTATATTCCTGTGTTAGAATACCATCAGATGGCAGGTAGAGCAGGACGTCCAGGTAAGGAATTGTTTGGCGAGGCTATATGCATTGCGCAGTCAGATAATGAAAAAAAAAACATCTTTGAAAAGTATGTGCAAGGGGATCCAGAAGATATTTATTCTAAGTTAGCAGTTGAGCCTGTATTAAGAACATATATTCTATCATTGATTGCGACAGAGATAGTAAACACAAAAGAAAAGATTATTTCATTTTTTTCAAAAACTTTTTGGGCTCATCAATTCCAGGATATGCAGAAGCTTGAAAAGATTATCAACAAGATGCTCAAGCTTTTGTTTGATTATGGTTTTATTGTTTCAGAAAGGCAAATTGCAGAGTTTTCTTCTGCAGATGCTCTAATAGATGAGAGAAAAGAAGATGTAGATTCTTTTTCAGATTTCAATGATGTATCTTTATATGATGATGAAGATATCAGAACTAAAAAAGTTATTCTTGATGGCGATGAGAAGATAAAAGCAACTCTCATCGGAAAAAGGGTTTCTGAACTATACCTTGATCCATATACAGCATACCAACTAATTGCAGTTCTGCAGCGTTCAAAAACAAAAACAGCAATTGACATCTCTTTTCTATCTGCAGTCTGCTACACCATAGAAATGCGGCCATTATTGACTGTAAAAGTAAAGGAGTATGATATTATCCAAGAAAGAATTATAGGATTACAGCCGCAATTATTAATATTAGAGCCAAATTATTATGATTCGGATTATGATATGTTTATCAATGCAATGAAAACATCATTCTTTCTTTTAGATTGGGTTAATGAATTTGATGAAGAAGCTCTGCTTGAGAAATATGATGTTCGGCCTGGAGAAATTCGCATTAAGATAGAATTAGCAGATTGGTTGCTGTATTCTATGGTAGAGCTTGCAAAACTGCTGAAAATGCAGAATATTGTAAAAGAGATTAGCAAACTACGTTACAGAATAAAATATGGTGCAAAAGAAGAATTGTTGGCTTTACTGCAATTGAAAGGCATAGGAAGAATCAGAGCAAGAAAATTGTTCATACATGGAATAAAAGATTTAGGTGATATTAAAAGAGCTGATTTAACATCATTAACACAATTGCTCGGCAAAGCTATTGCAGGCGATATCAAACAACAGATTGGTGAGAATATCAAGCCAGAAGATATTCAAGTAAAACTGAATAAAAGAAAAGGAGATATTAGTTTGAAAGATTTCTGAATAGAAAATTATATAAATAAACAACAAAACCAAAGATTTCAGTTGCCCCGGTAGCTTAGCAGGTAGAGCGTGCGGCTGTTACTAAAATTTAATCTATTTTAGAAGATACCGCAAGGTCATCAGTTCGAGTCTGGTCCGGGGCGGTTTTTTTAATTTATTAATTCTTTATCTCCCCAATATTTTCCTAATTTCCTCATTAAATCTGCGAGCTTTTTTTAATGAAGTTTCTGCTTTATTCTCAAGAGCAACTGTTCTTAGCTCATAAGTAAATCTGGCTCTCTTCTCTTTTTCAGAATAATATTCCTCAATAAGTTCCTTTGCTTTTTCTTCTTCACAGTAGAACCAAAATATGGTTGATGCAAAACATTCCATAATGATTATCTGTGTTTTTGTAAACAGGGTATATCACTATAAAGATGCAATATTATATCTATTTAGTTATATAAATCTTTCACTTCTAATTTTTACCCCCCCCCCAATGTTAACACTAATTTAAATAATCAAGATTATTAGCACTTAGAATTATATCATAAGAGGTGTTTAACATATGGTTCAAAATGAAAGTAGTTCAAAATATTTTTTAGTTATCGTTGCAATAGTCGCTGTTGTTGCGATTGTGAGTTTATGGATGATAGGTGGAAATCAAACTGTAAGAATCTCAGATTCTCCTGCGACAGAATCAGAAGCAGCTGATTTGACTGGGCAGGCGTATAAAGATTTTGAGAAACTTCCAACAAAAAAGATATTCAAGAAAACTGATATGCAAATAGAGAAAAAAGAAACTGCTCTCATTACAACAGATTCTTGTGGACCAGATTTTATTTTTTCTACTAAACCTGCTAATGACATTACTATGTTTGGTTGTAAATCAAACAATTGTTATGTATGTTCTGTTAAACCAGAATTGAAAGCAAAAGCAAAATGTTTAGCTGGTTTTGATTCTCTATTGGCTCAAGGAAAAAAAGGATTTACTTGGGCTCTTGCTAGTTATTCTTGCAGAAGTGAATGTGCAGGTGTTTGTACTAAGCAATATAAATGGAATTATGATACAATAAATAAAGAATCTTTTGCAAAGTGTCTCAATAGTTGTCCTTCTATAAATGAAGTTGCTAATCCGTGCCCTAAACCTTTTATTTTTGTGAGTAGTGGTGATTTTGGTTCTTTGCCAGGTTATGATTATTTATGTAAACTTCCCTCTCAAAAAGATCTTAATGTAGGAAGTGGTGAGAAAATATGTAATAAATACAACACTAAATTAGTAGGTGGAGCGTTTTCTGATGAAGGAGAATTTCTCTGCGGAAATTAATCTTTTTCCTAATCTTCTTTTCCGCAGCATATGATCAGTTACTCTAATCGTATAAAACTTATGCATAGGATATCTTCCATTAACTCCAACAATCAACGGATATGTTCCAATCTGCCGCATGAATTTTTTCAATTATAAACTACTTTCTCCAACAATTAATGCAATTTTCGCAATAAACTTAGTAGAATTGTCAAATATTTCTTCTACTCTTCTTTGTGTATACGTTTTTATTGCTGAATACCTTGCAATATTACTTTCGGTTTTAGCATCTTCAAAATAATGCACATATTCTTCTTCAAATATTTTATGGGATTGACTCAATAATTCCAAATCCTCTTTCTCTATTTTGTCTGGCACTAGTAAATGACACAGCGCAATCTGTACTGCATTATGGTCGGAGACTTCATATCCTTTTAAAAGAATCACTGCTTTTGCAGCATAAAGCATCGAGTAATATGCAATAGTAATCGCCCAATAATCCCAATATAATTTAGGCGCTTGATTTTTATTTGGTTTTATTTCTTTATGCACTTTTGCAATGAGAAGGCTATTCTCTGCTTTTTGCAGGAATAATTTTATCTTGAAAAATTCCTGTGACTTTTTTATTCTTTTCTGTCTGATACAATCAGCAAACATTTCCTTATACAATTGTTTATTAAATTCCATGCAATACGCATCTCCAAAATTCTTCAGGGCTATTTAATACTATGTGATTTTTCAAAGCTTGTTTTCCGATGTTTTCCTCTTTATCTTTCAGCATTGTTATAAATTCTTTCTCTGTGACAAATATTGGATTAATCTTTTTTTTAAAAAGCAGTTCATATTTTGAAAATGAAATTGATTTTTTTCCATACTTGTTAATAATAATGATATCAATATCACTTTTTTCTGTAGCAGTTTTCTTTGCATAACTTCCAAACAATAAAACAATTTCTTTAGTATTTAATTCAGTTGAGATTTTATTGATAATTGGCTGTTTTTTAAAATATTCTCTCCCTTCCTCATCTGAAGCTATTGCTAAATATGATTTAATCACCGAATTATTAAAATTTATTTGTATTGTTTTTGACTTTCCAATCACTTTTGTGACTAAGAGGTGTCCAATTGCTTGTACTGTTCTGTAAAATGTAGCATAAGGGATATTCAGTAAGTTACTTAACTGGTGCTGCGTAAATGATTGCTGATGATTTTTCCCCAAATAATTAATTATCTTTAACAGATTATCCATTTTCGGATAATATTATCCATAATTGATATATAAATCTTTCGCTTTTCATTTTCACCCCTCCCAAATGTCTACACAATTTTATATATTGCAACTTTTCAGAACATCAAATATCTCAAAGAGGTGTTATAAATGGAAAAAAACAATTCAAAGTATTTTTTAGTTATCGTTGCAATTGTTGCAATTGTTGCGGTTGTTGCATTGTTTAAGATGTTAGGCAGTAGTTCTTCGATAAGTGCACAAGATGTTACAGGGAATGCTATTGCTATGAATCAAACTAATACTACAGGAAATATGAAAATCAGTTCAAATCCAACAGGAGTAAATTTGTATGTAGATAATGTTTTTCAAGGAGCAACTCCTAAAACA
>JAGVYW010000027.1 GCA_018303075.1 Candidatus Woesearchaeota archaeon | reverse complement strand
TCAACCGGAACAGTTACTGGTATTAGTTATGTCGGTGGTTTTGTTGGAAATAATGGCGAAACAATTACTAACTCATTTTCTACTGGGAATGTAACAGGTGGTGATTATGTTGGTGGTTTGGTTGGAGAGAGTTATGAAACAATTACTAACTCATCATCAACCGGAACAGTTACTGGTTCTAGTACTGTAGGTGGTTTGGTTGGATCTAATAGCGGAACTATTACTAATACATATTCTACTGGGAATGTAACAGGTAGTAGTGATTATGTAGGTGGTTTTGTTGGAACTAGTTATGGAACAATTACTAATTCATCATCAACCGGAACAGTTACTGGTTCTAGTAGTGTAGGTGGTTTGGTTGGAGATAGTAGCGGAACTATTACTAACTCATCATCAACCGGAACAGTTACTGGTTCTAATAATGTTCAACCGGAACAGTTACTGGTATTAGTTATGTCGGTGGTTTTGTTGGAAATAATGGCGAAACAATTACTAACTCATTTTCTACTGGGAATGTAACAGGTAGTAATGATTATGTAGGTGGTTTTGTTGGATCTAGTGGCGGAACTATTACTAATACATATTCAACCGGAACAGTTACTGGTATTACTTCTGGTAATGTAGGTGGTTTGGTTGGATATAATGAATATGGGATAGTTACTAATTCATATTCTATTGGATATGTAATAGGTAGTAATAATGTTGGAGGATTAGTTGGGTCTAATAGCGGAACAATTACAGATTCTTTCTGGGATAATGAAACTTCTGGACAAGAAACAAGCAGTGGTGGAACAGGAAAAACAACTGCTGAAATGAAAAATGTTTCAATATTTACAGACCAAAATTCAGAAGGATTAACTACAGCATGGGACTTTGTTGACAATCCAAATGATGATGTTTTAGGTTATAATAGTTGGGATATTAATCTTCTAACTAATAATGGTTATCCATTTTTAAGCTGGCAAGCTCCACGTGTTTTATGTTCAGCAGGCAGCAGCACAAACGAAACTTACTGTGAAACAACTTTAAATGATGACCACGAATTAAGTTGTTCATGGTTTAGCAATACAAATACTTGCATAAGTACTAATAGTGTTTCATGTTCAGTAGGCAACAGTATAAATGAAATATATTGTGAAACCTCTCTGAATCAAACTTATAACTTAAGCTGCACATGGAACAATGACCAACAAACATGCGGTTCTGTAGTTGATTTAAGTGGCGGCAGTTGTGCTGATCGTGATAATACAGATCAAAACACTTGCGAGACTGCATTAAATAGCAGCTGTGTTTGGCAAGATGCTTCAAATTATCAGTGTTACCAAAATTACGGTTGTTGTTTTGAAAAAGAATGTTGGTCATTCTTTGATGAAAGTTCCTGTAATAGTGTAACTTCAACATTAGGTTGTCAATGGCGATCAGGTTATTGGGGCGGTTGGTGTGAAGAACTAAGTTGTTTCTCAGGTGATGGTACAAATGCGACTTATTGCACCACTACATTATTAGATTATGGTTTAACTTGCGAATGGGATAGTAATTATAACTATTGCAATCCAGCAGCAGTAGGTTTTAGTTCTTGCAGTGATTTTATTACTCCATTTAGTTGTATGCAAATTGGTTCATGCCAGTGGAATGGAAACTTTGAACAATGTGAAGAATCAGGTTATTTTAATTTTGACAATTTTAATCCAGGATGCGGGGTATTTATTGGTGAGTCTGATTGCAGAAATATAACAGGATGTACATGGGATGATGCTACAAGTTCTTGTTCAGGACATACTTATGATACAGGAGTTCAATGCAGTTATATCAATAACTCAGCTCTTTGCAACGGAATTTCAATATTATCCACCTGCTGCGCATATTCAGGAGGAAGCTGTTCAACTACTTACGACACAAATTGCTACAATATAGATCCATTGCCAACAGGCGCGCAATTCTGTGAAGATTATTTAGTATTTGGCAATCAGACTTTATGCGAACAAATAGCAGGTTCACCATGGTATATGCCTTGTCAATGGGATACAAATCAACAGCAATGTAAATTTAATTCAGTTGGTGGCGGCTTTGGTGGTGGCTTTGAAGATATGACCAACGAAGTTACTTGCCAAGCTTCAGGTGGAACATGGCGAACTGAAACATATTCAGATGGTGGTATATCAAAAACTGACAGTTGGTGTGAATTTAATTTTGGTTCAAATTCAAAAAGTTGTGATTCATCTTGTTGGGCTTGTGAAACACAACCAGATGGAAATTCTTGGAGCAGTGAAGAAGAAGCAGAAACTGCATGTGAAGGTTCAGCTTTAGGTTTTTGTGAATTTGAATCTTCTCCATATGCTTACAATGGTTTTGGTTATTGCTTTCAAAAGATGGAATTTTCTTATGGTAGCAATTGCGATGTAAACTGCGGTGATTGCAACTGGATGAATAATCCCGAAAGTTCTTGTACTGCAAGTTTAGCAAGCTGTCGTTGGTATAATGACACTTATACAGGAACTTCATACTGTGTTGATGCAAACCAACAAACATGTGATACTAATTGTTTCTCTTGTTATTCGCAAGACGGTTGTACACAAGTAGGAAATGGCGGCAATGGTTCTTGTGTTTGGGATGACACATCATATATTTGTAAACCAACTGGCTTTGACGGAGAAATATGTTTTGATGGTGTTGATAATGATAATAATGGGCTGATAGATTGTAGTGATTCACAATGTTCATATGATAATTTTTGTGGCGGCGGATTTTTTGCAACAAACAATTGCTGGAATTATGCTACAAATGAAACATGTACTGCTGCTGAAGGTTGCAGATTTATTTTAGATCAGTATGATACTATGATAGGTTCTGCTGGACATTGCGCAAATGCAGGTGAACAATGTTGGAGTTATGAAACAAATGCAACATGTTCGCCAGATACTGATTGTAAATGGAAAGTGCAAGGACAATCGTTTTGTTCTGTTAATCAAACATTAGCAAATACTTGTAATGGTCTGGATAATGAAACTTGTATCCTTGATGCAAACTGCAAATGGGATTCCTATGACGACGGTTTTGGAAATAGTTATGGTTGGTGCTCATATAAAGCATTTTCTGTGTGCTATAATTCTACATCTCAGCAAAGTGAAGATGAATGTACAAATGCAGAAGGTGGCGGAATATGTGGTTGGCAATCTGATGCTAATTCATATTATGGCGGTTGGTGTAATCCTTCATGTAACTCGTTGGGAGATGCAGAATGTTCTGAAAATTCAGCTTGTCAGTTGCTAGGAGGTTATTGTACTGCAAAGAACACTGGTTCTGGATGTATTGATTACGATGGAGATCAAGCAGGCTGTGAATTATTAAATCAAACCTGTGAATGGAGCGCTGATGCAAATGGTCCAGCACCAGATAATGGATGGTGTAATAATAAATTCATGAAACACATGTTTGAAGGATTGGATGCAGAAAGTGCTCCAGTCATTTTAGGCTGGGATGATCTTGAAGATGACAATAATGATACAGCAAGCACAAATGATATTACTGGCTTTGGTATCAAGGATAACAAAAACAGTTATGGCTTAGGAATCACAGTTTTAGATTCGCTAGAAAACGCAGCAATATGTAATAACCTGCCGTTATTAATCGGCGGTACAGGTGTTGGTACAGATGACACAAAGTTTTATTGGTACCTTGATACAAATGGCAATGATACAGATGGTTGTACTGCATATTTTAATACATCAATTACAGGATTTGAATTTTATCTTCGATACCGCGCATATTTGAGCAGTGGTGAATACAAAGAAGAATTAGTTACAAAACATTGTAATAATGGAACATGGCAGCCTGTTCCAATTTCATTGACAACACCAAGAAATTTAATGTGTAAAGATATAGGCGGCGGTATTGTAGCAATTGAAAAGAAATCATTGGCAGAATACAGAGATTATAATAAATCTGCAGTCATGCGTATTGTAGTAGCGACATCTGATAGTCATCACAATTTAAGCAATGTAAGTGATACAGCAATGGCAGGTTACTTTAGTCCTGGCGCAACAGATTTCGCATTCCAGGATTGTAATGCAATAGGCATTGATACTGACGGTGATGGCATGGAAGCAAATAATGATCCAGATTGTTTTATCTTCCAGCAATTTGGATACACTCCAATTGAAGGTGGACCGCAATGTGGCAATGGTGTTGATGATGACGGTGATGGTATTGTTGATTGTGATGATGAAAGCTGTAAGTATGATCCATATTACTGTAGTGGAACTTTTGAAGCAGATCCAAATGATAAGAAAGCTCCTGCACTATCTTGGCTGCAAGTGTATGAATTTGTCGACGGATTTAATGTCAATTATGATACAGATGAACCAAGCAATGGTACTGTGAAATTTTTCCATAATGATAGCAAGTGCAAGACTCTGAATGCCAGTATTCTTGATGAAGCTTTGCTGAGTGACTTTATGCCAAGTTATTCAAGCTATCATTTTGGGCAAGTTAACAATTTCCAATATAATTCACAGCCTCTTAGTTTTAATTTGCTGAATGGAACAACTTATTACTTCAAAACTATCAATTGTGATCCAAGCGGAAATTGCGCAGAAAGCAAATGTACAAATGTAACAACAAAGTCTTCAGCAAGTGAATGTACTAATTGCAGAGCAACGATGTCATTTGACTTTACTCCTTCGTCATGGTTGGAAGTAGATGATCCTCTTGGTAATCTTGATTTCACAATTAAATTACCAAATGGAACTACACAACAAGCAGGCGGTAATGCAATTAGTTTGAACTATTCACAAGCTTCAAATACAACAGTTTCATTAACAAATCCAAATGCTACATCAAATAAATGGGGCATTGACTTTGAAGGTACAACTGTTAAGAAACTGTCAAACACTGCAAAGAATGTTACAGGAAAATTATTGTTTAATACGACAGCAGAAGGAGATAATTTTGTTGGTATTACAGAATCACAATGTCAGATATTAATACAAGAATTACGTCCATCAACATTAAACATGTGCATACCTGGAAATGATAGTGAGTTGTGGCAATGTAATAGTACATTAGGCGCCTGTATTAATAAGACGGCAAATGCAACATTAGTTGGATATAATAGTACAACCAATAACACATGTTGGCGTGTGCCAAGTTCTTGGGGGTGTTAAACATGAAAAAACTTTTAATTTTTTTGTTCATTGCATTAATGATAGTACCAAGCATTTTTGCAGTTTATGGTAGTGGTGATCCAAATGCCCACAATAATCCACCACCTTCTCAACCTGATACAGGAGGCAGTGATAATGATGAAATTGTTTCTCCTGTTGAACAACCAGCGCCTGCTCCAGCTGCTCCTGTAACACCAACTACAGCAGTACAAACACCTAAAAAAGAAGTAGCTAAAGAAACTACACCTGCTTCAGTTGCAGCAGAAACAACAACTGAAACTCCTGTAAAAGCAGAAAGAAGAGAAACAAGAGAAGCTGCAAAGAAAGTTGAAAAAACAGCAAGAAGAGATTTGGCTGGAAAAGCATTTGATCAACTATTTGGCAGTGCAGGTTCTGGCATTGGTGCATTTATTGTGCTGGTACTAATTGTTGTGATTATCGCAGGAGTTCTTTATTATAAAAAAAAGAAAAAATAGTCTTTTGTTTTTTATTATAGAGAATTTTGAAAAAATCTGACTTTTTTCAAAATTCTCTGCATAAACTATATAAATAAATCACCTATCCCAGCATTATGGATGACACTGTTCCTGATAAAGAATTAAAACTGAAAGTAGCAGAAGCTATGCAGGATGATGTAAATAAAGGCATCGTCAGAATTGATTCTTCTTATATGCATGAAATCGGCATAAGACCGGGTGATATTGTTGAAATCAATGGCGAACGTTCAACAGTTGGTATTGCTGATAGAGCATATCCTGGAGATATTGGATTAAATATAATTCGTATGGATGGTATTCTTAGAAGAAATGCAAAAACAGGTATTGGTGAAGTAGTTAGAATCAAAAAAATAATAATAAAGGAAGCAAAAAGAGTGGTTATTGCTCCTGCACAAAAAGGAGTTGTTGTCCGTGCATCTCCTATGATATTCAAACAAGGGTTGTTGGGTCGAGCTGTGAAAAAGGGGGATATTGTCTCTTTAGGCGGTACAAATAGAAGAAGAACAACAATGTCAGATAGTCCTTTTTTCAATGATATATTTTCAATGTTAGATGAAAATATAGCTGGTTTTGGTTTTGCAGATATTAAATTTATCGTTGCGGAAACTGATCCAAAGCAAGCAGTTATTATTACAGACTTAACTGAAGTAAAGTTCAATCCTGAAGCAGTTGAATTAAAAGAGGAAAAAGTGCTTGAGGTAACTTACGAGGATATCGGTGGGTTAGGAGAAGAGATAAAAAAAGTGCGGGAGATGGTTGAACTTCCATTAAAGCATCCTGAGATATTTGAACGTTTAGGAATAGAAGCGCCAAAAGGTGTTTTATTGCATGGTCCCCCAGGTACAGGAAAAACATTGCTTGCAAAAGCAGTTGCGAATGAAACTAATTCATATTTTATATTGATTAATGGGCCCGAGGTGATGAGCAAATTCTACGGCCAATCTGAACAAAATATCCGCAAAAAGTTTGAGGAAGCAGAGAAAAATGCACCAAGCATTATTTTTATTGATGAGATTGATGCAATTGCTTCCCGCAGAGAAGAGTCACACGGAGAAGTTGAAAGAAGAGTTGTTGCACAATTGCTTGCAATGATGGATGGTCTGCAAAGCAGAGGAAAAGTCGTTGTTATTGCAGCAACAAATATTCCTGATGCAATTGATCCAGCACTTAGAAGGCCAGGAAGATTTGATAGAGAGATTGAAATTGGTGTACCTGGAAAAGAAGCGCGATTAAATATTATGAAAATCCATACAAGAAATATGCCATTGACAAAAGAGGTTAATCTCAAAGAAATTGCAGATATAACCCATGGGTTTGTAGGAGCAGATCTATCGTCTCTTGCAAAAGAAGCAGCAATGGTTGTGCTGCGTAATCTGCTGCCTGAATTAAAGCTGAAAGAAGATGAGCCAATTCCAAAACCATTACTGGAAAAACTGAAAATAAGCCAGGCTGATTTCTATGAGGCATTGAAAGTAGTACGGCCAAGTGCAATGCGGGAGGTATTGGTTGAGATTCCTAATATTAAATGGGAAGATATTGGCGGGTTAAATAAGATTAAACAAGAATTAAAAGAAGCAGTCGAATGGCCATTGAAACATCCTGAAGCATTTAAAAGATTAGGTGTAAAGCCACCAAAAGGAATCTTATTATATGGTCCTCCTGGAACAGGAAAAACATTGCTTGCAAAAGCAGTTGCAAATGAAAGCGAAGCAAATTTTATTCTCGTGAAAGGCCCTGAGCTTCTCTCAAAATGGGTTGGAGAAAGCGAAAAAGCTGTCAGAAAAATATTCAAAAAAGCGCAGCAAACTTCTCCTACTATTATTTTCTTTGATGAAATCGACAGTATTGCTCCAAAAAGAAGCGGTATGGGTGATAATTTTGTTACAGAGCGAGTTGTCAATCAATTGCTGACAGAAATGGATGGCTTAGTAGAACTGCATGATGTTGTGATAATTGCAGCAACAAATAGGCCTGATATACTTGATACAGCTTTGCTTCGACCAGGAAGATTTGATAGAATTATTCTTGCATCAGCTCCTGATTTACAAGCAAGAGAAGATATATTTAAAGTACATACCAAAGGAATGCCTCTTAAAAATGTAGATATTCATCAGCTTGCGCAACGCACAGAAGGTTATGTCGGCGCAGACATTGAAGCTGTCTGCAGAGAAGCAGCAATATTAGCATTGCGGGATAATATGGATGCAGTAGAAATTACTGCATATTATTTTGAAAAAGCTCTGGAAAAAGTTCCACAGTCAATAACAAAAGAGATTGAAACAGCTTATGCAGATCTAGAGAAGTACTTCAGAAGTGCACGCGGAAGGGAAATGAAAGAGAACAAGCCAGTGTATTATGGATGAAATTTGACAAAATCTAATTTAATTAAATCTATTTTGAGGTGTTTTATTTGGGAAAAAGAAAAGAATAAGACCAATAGAGACCATATTTATCTTGGAATGAAAGCATCAAGTTCTTAAAATAAATTCTAGTTGATTATTATTATTGCTTTTTCTTATGAACAGATAAATATAACCTGAAAAAGTATTGTACAAATCCATTTTCATCTTTTTCTAATGCGTGATTGTATGCTTTTCTTTTTCTATACTCAATAATAAGCATTGGATAATCTTCAAACCAAAGTAGATGATTCATTAATAATCTTCCAATTCTTCCATTTCCATCGCCAAATGGATGAATTTTTTCAAAACGATAATGGAAACGTGCTGCTTTTTCAATAGGATGCATCTTCTGCTTTTTTTGCAGCTCTTTTTCAAATTGATGCATTAACTTTTTAACCTCCTGCCAATCAGGAGCTCTATAGTTTCCAACACGAACACGATATTCTCTCCATTTTCCTGCAATATCTCTTTTAGTGTAATCAAAAATCTCTTGGTGCCATTGGAGAAACAAGAGATTATTCAATTGCTGTTTTTTTTGCAGCATATCAAGAAATACTTTTGCATGAGCTTCTGTTTCCTTTATATCATACATTGATTTATGCGGAGCAATATTATGCTCTAGAATCTCTCTTGTCTCTTCTAATGTTATTGTTGAGCCTTCAATTGCATTTGTGTTATAAGTAAATGCTATTGCAATCTCTTCCATCTCTTTTTCTTTGATTGATTTAGGAAGTATTTTCCATTGTTGTTGAAAGTTGATTTTTATCTTTTTTAGTTTTTGGTAGAAAAGATTTCGTTGTGGTTCAAGCATATTATCTTTTATTATCTCAATATTCTTAGGGATATCTTTGCCTAAATACTTCTCTTTGGAAATAACTTTTCCTTTATCTCTATAAGTATGCTGAATATAGAAATATTCTTTATTCCCTTTTTTTCGTTTTACTATTCTCATATATTTGTTACCATTACATTATTTATAAATTTAACTGTTTATTAGAGTATGTAATGGTAATTAAATACTATAGTTTGCTTCCACACACTTTAAACATTCATTTTGTTTGATTACATTAATTGCTCAAACTGATCTAAGTTAGTATGTTTATTCTTTGAGTAAATGAAGTGAACTTAAAATCAATAAAATTTATAACTAATCAGTAATCCCAAACTACTATGCAATACCAATCGCTTCAGTTTGCAAAGAAAGAAAATGAATTAGAAGTAACTCTCTATAATATTTATGTATTTTCTATTCCTTTAGATGATGTAAAAAGAATTTGTCCAGTGTATAAGGTTGGTAGGAATAGCATTGATTTTGAAATGCAAAATAAAGAAAAAGCAGAAGGAAGATTTAATCTTTTGATTACTAAATATATCAGAAATTTAAAGAATAAAATGAGTGGGTTTCCAGCAGTGTATGTTCATAAAAATGCTGGTATTCCATTATTTGGATTGCAATTTCTTGGTATTGTTGATAAGGGCAGTGAGATGTTAGAAATAAAACCAATAACTAATTGCAATATGAACTGCACTTTTTGCAGTATTGATGAAGGCCCAGATTCAAGCAAACAAGTTGATTTTGTAGTTGAAGAAGATTATTTAGTTGAAGATCTTGGGAAATTATTGGAGTTTAAGAAGAAACATAATCCATCAGTGCAATTTAATGTTTGGATTAATCCTCATGGAGAACCTTTGTTGTATGCGCCGATTCTTTCGTTGTGTGAAAGAATAGGTTATTTTAGGAATGTTGCTGAGATACATATTATTACAAATGGGGTTCTTTTGAATAAACCATTGATTGATGTACTTGCAAAAAATAAAAAAGTTCAATTAAATGTTTCCATCTCTGGTTTTGATGATGCAAAAGCAAGAAATATAATGGGCAGTAATGCTTATTCTATTAATAGGGTGTTAGAGATGATTGAGTATGCATCACAAAGAATGATTGTAACATTAACTCCAGTTTATGTTGCAGGACACAATGAAGATCAATTTGGAAAGATTATTGAGTTTGTTAAAAAGATTGGCTGCAAAATTGCTATCCAGAAATTCTGCTATAATAAATTTGGAAGAAATCCTATCAAAGAGAAATCTTGGAATGAATTTTATGTACAGTTGAAAGAGTTAGAAAAAAAACATAGTTTGGTGCTACTTGGAGAAATTGAAAAATTACAGCAGACTGAACAATTGCCACAAGCATTTAAAAAGGATGATGTTATTCTTACACAAATTGTATCTCCTGCTAGAATGATAAAAGATAAAATATGTTCTGCAAAAGGATATTCAGTTCTTGTTCCTGGGTGTGAAAAAGAGAGTGGTAAGATTAAAGTAAAAATTACTCAGGATAAATATAATATTTATATTGCTAAACCTCTTAATTGAGACAATATTGATTCAATTAATTTGGTTATGATCTGTAATTATGGACTAGGTGGGATTAATGAAGAATGAACTAGGGCATGATATCACGAAAAATTATTTCCTGAACGAACAAAGTGAGCTCGGAAATACTGTACTAAACGGAAACTTTAAATAGCACAAATTCACAATCAATATTATGGCAGTCAAATATCAAATAGGTGATGATTTAGAGATTACAACTTCTGAAAATACTTATGCAGGCACTGTCATGCCTTCAACGACAAAAGATGCACTCTTTTTAAGATTATCTTCTGGCTATCAAGTGGGAATAAAGACAAAGCAGATAAAAAATGTTAAAATAATCTCTAGCGTTAAAAAAGAAAATATCAATACTAAAGAAAATAGTAAGAAAGAGGATAAACCTGAACTTAAACTGGATTCAAAATTACCTGTAATCTCAATTCTTCATACAGGAGGAACAATTGCAAGCAAAGTAGACTATAAAACTGGGGCAGTAATTGCGAGATTTAGTCCAGAAGAATTAGTCGCAATGTTTCCAGAATTAGGAAAGATTGCTAATATTAAATCTCGTCTTGTCAGAAATATGTGGAGCCAAGATATGCGTTTTGCTCATTATAATATTCTTGCAAAAGAAGTAAAGAAAGAGATTGATTCAGGTGTTGATGGTATTATAATTACCCATGGTACTGATACGCTGCATTATTCAAGTGCTGCATTAAGTTTTGTATTACACAATCTTCCAATTCCTGTGCTTCTTGTTGGTTCACAGCGAAGTTCTGATAGAGGAAGCAGTGATGCATCATTGAATTTAGTCAATGCTGTTTATTTTGCTGCAGCTGCAGATTTTGGAGGTGTTGCAATCTGTATGCATAATTCTTCAAGCGACGATTATGCAGCAATCTTACCTGCTGCAAAGACGAGAAAAATGCATACGTCCCGTAGAGATGCATTTAAAGCAATTAATGCTTCACCATATTCTTTAGTTGATTATTCCAAAAAGGAGATTAATTTTCTAACAAAGAACTATCCTAAAAAAGATAAAACAAGAAAGATTGAGCTGCAGTTTTTTGATGAAAAAATAAAAGTAGGGATGCTTTATCAGCATACAAATATAATTTACCTACAAGTGTAATTGATGAACATACAAATGAGCATGCGAGAATATTAAAAGCAATCAAGGTACTTGTAAAGAAAAATGTTGTTGTTGCAATTGCTCCTGAAACAATTAATGGAAGGATTATGCTGACAGTATATGAAAATCAGCGTTCTTTGCTTGATATTGGAGTTCTTGGCAATGAATCAGATATGATTCCTGAGACTGCATTTATTAAATTAGCATGGCTGTTAAGCAATTATAAACAAGAAGATGTCTGCAGACTTTATGGTCAGAATCTGCGTGGAGAAATCTCTGAGAGGATTACTTCTGATATGTTTGATGGTGCAATAAATTTAAATACTTAATCGTACTTTATAGTATTTGGTGGTTTCATGGTCTTAAAACAAATAAGTGTTACTGTTCCTGATGTTATACTCAAAGCATCTAATAGTTATTGTAAACAATATGGTTATAGAAATATCCAAGAGTTTATTGTAGATTTGTTAAGAAAGAAAGTGCTTTTTGAAAATGTTCAACGTTATAAGGAAATTGAACAGCGGATGAGTGAAGGTGTCGGTGTTAAAAAGTTTAATCAGAATTATGCCATCAAATATCTCAGGGGATTATAAATGAGCTACATTATTGAGTTTAGTGATGAATTCGAGAGGTCAATGAAGAAATTAAAGAAAAGAAATAATGTTGTTTTTGACCAAATTCAGAGAAAGCTCATTCAAATCATTGCAAATCCTGAGCATTATAAACCATTACGAAATGAATTAGCTGGATATAGAAGAATAAATTTTGGAAGCTTTGTTCTTATTTACACTATTAAATTAGAAACTATAAGAGTGGTATCTTTAGATCATCATGACAAAGCTTGCTAAGAGATTTATTTTATCTAAATCCCCTGTTCTGTATGATTGTCTGCGTTGGATATGCAAATTCTATCTTTTCTGATTCAAATCTTTTCTTAATCTCTTTGTTTACAATATCTTTGGAATCAACTAAATTTTTTGCATCTCGTACATTATAAGCGACGCGAATATCTAATGAGTATGCACCAAAGTTGTCAAATGTAACTTTAAAATCCTCTTCAATCAAATTAATATTCTGTTTTAATATATCTTTAACAATCTGTATTGCTCTTTCTAATTTTGCATTAGATGTATCATAAATTAATCCTAATGTAAACAAAGCTCTTCTTTTATTTACTGATGTGACATTCTCAATAATATTATCAGTCATCTTTGCATTTGGTACAATTAATTCAGTTCCTTCAATTGTTTTTATTCTTGTTGAACGTAATCCTATTTCAATGACCTGGCCTTCGCGATTGTCAATTCGTACGATATCTTTGAGCTTGAATGGTTTGTCAGCTAAGATTGTAGCGCCGCCAAAGATATTTGCAATGACATCTTTTGCAGCAAAGGCAAATGCTAATCCTCCAATACCAACTCCTGCCAGCAATGCATTTACATTATATCCTAATTTCTGCAGAATCATAATAAAAGCAAAAACAAAAACTATAAATTTTGTTGTTTTTCTCGCAATCGGCACAAGGTGGTCATCTAAATCTGATTTTGTTTTTTCAGTAAGAGGAATCAAGTAATGAATAATCAGTGAATCTAATAATCTGATAAAAAACCATGCTGTGACAAGGATAATTAATACACTTGTTATCTCATTAAGCACATTTTCTATTCCTGCAGCAAATGTTAATCGTTTATATGCATAGTAGTAGCCAGCGACAACCAATGCAAAAACTGCTGGCTGCTCAATTATATCAACTAATAAATCGTCAAAATCAGATTTTGTTTTTTCGGTAAGCTTTCTTATAACTTTTTTGAATATTAAGTATAATAGTTTTCCTGCAATAAGCGTACAAACTATAATTAAGACTGATGTAATGTATGCCAATACTGTGTTGTTATAATAATTATAATTTAGGAGTTCTATATTAACCATACTTAATGGAATTTACTAATAATATATAAGTCTTATGCAAAATTTTAAATACTACTGTACTATTTTTTAGTTCATGGAAACTCTTGACTATCATATGCTCAATTTTAAATGTGGATTAGAAATCCATCAACAGCTGCCTGATAAAAAACTGTTTTGTAATTGTCCATGTATTATTACTGATGAAAAACCAGATTATACAATCAAAAGAAAGCTCAAGGCAATTGCGGGAGAAACTGGGCAGATTGATGTTGCAGCATTGCATGAGCAGACAAAACAAAAACATTTTGTCTATCATTGTTATAAAAATAATACCTGTCTTGTAGAAATTGATGAAGAACCACCTCATTGTATTAATCAAGAAGCATTATCTACAACGTTGCTTGTTGCAAAGATGCTGCATGCTACTATTATTGATACAATTATCTTTATGAGAAAAACTGTTGTTGATGGCAGTAATGTTTCAGGGTTTCAGCGAACTGCGCTTATAGCAACAGATGGGTATATTGAAACGTCAGAAGGTAAAATAACTATACCAACTATCTGTTTAGAGGAAGAAGCAGCGAAAGCAGTTGAAAGAACAAAAGAATATAATGTGTATAATCTTTCTCGATTAGGGATTCCTTTGATTGAGATTGCAACAAATCCAGATATCAAAACACCTGCTGGTGCAAAAGAAGCAGCAGAAAAGATTGGAATGATTCTTCGTTCAACAAACAAAGTGAAACGAGGATTGGGTACAATCAGACAGGATGTGAATCTATCTGTTAAAAATGGAGCAAGAGTTGAAATTAAAGGATTTCAAGATATTAAAAGTATTCCAACTGTTATAGATTTTGAGATCAAAAGACAGCTTGAAATACTTGGCATGGGAGAGAAAATAAAATCAGAAGTAAGGAAAGCAGAAGAAACCGGAGCAACAACTTTCTTAAGGCCAATGCCTGGAGCAGCAAGAATGTATCCTGAGACAGATGTGCTGGTAATTAATGTTACAAAAGAAATGATTGATTCTCTCCTGATACCAGAACTTCTTGATGATAAAGCTCAAAAATTAGAGGATTATGGGATTTCAAAAGAACTTGCAGAAATGCTTGTCAAGAAAAATAAGGCAGAACATTTTGAATTGTTTTGTAAAAAATTTGCTAACTTAAAACCAGCGTATATTGGAGAATTGCTGCTGCCCAAATTGCTTGAAATCAAAAGAAAGTATAATATTGATATTGAGCTGATTACTGTTCAGCAGATTGAGTCTGTTTTGCAGCAATTGAACGAGCAGATGATTTCGAAAGAGGCAGTTGAAGAAATTCTTGCAGCATTTGGCCAGCAAAAATCTGTTGATTTCTTAAGATACAAAACTCTAGATACTGCAGATATTGAAAAAGATATCAAAAAGATTGTAGAACAAAATAAAGATAAACGGTTTGGTGCTATCATGCACATTGTGATGGGTAAATATAGAGGAAAGGCTGATGGGAAGTTAATAGCTGAACTTATCAAGAAATATGTGGGTAATAATTAAAATTAGAGAAATAGTAAATAAAGTTAAATTATTATATATATATATTATAAAGAAAGGATATTAAACAAAGTAAACATACTTAATAATGGTCGAGAACATGGGAGGAGAAGCTGAAAAAGCATTGGAAGAAGATTATCAGCAGATGTCGCAAATCTATCATAAATCCAATAGAAATATGTTACTTATCAATTCTCTTTTTGTTTTGTTTGTTATTATTGAGATATTAGTTATAAAATCAATAAAAGCTTTCTTTATAATAGCATTATTAACTGTTATTATTTATATGTTTGTTAGGATTTGGGCGATGAATTAATTGTTTAAACAAGACGAATTCCACTTATCTATTTGACTAGGTGGTGGAATTCGTAAGCGTCAAGAACTACTTGTAAGTGTTATCGATAAGCATGCCACTGATATATTGACTAGTGGTTCTTAACAATTAACTAATTTTATATACAACAAATATTTCTTTATATCTATGGATGATAATGACTATAATGAAGATATTGGATCAGAACATGAATTGAAATCAAATCTCGAAGCAGATAAGATAGAGTTTAAACCAAAGTTTGTTGAGAGATATGAGCAATTGACAGATTTTGAAGTATTCAAAAAATATTCGCTTTCTTTTTTGCGGAGGTCTATCCGTGTAAATACTCTGAAAATATCAATTGAAGAACTAAAAAAACGGCTTGAGAAAGATTGGTATCTTGAACAAATTCCTTGGTGCAAAGAAGGCTTTTGGATAAACCATAAAGGTCAAGGTGATGATTATAGAAGGGATGTTGGAAATCTTCTAGAACATGCGCTTGGTTATATTTATATTCAAGAAGCAGCTTCAATGATTCCGCCATTGTTTATGAAAGGCAAAGATAAAAACATGGATAATGAACTTATTTTAGATATGTGTGCTTCTCCAGGAAGTAAAACAACGCAGATTGCACAATACATGAATAATACAGGGGTTCTTATAGCAAATGACTACAAAGGTGACAGAATTTCTGCGCTTGGAATTAATTTACAAAGATGTGGATTAAGCAATCATATCATTACTTTAATGCAAGGCAGATATTTTAAAGGATTTCAATTTGACAAAATTCTTGTTGATGCGCCTTGTTCTGGCACAGGTACAATCAGAAAATCATTGAAAACATTGCGAATATGGAATCCTCATGCAATTACACGACTTGCAGGCCAGCAAAAGGTGCTGCTGGAAACAGCTTTTAATAATCTAAAGAAAGATGGCATTCTTATCTACTCAACTTGCAGTTTAGAACCAGAAGAAGATGAAGGTGTTGTGAGCTGGTTGTTGAACAAATATGAGAATGCAATAGTTGAACCAGTTGACCTGCCAATAAAACTATCAAAAGCTGTAATGAACTTTGATGGTATTACTTTTAATGAGCAAGTTAAACATTGTTTGCGAATATGGCCGCAGGATAATGATACAGAAGGATTCTTTGTTGCGAGAATTGTGAAAAAATAAATTTTTTCACAATTCTCATAATTAGGCAATTCTGGCAGAGCGGATTAGGGGAAAAAATTAATAAGTTTCAATCTTTAATCCATCTATTCGACTAAAATGTTTTACATTTCTCGTTAATAGTGTTTCATTCTTTGTTACACAAATTCCTGCGATCATACTATCTTCACTTTCTATCATTATTCCTTTATTAATAAGTCTAGAGTGGATTTCTCCAGCAATTTTGGCACTATCAATATCAAGTTGTAGTAAACCTAATGAAGATAATAATTGATTTGTTTTTTTTATTCTTTCAGGATTCTGAATATCATGGATGCCTTGCCATATTTCAAATATTGTAACTGCTGTAGTCAATAATGATGTAGAAGAATTTTCTAATTCTTTAGACTTTTGATATGCTCCATTTTTGTTCTTTAAGAGGTCTATAATGAAGCATGTATCAAGAATCATTATGACAATTCCTCCCGAATCCTAAGCATTCTTTTCGTTGATCTTTTTCGATTTTCTTCGATACTTTTTTCTAATTTATCGGCTTCTTCTTCTGTTAATATGCCTGCAAAATCAGTTAACTTTACTTTTCCAGTCACTCTTCTAATTACATCACTAAAACTTTCATTCTTTTCTTTCAAAGCATTCAATCTTTGGTATGAATCTTCGGTTATAGTAATTGTTTTTGTTGCCATACAAGTACGTGTATGTACTTGCACTATTTAAACTTTACGTTTTATCTATGATAAATTTATTTCTTTTAAAGCAATTCAATCTCAATCTTATTTTTACTTACTGGAAAAATTCTTGCCATTTTATCTGCTTTTGTATCAGTAAATGCAGCAATTTCAGGCTGGATTCTTAGAACAAGTGAATTACCTGATCTGCCAAACTTTATCTGTCTTTCTAAACCAAATATTTTTCTTTTTTTAATTTCTGTTTCTATCTCTCCTAAAGTGCTGTCATCTAAAAACTCACTGCCACAGGATGTGCAGACTTCACAAGGTCGTTTGCCAAAATCAATACTAAAGAATTCAACATAGTTACATGGGGGTAGTGACAAAAACAAAAGATTTATATAGTAATTGTTCGTTAAATAGTTAAATATGGTGGAAACAATCTACAATAGACTAAGTAGTGTCTTAGTAACGTATGGAATACTTTATGCTTTATCGGCTTCTGATGCAAAAGCAGATAGAGATCTTAGATTTGGACCAACCTATACAGCAGGAAAAAAAGATACATATAAGTTTATCAGTAAAAAAGTTGGTATTCCTGCAGATGAAATTCGCACTTGCAATCCAACTATTGGTAATAAACTTGATGGAATTACCTTAAGGTTATATGATGTTTATGTTGTAGTAAAAGGAGATTATATCTCTAAAATTGCCAGAAAATATGGTATGTCTTTAGCAGACTTTTTGGATTATAATCCAAGTATGGAAGATCTTAATAATTTACCAATAGGATATAAGCTTGCAATACCATGTAGAGAACCTTTGAAAGATGAAAAACCAAGAAGAGAGAATCATAAAGAAGATGATGTAAATGGAGATAAACCAAATAAAAAACCAGGAATAAAGCCAGGAATGGTTAAGCCTGGAAGAGTTAAGGTAGCATTTCCTTCAGGTTTAGAACTAAGAATTGTAACTAACCCAGAATTAGTTGGTAAAGGAAAATATTTTGAAGGATCAAGTGATTCATATCCTTTATTAGAAGTTTCTCAAAGACAGCTTTTTAAACCTGTTTCAAAGCATTTTAGATTGGCAGAACTTTTAAGAGTTGAAGAAAAAGATTGTATTGGAAAACAAGATAAACCTCACGTCTATGAAGTAGGTGGAGATTATTACTTTAAATACATTCGTTTAGATCCTAGATTGATTGTTTTATTAGAAAAACTCCGTAAAAATTATGGAAAGTCTCTTATTATAGATGAAGGCTATAGACCTCCACTATATAATAAATGTGTTGGTGGAGGAGGTCCTCATCCAAAAGGAATTGCAGCTGACTTAGGAGAAGCAGGTTATTATTTTACAAATAAAGGAACTCCAAGGCTAACAAAATTAGGTAAACTTGCAAATAAAAGATTTTCTAAAGGTGGAAGAGGATTTGGGTCAACAACAACACACGTTGATACTGGAAAATCTCGTGGATGGTGTTATGGTCTCAATAGGAAACAGTGTAAAAGATTGAGGAAGTGAATAAGCAATGGATAGAAGAAATTTTTTTGGTTTAGGATTGATAGGTATTGTTACTAGTTTAACATCTTTAACAACATCAGAAGCAGATGCTAAGGAAAGAAGAAGGCAAAGAGAACAAAGTATTGATCGTATAATAAAAGGTATAGATGTTTCACATCATCAACGGAATATTAGATGGAATAAAGTGCGCAGTAATGGATATATTTTTGCTTATATAAAAGCTTCAGAGGGTATTGATTGGAAAGATCCAAACTTTGATATTTATCTATCAAATGCAAAAAAAGCAGGATTATATGTCGGTTGTTATCATTATGCAACTTGTAAACCTGATAAACGTGGTAGGTATAACCCAATATTAGATGCAAAAACAGAGGCAGAATATTTCCTAAAGACAGCAAAAAAAGGATTGGAAGCTAGTTGCATGCGGCCTGCTTTGGATTTGGAGCATGTTCCAGGAATAGATAAATTGACAAATGAACAGCTTGCTGAATTTGTTATTACTTGGATGGATTTAATAAAAACAAGAATTGGAGCAGAACCACTTCTTTATGGTTTTAAATATTCTAAGAAAGCAGCAGATGGAGATCCAAAGATATTAGATGATTATGATATTTGGCTTGCTCATTATGGATGGATGCCTAATCCAAAACCTTGGAAAAGGCCTTTACTTTGGCAGTATGATAAAACAGGCAAGATTCCAGGTGTTCAAGGAGGTGATACAAATGGTTATGTTGACTTAAATATGTTTTATGGTACAATAGCTGAATTTGAAAAAAAGATGTTAATTCCAAGTAGAGGCTAAACTATGAAAATTAACTTAAAAAATTTAATCTTTGCAAGTTTTGTGGTGTTTTTAGTAGCTTTTTTGCTATGGTTTACTGTGAGTTTTTTAGAGAATGGTGAACAAGCAAATTCAGTTAATACTTTACAATCCGCTAATCAAGAACAGAAATCATATACTGTTTATAATAATGGTTATCCAATGGATATTTTTGTTATTGAGAAAGATCTTTCACCTCTTGTGAAACAGCAAGAATTAAAGAGCAAAATACTTGCAGATGAAAAGATGTATCAAAACTTTAAGAAATCAATGCAGATAAAAGACAGCGAAGATGAAATTGAAGATGAGGAAGAACGGATAAAAGATTATTGTGAAGATGTTGGGTATTGGAAATGCTTGAAAATCAAAGAAAGCTGTGATGGAGATCAATGTTATCCTGTAAAAATAACTTGTACAGACTTGAGTTTTGAAGCAAAATGGTTAGATCCAAATGATCCAAATCCAGACAATGAATGCGATAGTTATGATGTGGATGTGAACGAAAATGAGTGATTATACTAGTTAATTCTCTATTGCAATCTCTTATTTAGTTCAGAAACAAGCAATTTCTTTTTTTCTTCAGATAGTTTAAATAACACTTTTTCAATCATTTTCTCAGAAATTGTAAATATATAATTCAGTTTAACAACACTCTTTTTTATTGCGCCTTCTTTTACAGTTAATTGTATTCCTTGCATATTAACATTGCTTGTAATTCCAGCAACTATAATATTCCCTAATTCTTCAAATAATACAACTGCAGGTCTTTTTTTGCTCTCAAATGTATCTGTGAATTGAACATGTGCCAAAATTACATCGCCAAGTTTATGCATCTTCCCAATCCTCATCATCTTTATTATCCCAAATCTCTTTCATCTTTGGCTGTTGAATCTTATGCAGAAATTCGTCGTAACTGTTTTTTTTCTTTACTACATTGAAAACATTAACAAGTTTAACTAATAATTCATTATATGTTTGTCTAGGGTAATCCTTTATATCTTTTAGTTTTTCTACAACTTCTTTGTTTAATTGGATTGTAGTTAGTTCGCTCATTATTATCGCCATATAATAAACTA
>JAGVYW010000026.1 GCA_018303075.1 Candidatus Woesearchaeota archaeon | reverse complement strand
TTTCTTATCTCTAAGAATCTGTTTAATTGCATGTTTTTGCATTGAATACAACCAATAAGAGAATAGCTTATTATCATAACTAGTACTTAACTTAGTAAAGAATTGCTTATTTCGATATATTAATTGTTCTTTTGAGTCTGTGATTACTTTTAATTGAAGCATTTTATAACTAAAATCAAGAATTAGATTATAAACGTTTCTTTTTAACAAACTCTCCAATAAGTTTTTTAGTAAAAGAATTCAGATTCAATTTCAAAGCTTCTTTTGGATTAATCCACAACGAATTTTTCAATTCATCATTAAGTTTAATATTGCCTGATTTTAGTTTAGCACAATAATCAAAGAATATAAAATGTCTTTTTTCATGAAATTCACTTGAAAATATAGCTTCTTATATGCAAACCAATTCTAATTGTTCAATCTCTAGATTAGTTTCTTCTTTAATCTCTCTTTTAGCACATTGCTCTAATGTTTCTCCACATTCAAGATGCCCGCCTGGAACACACCAAGAATCTTGCCATTTATATGATTGCGCAAGAAATATTTTGTTTTCATTATTATGAATAATTACACCAACACATACTTTTGGAAATAATCTTTGTTGCATAATTGATTAAAAAAGAATCTATGATTAATAAATATATTGTTATTAAAGAAAAAACTAAGTAAAAAGAGAAATAAAAACAGACAATTAAACTATTCTATATTCCAATCCAAATCTTTTTGCTGTTCTTTCAATATTTCCCGGAACATCAGCTTTTGCATAGAGAATTCCATCCTTAAGATCTACTCTAACTTTACCATCAACTGATTCTGCTTCATATAATTCAGCATTATGTATTCTTGGTGAATTAAGTCGTGCTGGAACAACCAGCGCTGCACCAACTTGAAAGGCACCTTTTTTAAAACGTTTATCAGCATACAATTCAAGTATTCCTCTTTGAGAAGGTGCATTTGTTTGTTCTAGAATTCCTGCTCTATCTGCGTCTAAATAACCTCTTAATACTGAGCAACCAATATCACCTACATGATACCTAGCTCTTATTGGTTCATTTCCACCAAATACTGCTTTTACAATATCTACTTTTTGTCCATCTTCATATCCTACCATTGTTCATTCCTCCACAATTTTGAAACAAGACGAATTCCACCAATGGTCAATTGACCAGTGGTTCTTGACAAAAAATAAAAGCAAATAAGTTATATTTAAAAGTTAACTAGAAAAAAACAATAAAAAATAATCAATCTTATTTATCCAACTCAGCATCAATTATAGATTTAAATGCAGAAAATGGTTGTGCTCCAACTAATTTTCTGCCATTTATAAAAAACGCAGGAGTACCTGATACACCATAACTTGAACCATCAGCCATATCTTTCTGCACTTCTGCTTTGTGCTTACTTGAATCAAGACAATCATTGAATTTTTTTGTATCAAGTTTCAAATCCGTAGCATACTGCTTTAAATCAGTAACAGCTAATTTCTGTTGATTCTGAAACAATTTGTCATGCATTTCCCAGTATTTATCCTGATCTTCTGCGCATTCTGCTGCTTCTCCTGCTTTTTGCGCATTTTCATGAAAGCTCAATGGAAAATCTCGAAATACCATCTTTATTTTGCCTGTTCTCACATATTGTTCTTCAATCTGCGGCAAAGTATCTCGAAAAAATCTTCCACAGAACGGACATTGGTAATCTGAGAATTCAACAATGGTAACCTTTGCATTTTTGTCTCCTTTTACTGGATCATCATCTACAGAAACTTGCAAAGCTGGTCCTTGTACTTGTCCTTGCACTGGTGCAGCTGTAGGATTTGCAACAGAAGGCTGAGCAGCTGCGCTTGGCTGCTGCACTACTGCGCCTGTAGGAATGTCGCTGCCAGATTTAAATAAAAATACTAATGCAACAACAAGAAATATTGCTAAAATACCTGAACTTATTTTCCATATATTATTTTTTGTTACTACAAATAATGGTTTTGTTTCATCTGCGCTGCTTGCACTTACTGAAGAAGACTCTACTTTCTCAACTTTTACAGCATCATTCCCTGTTTGAGCTGCATCTGTTGGCATTTGCTGATTATTTTCATCCAATATACCCACCTCGAGTTTTTATTTTTGAAAAATTATCATTTTTCAATATTTTTTTATTTAATCATATGATTAGTTTGTTGGTATTGAAACACTCTATTTAAAGTTTATGGAATAAAATTCTTCTTCGTTTTGCTCACAATGAGTTTTATCATTAACGTTTTTGTTGTATGAGATAGAGAAAGAGCAAAACTACAATCAGCAATGGCAGACCAATAATAAAAAATCCAAATGACATCATACTTCCCATCATGCCATAACCAAAACTAAAGCTGAACAACAAGAATACTAAGAAAATGCTCAAAACAACAATAAGAAATGTATTGTCATGTTTCATTGGCACCACCAGATATTTAGTAGACAAGACTTATATTTAATAGTTATGCGTCAAGAACCACTAATTAATACTTACCGAGTTATACGAAGATAAGTCTGATAAGTGGTATTCGTTTTGCATAAGCTAACAACAACCACTTTTCTTATATGAATTTGCACAAGACATACAGCAAAAATCTAATTGCTTGTTATTAATCTTATGTTTAACTCCTCCTTTATATATCTCACAACTACAATGGCTGCATTTTGTTAATTCATTAGAGATTGCATGATGGATTAAGTCTCCAAAACGAGAAAACATTCCTTTGACAAACTTCTTTCCTTCTGTAGTTAAATAGTAGACTTTCTTCTCTCGTTCTTCCTCTTCTTTAAAATCAATGTAATTATTGCCCTTTAACTCCTTTAAAAAAGGATAAATTTGTCCAGCACTGATTTTACGTTCCATATTCTGCTCTAATTCCTTAATAATATCATAGCCATGCTTCGGTTTTTCAGCTAATAATAATAAGGTATGGAACTTAACCAAATTCGTGATTTTAACAGCCATAATTGAACCTAAAACCACAAGATTTATATACTTTGTCATTTTCTGATATATCAAAATATGATATGTTGTTCGCTTCGTTCACAATCATATTATATGGGAGAGATTATAAAAGAGAGATTAAGGTCTTAAAAAACCGACAACGGAGGTTTTTTATCATGGAAAAAAAAATACTAAAGATAAAAGGCATGCATTGCGCATCATGTCAGACATTGATTGAAAAGAATCTGATGAAATTAGCAGGGATGAGCAAAGCATCAGTCAATTATGCAGCTGAAAAAGCGTATGTTGAATATGATGAAAAGAAAGTATCTATCAAAGATATGCAGAAGAAAGTAGAAGCATTAGGGTATAAAGCATATATTGCTGATGGTAAAGATAGAGAAAAAGCAGAAAGAGAAACTGAGATCAAAACATTAAAGACAAAGTTTTGGATATCAATAGTATTCAGTCTGCCTCTTTTATATATTGTCATGGGGGATATGATAGGGCTGCCATTACCTGAATTGTTTATGGAGATGAAATATCTCTCAATCATAGAATTATTATTGACAGTTCCAGTAATCGTTGCAGGCAACCAATTTTTTAGTTCTGGATTTCGCGCAGTGATGAACAAGCAGCCAAATATGGACAGTTTAATTGCAATTGGGACAGGAGCTGCATTTTTGTATAGTCTAATCGTTTCAATTGACCTATGGCTAGGTTATAGTATTTTTGCAACGCCAACATTATATTATGAGATTGCAGCATTTTTGATTGCATTTATCTTGCTTGGAAAACTATTAGAGGCAATTGCAAAAGGAAAGACATCAGAAGCAATAAAAAAATTGATAGGATTGCAGCCAAAAACTGCTGTCGTCATCAGAAACAAAAAAGAGATAGAACTGCCGATTGACCAAGTTGAAGTAGATGATATTGTTCTTGTCAAACCTGGCCAAAAGATTCCAGTTGATGGTATTGTTGTTTCAGGAAACTCTTCAGTTGATGAATCAATGATCACAGGTGAAAGCATTCCTGTTGAAAAGATAAAAGATTCAAAAGTTATTGGAGGAACAATCAATAAACATGGAAGCTTTACATTCAAAGCAACAAAGATTGGCAGTGATACCGCATTAGCGCAGATAATTAAACTTGTTGAAGAAGCGCAAGGAAGCAAAGCGCCAATCCAAAGATTAGCTGATAATATCTCAGGCTATTTTGTTCCTGCTGTTGTGATTATAGCTGTAATTACATTTCTTATATGGTATTTCGTAGGCAATGGATTTGTATTTGCATTGACAGCTTTTATTGCAGTATTGATCATTGCTTGTCCTTGCAGTTTAGGATTAGCAACACCTACAGCAATTATGGTCGGCACTGGATTAGGAGCAAAATCAGGAATATTATTTAAGAACGCAAAATCATTAGAAACAGCGCAGAAAGTGAACAGGATCATCTTTGATAAAACTGGAACAATCACTGAAGGAAAACCAATAGTGACTGAGATTATTCCGCTGAACAAAAGTTCTGAGAATGAAATCTTAAAATATGCTTCTGCTGTCGAGAAAAGTTCAGAACATCCATTAGCAGAAGCTATTGTGAACAAAGCAAAAGAAGAGAAAATTGTGATTCAAGCAGTTAAACAATTCTATGCAATTCCTGGAAAAGGCGTTGGCGCAACACTCTCTGGGAAAAAGATCTTGTTTGGCAGTAGAAAATTGTTTGAAGGTAGCAAAGGATTTTCTTCAATCAATACACAAATGCAAACATTAGAGCTAGAAGGAAAAACAGTTATGATATTATCAGCAAACAAAAAAATACTTGGATTGATTGCAGTTGCTGATACAGTAAAACAACATGCAAAAGAAGCGATTATGCAATTGCATCAGCAAGGGATCAAAACATATATGGTAACAGGAGATAATAAAAGAACAGCAGAAGCAATCGCAAAGCAGGTTGGTATTGATCATGTATTAGCTGAAGTATTGCCGGCGCAAAAAGCAGAAGAAGTCAAAAAACTACAGGCAAAAGGCAAGAAAGTTGCAATGGTTGGCGATGGCATTAATGATGCTCCTGCATTGACACAAGCAGATATTGGTATTGCAATTGGCTCAGGAACAGATGTAGCGATTGAATCAGGAGACATTGTATTGATGAAAAATGATTTGCGCGATGTTGTTCACGCATTAGACTTAAGCAAATACACGATGAAGAAGATCAAACAGAATCTATTCTGGGCATTTGCATACAATGTTGTTGGCATTCCATTAGCAGCAGGAGTATTTTATCCATTTACAGGCTGGCTATTGAATCCAGCAATAGCAGGAGCAGCAATGGCATTTTCGAGTGTTAGTGTTGTCAGTAATTCATTGAGCATGAGGATGTGGAAGAAAAATAGAATGAGTTAATACCAACTCCCCAACCCTTTCTGCACCACACTCTCTTTCTCTTTAACACTTTTTTTACTCAATTCTTTCTTCCCAGTTTTCTCTTTCATCTTCTCTTCTCTTTCAAGATCCTTTTTCTCAGTCAAACGCTTCTCTTTCGCAGCTTCTTTCAAAGCATCTTCTTCACGTTTCTTCAAATAATATTCTGTTTTTGATTGATCAATGATCGGAATGCCATAAAGTCCATCATAGCCTGGGATAACTTCAATCTCTCCGTTTCTATTTTTCAAGATTGCAGTAACAATCTCTTTTGTGCTGACATCAAGCAATTGTTCTTCAGGAGTATCCATCAAAGCAGTAAATTCATTGCCAAATTGATTGATAAGTTTATAATATTCTTCTGCAACTGTTTTATGTTCTACTTTTTTATCCATGACAGTGCATATTATCTCAGATAAAGGCAATAATGAATAATAAGGCAAAGCACCTTTTGGTTTAAACCCCGTAGGTCTGTCAGCTAGTTCTTCAACCCTGTTCATTACTCCGATAGTAAGATGCTGCTTGCATTTTGGGCAGATCTTATTCATTTTGTTTGCCTGCTCAGGAGAAAAAGAAACTCCGCAATTTCTGTGACCGTCAAAATGATACTTGCCATAGTTTGGATCAACTTCAATAGTGCCTTTTAATCCATTCTTATCTTCATGCTCATGATCTCTGATTGCATTGATTACATCATGATAAGAGTAATTCTCTTTCATCTCAAAGATTGTTGCTTCTCTTCCTAATCGCCAAGGCCAAAAGCTGTGCGGATCCGAAAAGGAAACTAAATTTATCTTGTCAAGCTGAGAAAGACGCCAGTTCATTGAAGGGTCGCTACTAAGTCCAGTTTCAATAGCATTGATATATTTTGTTTGATCATGAAAGCAATCTTTGACTGAATTAAATCCAGAATTTGAACCAAACAGACTAAACCAAGGAGTCCAGCAATTATGGACTGTAGCCGCTTCAGCAACATAGGAATTATGATCTTTAACCTCTAGATTGTATACTATCCCTTTATAATTAGATGTTACTATTTTTCTAATTGGAATATAAATATAATCATTATCAAACCATCCGTGTTTAATATCTCTTTTTCCAATAAAATGATTGCCTCTTTTCTGATATTTTTCTATTGAATCTATTCTAATACTTGGAATAATATTCATACGTAGGCATATTGATTTCATTTGATTTGCAAGAGATCTTGAAGTAGTGTAACCTTTATCTCCACGCCACCATCCACGTAATAGTTCTTTTTGTTTCTTAAATGGAAGCGTTAACATCCAACTAGGGATTATTTTATTAGAAGCGTTAAATGGTTTTTTTTCATAGAATAATTCTTGAAAGATAGGATAAATAGATTTGGAATAAAAAATTATGTCTCCTTTAGTTTTACCTTCTTTTGCTTTTATTCCAAATATTGACAAAACTAATTGTTTTACATCTTCTATATACTCTCTTTCATTATTGTTGAAAGTGAAGCAAAAAGCATCTCTATTATTTGTATAGCCTTCAGCTAGATAATATCCTATTAATCTACAAAAATCTGGTGTTATCTTTATTAATAATTTTTTTATAGAAATTTCAGTTTTATCTTTAATCTCTTTAATTTTAGGATAAACTATTATATCTCCTTTTTCTAATTGTTCGGCAGATTTCCATTCGTTTTTGTAGTTAACATAAGCTTTTGTATAACAAATTCGCTTATGGCTTTTAGTCGGTTTGCATACTAAATTTCTAGTCCAAGAACAATTTTTATCTGTTTTAATTACATAAAATGGATGTTCGGGTGTTACATATATTCCCTCATTAAAATACCATGGAATTATATGAAAGATTTTACCATGATATGTTCTTGAGAATATGTTGCTAACTTTTTTAAATTCACCCATATGTGTCAGCACATTTTCTCCTTTTTTTAAATCATTTATTTTCTTCGATGAACTATTTGTATGGATGTATTGATCTGGCAATAAGCAATGCGCTGGAATTATTTCAATATCAGGTGAAATCTTCCTAAACATCTCAACAAAATCAGGACAAGGTATCTTAAAGATTGGTCTTCCATCATAATCAACTCTGCCAAACTTCAGCAGTGTTTCAGTAATTTTATCAACAACTTCAAAGCTCGGCGCAAAAACAATATTATGCACCCTTCTTCCTTTTCCGTCTTGAGAATAGATTAAAGAAATTTCTGTCTGCAGCATAAAATTAATTTGTGGAGTTTTTGTATTCTTAAGTGTAAAGATTCCAGTTCTAACTTCTTCAAGCTTTTGCTTCATTTCTTGTTGCCAGATTGGATGCGTAAAATCACCAGTACCGACTAAACCAAGACCTTTTATCAAAGAATTCTTCTCTAAATTTTCTAAATTAGAATCCTTGCTGCATGCTCGCGCATATTTTGAATGAATATGAAGATCTGCAAAAACTTTCATTTTAGGTTTTTAGATA
The DNA here is from genome assembly GCA_018303075.1 of Candidatus Woesearchaeota archaeon. GTDB lineage: Archaea > Nanobdellota > Nanobdellia > Woesearchaeales > DSVV01 > JACRKF01. The sequence goes on along the minus strand of JAGVYW010000026.1, from coordinate 1,648 downwards.
ATTAAGTTATTTAAAAATTTAATTGAAAAAATCGAAAATCATCTATTTAATTTTCCTAATTACTTCTTCTCTTGTTAATGGAACCTGCTTATAATGGTTCTCTAAAACAGTATATTCTAATTTTACTTTTTCATCAGAAGGTACTGTAATATTCCACTTATTCCACTTTCTTCCAAGGTGGTATTCTTCTTTTTCTTCATGTGTGATATTTGACTTTAATAATGATGCATACTGATCAAGATCTAAACTAAGAGTTAATGTAGCTGCTGTATTTCCCGTATTAGTAATTGTTACAGTATAATCTTGTATTGTTGCATACACATCACTACTATTATCAACTTTATCAGTCTCTCTATGACCCTTCTTTACCATAACTTCTAAAGTATCTGGTTTATTTAAAGGAATACTTATCATTTCATCTCTTTGAGTTGTATCAATATTAGTTCCACCTTCATAAGTAAGCTCTGTCGATTCTGCTGAAACTCTTTCTTTATATACTGCAACACTTCCTCCTGGCAATGTTTCTGGAGCTTTAAATTCTAGCCATGAACCTACATTAGGTCTTTCTCTATTTAATGTTGCAAAATATTTAACTGAATAATCAATTGCTTCAGTTGTTGTGAATAAAGTAAACTTAGATTCACCATTAGAAACATCTCTCTTTCCTAATCTGTATGATATTTGTCCACCTGATTCTTCTCGTTCAACTCCTGGAGCAACAACTCTTCTCATAACTGGAGCATTCTCCCCTAGAAAACGCATTCCTGAATCGTATGATTTAGTTACTTCACCTGGAACAACAGTAACATCAACACCAGAAAAAGATTTTCCTGTATTATTATTTATTGATACTTCTGCAGCAATTCTTAGACTATCATCAACCAAAGTAATCCTATAGCATGGATTTACTTGTATCCCTTCAACCAAATAAGAAATTTGTGCTTTAGTGTTTGCTGGTAAAGTATCAGATAATTTTATTTCTAAGCCAGATGATAATGTTATATCTCTAGAGTTAAGATCATTAGGTGTAAGGTAGTCAAAAGTAGCTTGATTTGCTGTTATTGTAAAAACATGTCTCTCTCGCCTTACAAAAAGCGTTGGTATACTTGAAGGTGGATTCAATACTGAAATGAGTGTAACTTCTGTATTACTACCATCTATATGAATCTGCTCTCCAACATAACTTAAAGCTATTTCTGTTAAACTTGATGGCGTAACTCTTCTAACGTCAGTAATTGCAATATCTTTGCTGCCTAATGCAAAGTGAACAGAATCAAGTAATACTTTAGAAGGAATACCTGTAAGAAAGATTTTTGTATCGTCTTCTGGTTTAGGATCTATTTTTTTATGCTTAATAAATTCTCCAACCACATGTGCAATACCATTTGTATAAAGCCGCAAAGATTCTTCTGGTTTAGGATCTATTTTTTTATGCTTAGTAAATTCTCCAACCACATGCGCAATACCATTTGTATAAAGCCGCAAAGATATATCATCTAATAGATGATGTAATCTTTGTTCATCTTCTTTCATATTCTCACCCCACATAAGAATAAATAAAGGTAATACTTACTAATATAAAAAATGTACTATTTTTTGTTTTCTCTTAAGAATCTTTTTAAATAACACAAACTTTCTATTCTCTTAA
>JAGVYW010000042.1 GCA_018303075.1 Candidatus Woesearchaeota archaeon | reverse complement strand
GTTTATATGCCACAATAATCACCTCTTCTAACGACGAGAAACTATCAATTTACTGACGAGAACAAGTATTTATATCTTACGAATTGTGGGACAGGCTGAATTTTTTAAATCTTTTATTCAAATACACTATCCAAATATCTTTTTTCTAAATTCTTCTTTCTTCTTCTTATCAATTAAACATTCATACATCCTAAATATTAATTTATTAGGTGCAGCAAACGCTGGATTCCTGCATAGCTGTAGAAATTCATCAAAACTTGCTTCCACTGCCAGACATTAAAGTAATATCAGGAGAATACTTTTTTAGCGTTAGTAGGTATCAGCATTTTACAATTTCAATCCTGCTTTAATCTTCTTTAATATATGCTCTTTCATAATTATATAGCGGAATAAAACAGGTGAAATCAGCGTAGTAGCAATTGCCATTAATACCAATGCTGAAAACACACCTTTTGAGATGATTCCAGCTTGCAATGCAAACGCAGCAAGTACTAATTCAACATCTCCTTTTGGGTTTAGTCCAATTCCAATTAATAATCCTTCATTAAAGCTTCCTTTTGCGCGCATTACTCCAAGTATTGTGCCGCCTATTGTTCCAACACAGGCAATTGCAAAGAATATTATTGCTAACCAGATATTATCAATAATTGATGGAACATCTGTTGTTAATCCAATCCAGATAAAAAACATAGGTACGAGAAATCCAAATGCGATAATATGGATAGTATTAGAAATCAAATGTTCTTCCCATGGTTTTTTATCTTTGCCATCTAATAGGATTCTTCTGACAGTCAGTCCAGCAAACAATGCTCCAACCAATGCACCGACATGAAGAAATTCAGCTAATGCTGCCATTAATAATACAATTATCAAAGCTCCCATAAACAATGTAGCAGTTGATTTCTCGCTTTCTGCAGAATGAAGAATCATTGGAATAACATATATCTTAAAGATAAGGATTATTATTGTAAATATAAATAATTCAACTATCAGCTTGAGAAACCCATATTGTGAAGTTGTTCCTTCAATAAACAAAAAAACAATACTGATTAACAAAAGCTCAAAGATATCATCAACAGCTCCGCCTGTAATTATAAGATTTCCTATTCTTGTTTTCAATAGTCGTAATTCTTCAAGAAAATCAATACTGACACTTTGTGCGCTGACAGATAATGATATCGCTATAACTAAGCTTGCAGTTACAGAAAAACCGAGCAGAAAGTTACACACAACAAAACCAAGCAGTAATGGAAGTGTTGTATTAAACAAGGAGATATAGCTTGCTTCCTTAAAATCTCTTTTAAAGATACCCATATCAATCTCCAATCCAATGAAAAAGAACAATAATATTACCCCAATTTGTGCTAAACTTTCAATCATTGAAAGTGAAGTATTATCAAACATCATTGTTTTTATAACAGGTATTCCAAGCAGTAAACCTACTGCAATCTGTCCGATTACTCTAGGTATATTTAGATGTCTGCATAGATTAGAGAATATATATGCCAAAAACAGACAAAGTAATATGATGATTAGTGTGCTCATAATGACCTCTTTTTTGATAAATGTTCTAAATAAATGCTCAATTTTTAAATATATCTCATAAATAGTTTTTTATATTTAAATATCTTTGTATGTATATTAAGATAATGCAAAATATTTATTAATACACGATTATTCCCATTTCATATGGATCTTGAAATAAAAAAGAAATGCCCGAAATGTGATGGGATACTTGAAAACAAAGGCTCTCGTTTTTCAGGTGATGTGGAATATTTTGTTTCTCAGTGTAATAAATGCAAGCATGAGATAGTGAAATGTCTTGGTTTGGAGGAATGATCTTTTATGATACCTCATAATCTTCTTAGTACAATTCGCAAATAGTTCCATAATCTTTATAAAATAATCAATACTCCAATCAATTCTAAGGTGCATAATCATGAAAAAAATCTTTGTGTTAGTATTGCTTATTGCAATTATTGTAGTATCTGTAGTTGGTTATAATTACATTTCTACACAAACTACAAAATTACCTTCTTCTTTAAAACAATGCGATATTGTTAGTAAAAAAATACAATACATAAAAGATGGTTTCATCTATTTCTCAAATCCTCCGCCAGATAGTGGAGAGTATATCTATTCAGATTTTGCAATCTTTAAGCGCAATATTGAAACAGGCGGCTGGTTTGTAAAACCTGAGTTGAATACTGACAATTCTTTATACAACAGTACCATAAAGTGGATTAATGAAGGAAAATATCTAGATGGTACAAAAATTGTTTGCAAAGATCTTGAAAAAGATGAGCAGCTGCCGCCAGGTTTTCGCCAGTTTATAGAAACCCACCCAATATATTTCGATAAATACAAAGGAAAATACAAAGAATTGGAATAAATCCTTCTTTTTTTCATTATTTCCGGATATCTCTCCAATAGCTCCGAAAATCTTCTCTATTTTTCTAGGAAACACTTTTTAAGAAAAATGGCATAATAATTTTATGGAAAAGCCGATAATGCTGTCAATGATTATATCAATGTTTATATTTATTTTAGTTATGATTTCAAGCATAATATTCTCTTCAAGCCTTGTAATTGCAGCTATTGATGAAACTGATGAAAATATTACCAATACTGTTTTATGTACTATAGAGATAAATAATAAAGAACAGCAGCATTGTAAATTCAATGACATCTCTGATAATTGTACATTCGCAGTAAATACAACCATTACAAAATTCAATACAACCAAATATGCGTTTTATTATTATATTGCTGATATTAACAATAAGGTAATCAAGAAAAAACAGACAATTCATATTCGTGGTAAGAATATAGTAGTTTCCCACCAATTGAATATTTCTATCACATGGGATGATATTAAGAAAAACAAAGCAGCTCAATCTCAAAGCAGTTTTACATTTGTTATATCTGGCTGCGGAATCACTGTGTTGCTTCCTATAATCATAGATACAGAAGCATTACGCGCAAAAATCACTAAAGATGAAGTAGCCAGCAATCCAATAACAGAAAAAAGCAAAACAAAAAATGAACCAGCTATAAAAAAACTAACTGATAAAGATAAAGACAATGTTCAACAATTTCTTCCGCAGAATAATCCCAAAGAAAAACTTTCTGCAAAAAACATTTCAACTAAAAAGATAACAGAGCCTGAAAAAAAGCAGAAGTTGTCTGTTATTATTGATAATAATCCATCTAATCCTGCTGAAAATTATATAAAACCAACAGATAGTTCAATAGATAAAAAAGACATAGATTTACAAATACAAAACAATACAATCATCTATCAATCAAAAACAAAGAAGATCTCAGCAGTAATACCTTATATTCTTATTTTATTTGTAATAATCATTGCAGTTGTTTTTTTCAGTTATTACAAAAAACAATTACCTTTTTAAACAAAGCATTTTTCTTACGGCTATGGCAAAACAAACCATTATTGTACGTGCAATCATTGAGATGTTAGGCAATCCTAAAGAACATTTGATGGAAACATTGCATGGTTATATTGATAGGTTAAAGACTGAAAAAGAGATTACAGTAGTTTCAGAAAAATATGAGGAGCCTATACTTAAAGATGAGCTGTATTCAACTTTTGTCGAGCTAGAATTAAAAGTTGAAAAACTAGACAAATTAATCTGGTTTTGTTATGATTATATGCCTGCTTCTGTTGAAGTTGTTGAGCCAGAAGAGCTTGCTTTCCAGGCTCGTGATGTAACAAGTTTCTTTAATGAGATTCTCACAAAACTGCATACCTTAGACATGCTTTATAAGAAATACAAGGTTGAGAATGAATTGTTTAAGAAAAATCTCACAATTCTTCTAAGGAATTTCATAAAGATAGAGTTAAGAAATGCTCCAAAGACAATTGATGAGTTAGAACTTGCTTTAGGTGTTCCGCAAAGTCAGATAACATTTTTCCTTGAAAAGTTGATAGAAGAGCAAAAGATTAAAAAAGAGCAGGATAAATATATGATTATATGATGAAATTATTCAATTCAGATAAAAAGATTCCCAAAGAAACAAAATTATTGATATTTTTGCTTTTCATAGCAGTTATAATCTTTCTTCATCTATTAAGATCCCCTTTTTTCATTTTTGCTGGAATTATCTTTTATAAAGGATTCACAGCTTCAGCGATTATTTATGTTTTAACAGCATTATTATTAATTTCCATTTATTTGATATTGCAAAAAAATAAACTAGCTTATTTTGCAAATTATCTTTTTATTGTTCTAGGAATAAATACTATCCTTTCATTAATAAGTTATTTTATATTAAAGAATGAAGTTATATTCAATATAAAGCACTATTACTTGCAGTCATTTTCAGCTCTGCTTTCAATTGATCAGATAGCAAACCTTTTCTTGATAACTCAATTGATGATAATTATACTCTATGGATTAATATCATACTTATTTGTCAAGAATAGATATTATTTAATTAGATAGAAATATAAGGGTATCTTCAATATGGGCATTTTCAGCATATTCAGTAAAAAAGAGAAGCTCAAAGAGGAAGAAGAACGTTTAAAAAAATTAGAAAAGCAGGAGAAAGATGAGAATCTTGCAAAAAACAATTCTCAGTATGAAAAAGAAGATGATATAATAAAAAAACAGATAAAAAAAGAAGACTATAAAAAAGCAGAGCAAGAGGAAAAGAAAGTAAGAAAGTTATTAGCATCAGATATTGATGATGTTCTTGATGAAGCAAATGCAATGCTCGCAGCAATTTCAAAGCAATATGACGAGATTGCTGCAATCTATGATAAGAAATCTCTTAACAAAGACGATCTCATGGCAAAGCTCAAGCAGTCTAATGCATTAATCCAGGAAATTGAAGCTAATAAGCAGGATGATACTGAGCAGGCATTGCAGCTTTGCCAGCACCTAAAACAAATAGTACATCATATAAAAGCAGAAGTTGAAGAAGCCGTAAATTAATTTGTCTTACCAAATTATGGCTCTTGCTCAAAATTAATTTGTCTTACCAAATTATGGCTCTTGCTCAAAATTAATAAACTATATAAACATTCCAAGAATTCTACTTTTATACAATTGAAATAAATTTGAAAAAGTGCTTTACTATGACATCGATGCCTTTACATACAATTATTGAAAAGATTAAGGAAAAATCACAGCTTTCAGAAGATGAGATTCGTGAAAAAATCAAGCAAAAGATGACACAATTGGCTGGTTTAATTTCTGAAGAAGGTGCTGCACATATTGTTGCAAATGACTTAGGTATACGTCTAGTTCAAGCATCTGGCGCAATCAAGATAAAAGATCTTGTTGCAGGTATGCGTAACATTGAATTAAATGCTCGTGTAGCAAAGAAATATACTTTAAGGGAATTCCAAAGAGGAGAGATACAAGGCAAAGTTGCAAGTTTTCTTGCAGCAGATGAAACAGGTCAGATAAGAGTAGTTCTTTGGCATGCTCTTACAAAAGACTTTGATGTTCTTAAGGAAAATGATGTAATCAAATTGCTTTCAGGTTATATTAAAGAGAACAATGGCTTTAAAGAACTGCATCTCAATGAAAAAAGCAAGCTTTTTATCAATCCACCAAATGTGGCAGTTGCTCAGCTTTCGCAGCAGCAGCAAAAGAAGTATGATTTTACAAGGAAAAGGATACATGATCTAAAAGAAAATGAAACAAATATTGAGTTGGTTGGTACTATTGTACAGGTGTTTGATATAAAGTTTTTTGAGATATGTCCTAATTGTGGCAAAAAAGTTTCAGCAAAAGAATCTGGTTTTGTCTGTAATGAACATGGTACAGTACAGCACGGGTATTCCTATGTTGTTAATCTTTTCCTTGATGATGGTACAGATAATATCAGGGTTGTTTTTTTTAAAAATCAGGTAAAAAAGCTTCTCAAAAAAGAGGAAGAGGAGATTCTTTTATTCAAAGAATCTCCTGAATCATTTGCAAAAGTAAAGAATGATCTGCTGGGTGAGATGATTAAAGTGGTAGGCAAAACCTCAAAGAACATGATGTTTGATCGTCTGGAATTTATCAGCAATTTTGTTTTCACAGATATTAATCCTGAGGATGAGATGAAAAAGCTCGAAAAAGAATTACAATCTATGCCAAACAATATCCCTAATATGCCTTCAATTACTAATCTATAAGATAAGAATATAAGAAATCACGCTTCGCTCATTTTACTGATAAAAAACGACCGAAGGGAGTTTTTTATTATGTTATTCAAAACACATGTTTATTGTAATATTCAGATTCTAGTTGCTTTATCAATTCTTATTTAGCAATCTCTAAATAATTTCCAGAAGTATCAACAGCATACACAACAACCATATATTTAGTATCATCATTTAATCCATTAAATTCTATCTCAAATCTATCTTTATTTTCAGGCAGCACAGCAGAGACTAATTGGCAGTTATTTTCAGTATTACAATTTTCTTTAGTAAGCTTCAATGAAGCATCAGCTTTATTTTCATATATCACAGCAAAATATCCATCTAAATCAGTAAGCAGATAGTTAGGATTGCTATTATCTATAACACTATCCAAAGCAGCTGTAATCTTTCCTTGCATTGGAGCAGCAATTATAATATTACTGTTAATCTCCTCCTGTTCTTCCTCTTGTTCTTCATATTCATCTGCAGCAATATTTCCTTCAATTACAACAACTTCAGGAGGCATTGGTGCTAAGTCATCAGCAGAACTTCCTTCAACAATCTCAAGTTTTTGATCAGCATCAACATTATTTGGTTCTTTATTATTAACACTCATTCCAGCAACAGCAAAATAATATTGTTTGGATTCATCATCAACAGTAATTGCAATGAAATACATATTCTCTATAAAATTATAATACAATCTGCCAGCAATGATTTCATTTCCAGGCAAAGTATAATCATCAACGCTTGCTGTTTTTGCTGTGCTTGGATCAAGAATAATCTTCATAACACTATCTTTTTTCATCAATTCATTAGTAGGCAGCTCTAAACTATTTTTATCAGCAGAAAAAAACAATGTATAATATTTGACAGGAGTACTAGGTTTATTAAACTTCACAAGCACAGTTTTTTCTGCTTTTTGCAGATCACTTACAACAATACTTGTATGTGGAATTGCTTGTGAAATATCAAACAGCAGTGCAAATCTGTACACAAGATTTCTTAGTCTTGTAGGATAGCGTAGATTCTTTTCATAATAAGCAGTATCTTCAGCAGTAGCATCAAACATACTATTTGCATACATTGTATTTCTGCTCAAATAGCATAACTTAAATCCTTTCTTTAGATTTTGTAGCTCTTCAATTTCTTGCTGTTGTGCTTCAGCAAAAGCAATATATGGTTGTGTCAGTTTATCACTAAAGAAACTCAATTTATTATCTTGATCAAAAACAAATGAGATTATTTTGTCTCGAAGAGCAAACTGATAATTATAATCTTTATTCTCTTCTTTATTCTCATCAAGATTAGTATTTTTATTTTCAAAAGTAAATGCTAATATACTTCTCTTAAATTGATATTTATCATACTGCAATAATATTGTTGCATTTTTTACATCTTTAAACTCAGGTTGTGCAATTAAGTCTTCAAACAAAGCCAAACTTCCGCTTATTTTATCAGTAGTATATAGAATATTATTGACAAACACAGAAACAAGAGTTGTTTTTTCATCTGCTGATGAAAAAACAAATGCAATTTCATTTTCATCAAGTTTTGCATCCCCAGGATATTGTAAAGGAATATTTATAGAGCACTTTTTATTAATTAATTTAGAGCATGTTTTCATATTCTCGATTGAATCATAGATGAATTTGTCAAGTTTATTCTCTTTACATAGTAGATTGTCAGCTGTAATTCCAAGTGTTTTATATTTTTGATTATTGATGCTTATACTAAAACAATTCTCAACATTATTACCATGGCTTCTGCAGTCATTGATTTCAGTTACTAGCTGAGTTGCTGCCTCTCGTATTGTTTTATAATCATTAAGTGAATTATCAATAGGAATTCTAAAGTTTGGTGTTAGATAATACACAGTTGAAACTCCTTTTGCTACTCCTACCTTAGCTAATGCGGACTGGCCTTGTACTGCAATAAGATTCTGATTAATAGGATGTGTTATTTGATCATTGATAACTCCTTTTTTACATAGGTCTAATTTGATCTCTTTTATGTAACTATGCACAATAGCATTTGCAGTTGTTGTTACAGTGGCAATATCTATTGGAGTAATCTTTTCCAAAGGTTTACCGTTTTTTTGCATTGCTCTGCGAAGGAAAACAGGATAACCGCACGGCTTTTTTTCTCTTTCACAATATTCTTTATTATCAGCAATACCTTTTCCATAGCATCCAAATAAATGCATAATATATTGCGGGTTATTAATATCTTCAAGCAGATTTTTATTATCAAGTTTGCAGCTTTTTTTCTTTATTATTCTTTGAAGGATTGCTGTTCCTGCAAAAATCTGGTCTTTAACACTTCCTTTGATAAATGCTTCTTTATTACATTCTGCTTGAGTCAAGCAAACATAATCTAATCCAGTTCCCATCAATCCACAATATCCTTGTTCATTGCATAAGCATCCATTCTTATTGCATATTTTTCCACCAAGAGATTCTTTTGATGGAAATGGATTTCCTCCAGATTCTTCCATTATGATTGCTTTGATCAATTCAAAAGGTACATTAAATTTCTGTGATGCCTCTAATATAATTGCATCATATTCAGGATGTTTTTCATTAAAGCTGTTTATGTTCAATCCTCTTTTTCTGGTATATTCTTCATATCCCTCAAATTGTGGTGGAATAATGCATGGTGACTGTGTCAAACCATATTTTTTATTGATTCCTTTTCCATCCTCACTTTCTCCTTCAATCTGCTGGCATCCAGTGATAATCCCATTAAATTTATCATATCCTTTTGGCTGTATTAATGGCAGATTTCTGCATTCATAAAACCAATGGTCAAATGGTTCTTCAACACCATAGATAATTTTATTCTTATCATTGACAGCAACAACACTATACACAGCTTTCTGCCGTTCATTGACACCAATTATTGTGTGTGGTTCATCAATTGCTCCGACAGAGACAACATCATATCCTTTGTAATCTCCTTTAAAATATACTTGAGATGATGATGTAAACAAGGTTATTTTATTGCCATATTTATTGCTATAGCTGTCAAGTGCAGCAAATAGCTCATTGCAGTTATTGCAGCTAATAGCAGCTGTTTTTTCTTTTGCAATTGCAGCAAATTCATTTACAGAGAATACAAACACATGATCAACTGTTTGATAATTCTTTTCTAGTTGCTCTTTCAGCCAGCTTTTGTCAATATTCTTATCATATTGTAAGACAATAAATAAATTATCCTTATACACAAATGCGTAATTCTCTTTTACAGCTGCTGAGGATGCAAAATCATGTTTTGTTGACTTAAACATATTGATATAATTATTTTCTGATGCTACATTTGCTTTGTCTTGTTGATTAGCGATAAGCAATATTCCTATTTGTTTATCAGAAAGTTGTGAAACAATTTTTTGATTATATTCCTGCCACATCTTCTCAGCATCTTCTGCTGTTGTACTGCTGCTTCCAGCAACCATATTGCCTAAGTGAATGACAAAATCAATCTTTTGTGGAGAATGAATAATAGAACTGACAACTGCATCACTTTGTTTAGCTAATACAATACTTCCTATACCAATATTTGTATCTGTAATTACAGCAAAATTAAAATCATCTGCTATGGCAAAAGCAGTACATAATAGCAGGAAAGCAGTAGCTAACAAAAATTGCAGTATTTTTCTTGTTTTTGTCTTGAAGCTATTTGTCTCAAAGCTATATTTCATGTTTTCGGTCCTTTTTCAAAGTAATGTTAAAAAGCACGATTAGTGATTCTTAACATTCTTATCATACAGATAATGTTGTTGTATTGCTAAATCAATATCTCCTTTTTTATATCCTTGCTTCTCTAGATATACTTTAATCTCTGCATAACTATATCTGTTTATATTTTTCAATCGTTGAATCTCAATCACTAGCATTTTTGATTTGTACAGCTTTCTGATAAAATAGATGGATAATGATAATACTGCAGCAATTAACACTCCAATAAGCACAAAATAAACAATAAATGATTGTTTTTTATTTATTGCAGTTTGATCTGTAAATTGTATCTCTTTTTCTTCATTTTGTTTTTCTTCTGTTTTCTCAATCTCTTTTTTTTCATTCATTGAAAAAAAAGAAGTTATACAATAACTGTTTGGACAGCACAAAGTATCTCCAATTGTTACACCATCTCCTTCAGCGCAGCTTTTTCCAAAAAAACATGTTTTTCCATTATATTCTTCAGAGCATTGTGTTTCTTCGTTATATTCATAGCAATTATTTTCATTCTCATTGCAGCTGCTGCAGTCTTTATCCTTATCTTCACAATCCGGATCACATATTCCATCATATATTAAATCACAAACTAAATCTTTCTCCCCTGTTTTACAATCACTGCACGTCAAAGAAGATTCCATTAGATTACAATCAACACCTTCGCAAGGTTCACAAATATTATTGTTGTTGCAGAAAGAGATTTGTTTGATGAAAATTGCATTCTTATTATTATCATTATTACTCACAACAAGATTATCATCAAATATTTTTATGGTTGTTGTTTTCGGATTTAATGATAATGCAAATCTGTTATTTAGTTGAGAAAATTCTACATTGTTTAATCTTGCTCTATAATGAAATTTCTTAGGCTCTACTAAAATCTCCTCACCATATTCTTCAGCAAGCAAAGGATAATATTTTTCTCCATAATAATCATTGTTTGCAATTACTTGGAAATCTTCAAGATGATTATCATTATCAATGCTAATTAACAGTTGTGGTTCAGCAGAAACAATATGAGATAAAAACAGAGTCATAGGGAAGAGAAGTATAATTGACAATAGTGTGATATGCCTGCTTATTCTTTTTTTCTGGTTGTTTTTTTTCATTTTCATTTCGCCTGAGCAATATAATAATTATCACATTTCTTATATTTAGTTTTACATAAATTATCTCCGTGTGGGCATTTAATCCTGATATGATAATGATCTCTATGATCATGACCTAATTCTTCATACCCGCCAACCATTTTTTGTTTAGCTTTTTCAATCAATGATTTATCTTCATTATGTTGTTCTGCATAAGCAATAAGTGCGTCTTCTAATGCACCATAAATAAAAATACTCTCTGCTAAATCATGTTTAAAAAATTCTCTTACGAACAGCCAATTAGCTTCTAAGTCAAAACGTGGATCAACAGCATTTGTCTTTGTATTAACCATCACAGTCTGCATACTAACCAATTGCTGTTTTTTATCTCTGAAGAAAAATCCAATATCGGCATCCCTTCCGCTCTGATGCGACGAATGAGCATATAATTTTCCTCCATATTCATAGCTTGTTTGTCCAACAGCAACTTTTCCTTGCGGCCCATAGTTACTTTTTGCAGTCAGCACACAGCCAATATCCTCAATAATATTAACTAATTCAACAGTTGCATATGCTTTTTTAGTGTCGTGATCAGATTTATAATAATCTGTATTCCTTACAAACAAAACTGCATTCTTCAAAGCACCGCAATTAGGTGTACCAATTGATTCACTATTTATATTATATTGTGTTCTCTTACATCCCAAACTTCCTAATTGTATATCCTGATAAACAGCAGCATAAGGAGCAATGCTACCAACCTTTTCTAATGTAAAAAACCTCTGCAAAATCTCAATTATCATAATTTTTGGTACAGTATCATGTCTATATTTCTGTGGGTCTAGCAGATATCTATAATATTCCCTATTATTTTTCTTTACAACAGAAACATAATTATCTTTTGCAATACTATCAGCTGAATCATCAGCGCTGTTTTCTGTCATAAATGCTTCTGATGATTGGTCTCCTCTCTCGCTATTGCGATGCATTAAAACATATATTGTATCCTTTTTTCCAATCTTTTGTGTGATCTCCTGTGCATAATTATCAGTTCCAACTGCATTCTTAAAATTACCGCATGTTCCATCTGCAGAACCAACAAAATAAAAATTATATTTTGCGGGATAATATTGTAATGCCGTATTTGTATAACAATTTGCAGCACTATGTCCTGTCATTCCAACTTTGCTTATTGCAATTTTAGGATTATGTTTTTTTACTTCTTCTTGTATTCTTGCAATATATTTGTCAATATCTAATTGTCCAGCTGGCCAAGGAGTGCCTTTAGTTGTTTTTATTCCAAGAGGTGCAGCAAGGATTACAGGATAAATCTTCCTTTCGTTTATTAATATCCTTACATCTTTATCAACACGGTATCCTGCCTTTTCTCCAATATAAGCAATTTCTGGTCGTGAATGTCCGTGCAGCATTATTAGCAATGGAAATTCTCCTCCGCACAAAGCTTCAGCTGGAATCCATATTCTTCCATAATTCACTTGGTTTTCTGGCTTTTCTTTTTCATTAGAAAGCTCAATGATTACATCTTCTGTTTTATCGCAAGTTGGAAATTGTTTAACACCACTGCCGCTTGGACTTCCAATTGTATTAGGATGGTATAACTGTGCATATTCATCTGGAGATAATTGTTTGACTTCAATTGAACCAAGATTTAATACTTGATTTGTACTATCATATGTATATGCAATTGATCCATTTGCCTTTCCAATTATATAATTATCTTTCAGTTCAGTATTATAAAATACACTTACTTTGTTTCCATCAATTCCTTCTTCAACAAATCTCATCTCTTTATTCATCAGCGCAGCCAATTCTTTTTCTGGAGTCAAAGGTAAACATTGCTGAAGTTCAGGATCATTATAATAATTGATAAATCCTCTGTATTTACCGCAATTATTTTCAATCCCAACTCCTCCAGACAATCCAAGGTCATATACTGATTGATAATATGCAAATTTAGCTTGCAGTTGGATTGTATGCAGTAATTTCTGTTCTTCTTGATATCCACTTATAAGATTCATGCTTTCTTTTCCAAAATCATTTTTAACATTTGCTCTTTTTTCAGAAAGTACAAAATAGATAGAAATTATAGTTGTTAGAGTAACAAAGACTAATAACATCATGAATATCTGTGATTTCTTGTTTATTCTTCTTCTTTTTGTTGTTTCTCTGATTTCTATTTCCATGTTTATTCCTACCTATTATTCATATATATTATTTTACTTATGACTCATTATTCTACTTATGATTCATACTTCCGTTTAACTTCATTGGTAATTTTACTTGCTGAATAAGTAACACTGATGCTTTCACCTTCAAAAGATGGTATTTCTACCTTACTTTTGTATATCTTTTCAGTACTACGTTCATATTTGCTGTATTCTTCACAATTAATAGTAGCAGGAATTGTTCTTTTTCCACCAGAATATTCAATATTTATTTCAATACATCCATTAGATTGAAAATATAATCTTGTTTGGATTAATGATTTTACTTTGACAAATGCTTGTTCAAGTTCAGTAAAATCATCTTTCTGAACAGAAACAGCAATTGCTTCAGAAAAGCTCATCGTCTTTCCGTCAATAATAACAGGATATTGCAGCAGATGGAGTAATTCATCATTAACCTCAAACTCAGCTGCTTGTGCTTTGATTGCAATCTCTCTATTGTCTTGTGATATATATAAGATAAAAAAGAATATTGCTAAGATGATTACAATAACCAATGTTGCCCAAAAGTCTATTAATATCTGTGATGGTGTCGCAGCTTTTTTATTCGATATTCTATTTTTAAACTGATTATTTTTATTCATCTTTTTCATACCATCAATTATTTTCTGATCAACTATTTGAACTTACAATCGTGATTGTCAGATATGCAGGAATATATTTTTCAACTGCAAGATTATTTTCTACAATAATTTTCTTAATTAACACAGGAGTTTCTCGTTTGATCATCTTTGCTCCTCCTGCTCCTATCAACTTTGTATTTGCAAGCACAGCTAGCTCTTTAAAATAATCTTCATGATAAAATATTGGTTCAAATATTTCATAAGTAGGATCAGTTAGTTCAATAATTTCAGTAGGAAGGGAAAATTCAAGCTTTGCAGCTACAAGGGGTTTATCTTTAAAATAAAATCCTTGCAGAAGTTTGCTTTCAAACAATGCTTTATTCTTTAAGAGGTTATAATCAATAACTCCTGGATAAAGCAGCTGCGTTTCTCTGTCATACAGCGAAATTCCGTCTTTAGAGTATAACAATTGTTCTTTAAACAGTTCCATCTCTGCTTTTTGTGTATCAAATGTTACTTTGATAAACAATTTCGTTATCATTATGATTGATAATACAACAAGCATCAGCACAAACGCTCTGTAAAAAGCAAAGATGATCTGAAAATAGGCAAAACCTTTTTTTTTATTTTTTTGTAAAAAAAAATGAGTTATTTTTGTTTTTTTCATTTACCTATCCTCATTATATGCAGCAGTTGCTGCAGCTATTGCATCCACCGTAGCATCTGGTTGGCTGTACAAAGCATTGTCTTTATTGTTAATATTTCCAAGCTCTAATAAAACAGCTAGATTATCATTTTCTTTGCTGTTCTTTTCTAATATTGGGTAATAATCATCAGTTTTAGGCAAGTATCTTATCTCAACTTTATGTGTTAATCCTGATACCTTTGTTTGTAGTTCATTCATTAGCAGGCATGCAATCTTTTGGTTCTGCAGCTCATTTTTTCCAGATAAGATATACAAAATTATTTTGTTTTCATTCTCTTCTGCCTGATACATACGAATGCTAATCACAAGATTATCATCTGCACTAAATCTTTGCAGTCTTTCATAATAAGTAAAACTTTCATCTTCATTTTGTGTTCTTGTTTTTTTGATAAATGCATTCTTAATCTTTAATCGCAGTGCTGTCTCAAGCATGATCGCTGTTTTTATGGTAAGTTCATGTTCCTTGATACCTAATGCTTTATTCTCTGCACCAGTATCAAGCACAAAAATCTCTTGCTCATTCTCATCAGGCATTGCAGCATAATCTCCTTTGCCAGCATCAAGTACAATTGTAGTCAATGCAGCTGTTGACTTTGCAAGTGGGCAGTTAATAAGGCTAAGTGCTGATTGTGCATTTTTCTGTAGACCATTGTTCTGAACAACTCCATTACCTCCTGCGCTTATAGGATTAAAACTGTATCCTCTCTGAGAAGCAAAGCCGACAATTGTTTCAGGAGAAACAACAAAACTATCTTTGAAGCTTGAAAGTACAATTTGCTCTTTTTTATCAATCTCTTGCAGCATCATTAAAAGCATCATATCTGTGTAATAAGGATACAGCACAGTTGCATAATCCTGTTGTTTAATCTGTACATAATTCTCCTTAAATGAAAAATGATATTTGTTCAGATTATTTTTATTATATATCACTATCACATCCTGTGGGCTTGTTTGTACAGTATTTGCAAGCATTGACAATTCTCTGATAATTGCTGTTTTTTCAATTAGTGTGTCTTCTTTTAATGAGCTGATATAAAAGGCAAATGCTATGATTACAATTGTAATCAATACTGCTTCAATCAATGCCTCGCTTGTTAATTTAATTGCTTTCTTATTCATATTTTTTACACTCCGTTCATAAAAAATCAGTAACTGTAATCTTACCATTGATAACAATGCCATTAATAATTTTCTGAAACAGCAATGCATCCTTTTTCAGACAATTTTGCAGCTTTTTAATATCATAATATTGTACAGCAATATTCTTTCCAAAAGCTTTCTCTAATTCCTGAGTAGGATATTCTTTCTTTTTCTGATAGATCATGCATAATTCTATAGATTCTGTAAAAGCAGAAAGCACAACAGCTGCATCTTTATCATTTTTCTCAATTTCTGCAAGAAACTTTGATTTTCGTATTATTTCAAGAGTATAATATAAATGTATATTACGAAATGCAGGAGAATCAGCTGCCATATACATATCATATAACTTATCCTCTTTGATTGTTAATATCCCTTCTTTAACCATCTCCTGCAGATATTTTCTGACAGTTGTATGGTTTATGCTTGTAAGTTTTGCAGCTTCTCTTATATGAAATGCCTCTCTTGGTTTCTGAAAAAAAGGTTCTAATATGGCAACTTTTGCTTCCATCTATCAATTTTAGCTTCCACTAGTATATAAATCTTTACAAGTGTATTTTTCTGAATGAGCAAAGCGAATTCGAAAAATACAAAACTATATAAAATCATTCATGCAGTAAATGATTTTATAATGAAAAAAGTTGGGTTAGCAGCAATAGTTGTAGTTCTCTTATTCATTACTATCATTGTTTCATTATCTTTTGTATATAAAAAAGAAATACATCAATATAACTCAGTCAAAACAGCTCTTGCAGATTATCATCCAGAAGAATACAAAAAAGCAGATACAAATATCTATTTTAAGTCGCAGACAATTACTGAATCAGAAAAAGAACAGCAAAAACAGCAGCTTCAGAACATAGATCAAATAAAAGACGAGCAAAGCGAAGTCTTTTATAATGAGTCATACTATGTTCTTCAATTTGCAGCTCCAGTTAGAGATTCATGGAAAAAAGCTTTGCAGGCATACGACGTCAAATTCTATTCGTACATCCCGCAGTTTTCATTTATTGTAAAAATACCCGCAGTAAACTTAAACAAAATACGCTCATTTGATTTTGTTAAAGCAATTATTAATTACAAGCCAGAGTATAAAATAAACACAGATACAATTGCAGCGATTGTTCCAGATAAAGATAACAAAGTAACACTCGATCTTTATTTATATGATAATGAAAACGCAGTAGCAATAGCCGAGGAATTAAAAAAAGTAAGTGGTACAAAAATAATTTACTCTGATAATGAAGTTATCAGAGTAAAGACAGCAATAGAAAATATTCAGCAGATTTCTGCAGTTGAAGAAGTTCAGATAATTGATACGCCATCACCAGTGCATGTCTTAAATGATTTAGTAGCAACACACCATGAGGTAATTCCTGTATGGAATTTCTTAAATCTTAATGGAAAAAATCAGATAATAGGTATATTAGATACTGGTTTAGACACTGGCATTGACAATCTTTCTGTATTTAATGATACTTTGTTGGATTTTGATAATCGTGTTATTAATGTTAAGACAAATGACTCAGTTTGCCAAATGAGCGGTGCAGCATGTTCATCGCCAAATGATCAAAACGGTCATGGCACTCACGTTACAGGCTCAGCTGCTGGCAATGGTACATTATCAGCTGGTCAATTTAAAGGAATGGCATACTTAGCAAACATTTCATTCTATGCAGCAGGAGATGATGATGGTACACATTCAATTTATTTAGGGACAACTTCAACATACAAGACAATTCTTCATGATCAGTATTTAGATGGTGTTAGGGTGCATAGCAATAGCTATGGTGGTGATACAAATGTATATGAATCACTTGCAGTAACAGTTGATGATTTTATGTGGAACAGAAAAGATATTCTACTTGTTTTTGCAGCAGGAAACTCAGGTCTTTCAGGTACAAATACAGTCAATTATCCAGCAACTGCAAAGAATATAATCTCTATTGGCAATCTTCAAAGTAGCAGAAGCTCAGGCAATCCTGCATTAATCTCCTCGACAAGTAGTCTTGGTCCTGCAGCAGACAACAGAACAAAGCCAGATGTTGTAGTTATTGGTACAAATGTTGTTTCAACAAGATCAACAGTGATTAGTTCTTCATCTCCATCATGTAGTTCAGCATTTCCTTCAAATAGTTATTACTCATATTGTTCTGGTACAAGCATGGCAACACCCTCTGCAGCAGGTATGCTTGTATTATTACGCCAGGATTTTATGCTCAACAAATTCTACAGCAATGTTTCAGCAGCATTATTAAAAGCAGCATTGATTAATGGTGCCCAAGAGATAGGTTATGGGTTTCCAAGCAATACAACTGGTTGGGGCAGAGTAAACATGACAAACACATTAATGCCTCAAGAGCCAGCATATCTTACCTATATTGAAAATGATACAGGATTAACAACTTCTCAATCTTCAGTCTATAATTTTACAGTTATTAACTCATCAGCTCCAATCAAGATAACTTTAGTCTGGACAGATTACAAAGGCACATCAAATGCAGCAATTTCATTAGTAAATGATCTCAACATTATTGTAACATCACCAAATGGAACAGAGTTTTATGGCAATGATTTTTCATTTCCTTTTAACACTTATTCTGACGACAGAAACACAGTTGAGCAAGTTCTCATTCATACAAACAATACACAGACAGGAAGCTATAAAATAAACATCTCAGCATATAACATTGCACAAGGTTCACAGCCATTTGCATTAGTTATTTCAGCTGGCTTAAACGCTTCTCCAGAGATAAAGACATTTGATGGTATCACCACATATCCACTTTTCATCTCAACATTATACAATACATCAAGTTTTGTCCTCGAAAACACATCAAATGGAAAAATAATTTTTAATGATTTTGTTGCAGTTGCATTCCAAGATTTTGATAAAAATGTAAACATCAGCAGAAATAATATTATTTTCAACAACTCACATCTTCACAGTACATTAAACAGCAATATAACCTTTTCATTATACAACACAGGTTATGCAGCTCCTGTACCTATAAGAAATGGTTCTGTTTGTGAAACAGGAAACAGCACAAATACAGGCTGTACAATTCTCTCAGCAACTGCTGCAAACCTTACTTTTTACACAATAGGTCTAGCTAATATAACTGCACGAGAAAATTCTTCATTAGTTATCTGGGATTCAACAGATGATTCTGTGCCTTATCGCCTTGGTATAACATATGAGAATCAGCAAGTAAACTTTTTTGCAAATTACACAAATGCAACTTCGCAAACTACAGTTACAGCTGCAAATTGCAGCATCAAATTTACAGACAGCACAGCAAGCTTAATCTACAACACGACAAAAGCATTGTTTGAATACACAAGGACATTTGCTGCAGCTGCAACCTACAATTATAACATTACTTGCAATGAAACAAATTTCATCAATCAAACTCTAACAAATACAACGACTATTTTCAACTCAACAAATGTACAGCCATCTATGCCAGGCAATCTCTCAATTAAGAAACTTGCAAACAATTCAATAAACATTTCATGGGATTCAGCTAAAGATGCTTCGCAATATGATTTATTTTTTTCAGACAATGCATCTTATATTCTCGTTCTTTCCTCAGCAGCACTTCCGACGGCAAATGCAACAACAACACAGTTATATTACATTGATAATAATGCAATAAATGTTGACAAAAGATTTTATCGTATTGCAGCAGCAAATGGCACAAATTATAATCTCACAGATATAACTGTTTCAAAATTCAATTTATTGATCAAAGCAGCTTCTGGAAACCCAACAGCAGGAGTGCAGTTAAATCTCATCTCTTTGCCAGTTATAGTCAATGATCTTAACATATCAAATTTAACATCACCTGCAGAAAATGATATTATTTATTCATACAATACAACCTCAAAGACATCAATGTTAGTGCAGTTTTTTTCAAGCAGTGGCTGGTTGGGTGATTTTGCATTATTTGAATATGGAAGATCATACATCTTTTCGCCAGTTTCAGCTGCATATAATATTACATTAGTTGGAGAAGTTCCATTAAACAATTACACAGTTTCAATCACAGCTGCAACAAATTCAGCAGGAAACACAACATCAGCTGAAATAAATATGTTTGGTTATTTCTCTGCAATACAACAATGTAATTTCTCGACTATTTTCATCTCATCAGCATCTCCAGCTTCAGGTGACAGGATCTACAAGTACAACACAACCTCTGCAAGTTATGTGTATGTGCAGTACAGCTCAGCAGCAGGATTATGGTCAGGCAACTTTGCCTGCTTTGAACCAGGAGAAGGTTATGAGATACGTCCAAGCAAAAACAGTTATAGTTTGGTGTATAATAGGGGATGAAATTATAAATATTTAAATATAAGTTATGATATAAAATATAAAAAACAATTTTATTAAAGCAAATTTTAGTTTTTGTTCTAATTAATCTGCTTTTTGATTGTTTTTTAAATAAGATGAGATTAAAAAAGGGTGTAGGAAAATGGAATCAAAAAGGTCTGTTTTGTTAGTGTTAAGTTTATTAATCTGTCTATCTCTTGCTGGAATTGTTGCAGCAGATGAATTTGTCAATTGCTGGCAGTATCAAGGAAATCAGTCGCAGTGTAATGCGCAGAGTGGCAAATGTTTATGGAAACCTGCAGAGAATAATACATGGTGTATGGATTCTGTAGGTTGTTGTGATCAATTAAATTGTTGGAATTTTGATGGAGATCAAAGTGGATGTAATAATGCTGTTTCTACTTATAACTTAACTTGTGGATGGGAAGCAAATGATAAAAATCAAAATTCATGGTGTCCTTTTAAATCAGTTGGAGATTGGAGTCCTTCTGGACAAATAGATAATATTAGTGATGTTGGTTGTTGTCAGATGCAGGGTTGTTGGAATAGAGACAGCACAAATGAAACTTATTGCGAAGACCCAACTTATCTAAATGGAATCTGTGAATGGCATCATAAGAACGCATCTAATCAATTAGATTATGATCCTTGGTGTATGGATTCAGTTGGATGCTGCGTTGTCCCGCCATGTAATAATTTTAATGGAAATCAAAGCAAATGCAAGACAGCTGAATCATTGATGTTTCCATGTAATTGGAACAATGGCTCACAAACTTGTGGAGCAGCTGGTTGTGAGTTATATAATAATAATTCAAATGATTGTTTAGGCAATGGCTGTAATTATAATCCAAGCAATGGTGGTTGTATGCCGCCTTCTTCTGATTTTGTTGGTGAAGGTGGAGGAGCAGAGCATTGCTGGTTTGCAGATATGAATCCTGGTGTTTGTATGAATGTCAGTGGATGTGTTTATTGTTCGAATACTAATGGATTAATAAATGTTCAAAATGGAGGAGGAAATATAAGCAAAAGCACTAGTTTTTGTTATAATAAACCAGAAGGGTATTGTGAAGGTCATCAATCAGATGCTTCAGGTATAGAATTTACTGCAAGCAAAACATATTTTAATGTTACATTGGCAACTGATAATATAGAATGCAGTGATGTAAGAGTAAAAAATTCTTGTGATTGCGGGCCATTTCCTGGATGTAAATGGGGCAATTCTTCTGCATTAACTGGTAATTATTGTCAAAAAATAAATAGAACTAAAACAACAGATGAAATGTCAATATGTACACCAAAAATAGGAGGTGAAGAGATAAAGTTTTGTGAAGATTCAAAGATTACGACTGCAGATAACTGTACATGGCTGGCAACTACATTTAATATGCCTTGTAACTGGGATAATACATCAAACAAATGTAAATTTATGTTTGACTCTGTGTTTAAAGGAGGTCCAATTGGAGATTTCTGGGAGATTGATAATACTAATGGGGGAGAAAGTGCTTGTCAAGCTGCAAAAGGAATATGGTCATGTGAGCAATATGAAGATTTCGATGGCAGTATTAAAAATGATTGTTTCTGTAAACAAGGTACAACATCAGGTGGAGGAATGTTTGAAAACTGTAATAGTTTTTGCGGAGCATGCGAATGGTTTTATCAAAATGGTACAGAAGTTAGCTCAGTTAGTGATGCTCAGATAGCTTGTCTTGCTTCTAGTTTAGGATACTGTCAGTATCAAAATAATACAAATGCTGCAAATGGATACGGAACTTGTCTTCCGCCACAGCAATTTAAGTTTGGTGGAGGAGATTGTAATACTGACTGTAAAAGTTGTGGCATAGTCTCAACTGATGTTAATATTCAACAGGAAAAATGCGAGCAAAGTAATGCAGGTTGTAAATGGATTACTGATTCTTATGGTGGTTTTTGTGTAGGTAATTCAAAGAAAGTCTGCAGTCAAGATTGTATGTCATGCCCAACTGAAACTGATTGTTTAAACACAGCTAATTTATCAAATCCTTTATCTTGTACATGGGACAGCACATATTATTATTGTAAACCTACTGGATTTGATGGAGAGGTTTGCTTTGATGGTATAGATAATGACGGAGATGATAGCACTGATTGTAATGATAAAGATTGCTCATTTGATAAAGCATGCGGAGGAGATTCATTTGGAAATTGTGGACAATATAATTCCAATGCTACATGCGCTAATGGACAAGTAATATTAGCTGGGCAGAACTATAATTGTACATGGATATCTGATACTTGGTCAAATTCATTAAGATGTGCAAATCCAGGAGAGCAATGCTGGTCATTTGAAGAAAATGAAGTAATGTGTAATGCTACATCTGGTTGTAGATGGGTTAATTTAACAGTAGAAGACGGACCAGGCGCTGGATGGTGTGATGTAAAGAAATCAACTGGAAAAGTATGTAATGGGTTAAATACTACAAATTGTAGTCAAAACCAATATTGTAGTTGGAGTGATCCAGATGGTGTTGGTGGAGGACCAGGATTTTGTGATTTTTCAATCTTTACACAATGTCATCAATTATGGAACTCATCAAGTTGTAGTGCTAATGGAAATTGTACATGGTCAAATGATTTTATGGGGCCAATGATGGAAGGAATGGGTGGACATTGTGAGCCAAATTGTTTCAACTCTAATTTTAACAGTACAGGATGTGTTGATAGTAAACCTATGTGTGAATGGGTAGAAACTGCATGTGATCCTTCATTCTATGCAGATTGCGCAGACTATGATGGAAATATAACAGCTTGTGAAGAAAAACCATCTTGTCAATATTATAATAGTACAGGAGAAGAGCTTTGTGACCCAAAATCAGGAGGGGATAAATTTGCGGGTGCTGGTTTTGGTGGAGGCGGAGCAGCAAATCCTTTTGGTGGGGGAATAATGATGGGGCCTATTCAAAATGCACAAGGAATTTTTAATAACATGGAGTTTTTCCATTTAGGAGATGATACTGATGTTGGGCCAATTCCTTCTGAGCCAGGTAAACAAGACTGGAATACACCAACAGGTTGGGGAACAAGTACAACAGAGCAAAATGATACATTAGAAGCAGTAGATATAAGATATTTTGGTATTAAGGATTTAGGACAAGAACTTGGTTTTGGAATTGGAGTAACACAAACAAAAAAAGCAGCTATGTGTAATGGAAAACCAACTCATTTTTATAATGAAATGGGTTTGCCTACTGCAGTAAACAATGGAACTAATACTACAAGATTTATTTGGTATTTAGATACTGATGGAAACTCATCAAATAACTGTAATGCAACTGACCAAGACGGAAATAAATTGCAAGGTTTTGAGTTTATGATAAATTATTTAGAGCAATGGTCAACACAAAACAAGACAACTGATACAAAAACATTCTATAAATGTTCAGGTGGAAGCTGGTCGCCAACAAGTGTGGCATTATATGTTGATAGGGGAATTTCATGTCAGATGGTTGGTGGTGCTGGTATCGCTGTTAGTTATGAAGATTTAGAGAGTTACACAACAATGTACAATGCAAGTGAAGTTATGAGGGTATTTGTTATATCAGGGCATAATGCTACATTTATCACAGATTCTGCTGGACCTGGTTATTATACAAAAGGCACAGTTGATTGGAAACCAGAGTGTTGTTTCTGTCCAGGAGATCCTGATATAGATGGAGATGGAAAACCTGCAAGTACAGATGAAGAATGTGCGTTTATCAAGGATAAAGGATTTATGTCATTTGAAGACTGCTTTAATAATAAAGATGACAATAATGATGATTTAGTTGACTGTGATGACCCAATCTGTACACCAATGCCTAAATGCGGAGGTTCATTTAATTTTATAGCTAATGCAAATGATAAGAAATCACCAATGGTATTATTCCAGATGGTTGATGAATGGTCAGATGGTGCATTTATTAAATTTGATACAGATGAGCCGGCAAAAGGAGCAGTATTGTTTTATTTCAATGACTCTTCATGTGTTACAGTAAACGCAACATTAGATGATTTAGGAGATCCATCATTTACTTTTGATGACTACAAACCATTTCATGGAATAAATCTGGACTATAACATTCTTGGTTATTCATTACAAACAGGAACTGATTATTTCTTTAAGACAAGAGTAATTGATCCATCTAATAATACAGCAAAAAGTGCATGTTTGAATTTTACAACAAAAACAGAAACTAAAAAAGTTTTATTTGATTTGGATTTAGACGCAGGTTATGAAGTTGACTTGATGTGCAATGGATATAATAAAACAAATTGGAATGGAAGTTATGCAATTAAAGTAAATACATCTATAACAAAAAACTGTAATATGACAATTGAATGTGACGATGGCAATTATGACATGACTTTTGTTGGAGTAGATATTACACAGCCGCAAGACATTGACTTGCAAAATAAATTAGTATGTAATACTACCCAAAAAATGATTGGTATGGATTCAGATGAAGAAGCATGGTCAGAAAACTTGTTTAGTTTTGGTATGGGTGGAGCTAATGATTATATAATTGAAGAATTTCCAGTTGCATACAATGCAAACAATATATTTAAGCATTGTGATGAAGATAACATCTCTGATTGTACAGACAGCACAGCTTATGTAAATTGCACAGGAAACACAACAGAAACAGAATGTAAGATTCCAACATCTATTGGTTACTCAGGACATTATATAAATGTATATTCAGGTGGAGGAGATAACAACAATGGAGGTAGCGGTGGAGGAAGCAGTACTCCTATAGTAACACCTCCTGTAGCAACTCCAGTAGCACCTGCAGTGCCAGCTGAACCAACACCTAAAAAAGAAGTAGCTAAAGAAACTACACCTGCTTCAGTTGTAGCAGAAACAACAACTGAAACTTCTGTAAAAGCAGAGAGAAGAGAGACAAGAGAAACTGCAAAGAAAGTTGACAAAAAAACAAAAAGAGATTTAGCTGGAAAAGCATTTGACCAATTATTTGGAGGAGCAGGTTCAGGAATGGGTGCATTAGTTGTACTTGTACTGATTGTTGTGATTATTGTAGGAGTAGTATATTATAAAAAGAAACAAAAATAAACATTTTTTTATTTTTTTTATTTTTCTCTTCTTACGGCCCAACTTCTTTATTCAATCGCTTCAATTCTTTCACAGCAGCTCCAGCATAATCTGTTGTTTTCTGTGCAATGTATGCTTCACTAAATCCAGAAGAAACATTTATTCTATGCATCCAGATATTTTCATTCTTTTTTCCGCCAAGTGCTTGAACAACATCTGCAGCACTTCCACCTTGTTTTCCTACACCTGGAATCAGTAGTGGTACAACAACATTCCGAGAAACAAAATAATCATTCAATTCTTGCAGCTGAATAGGATAAGTTGCTCCAACAACACCCCCTAATGATCCAGAAGTAACCTCTTTTTTTGAATAAATTCCAGCAAGAATATCAGCAGCTGCCAGATAAACCTTTTTGCCGTCTTTCAACTCTAAATCTTGTAATTCTCCGGAACTTTCATTTGATGTTTTCAATAATCCATATACTCCTTTTCCTTCTCTGCAATATGGAAAAAATGGCTCAAGCACATCTCTGCCCATATAAGCATTAACAGTAACAGCGTCTACTTTCAACCAGTCAAATATTCCTTTTGCATAAGCTTGTGCTGTTTTATTTATGTCACCAACTTTTGCATCTAATATTATAGGGATATCATTCTCATGGCAGAATCCAACAATCCTTTGCAATGCTTTTAATCCTTCAAAGCCATGCTGAAAATAAAAAGCATAATTTGGCTTGACAATCGCTGGCTTTACATTCTCATCAATCATTGCCTGAAGAATATTTCTGTAGAATGTAAACACAACATCTTCAATCTCTCCATGCAAAGGAATCTTATCAATCTCAGGATCTAACCCAACACAGATGATGCTTTTTCTTTCTTTTGCTAATCGTGTTAATTTTTCAGCATAAGTTTCTTGTTGAGTCATATAATCACCTAATTAAAGAAACAGGCAGGTGTATAAAAATATTTGCAAATAAACAAGAGAAAACTTTATATATAACTTAATTATATTTAATATTATATGGAAGCAATTACTAAAACAAGGAAGATAGGCGGTTCATTAATGGTTACTATTCCAAGAAATATTGTAGAGAAAGAAGGATTAATAGAAAATCAGATAATAAAGATAGAAATAGAAAAAATAAGAAAGAGTGGCTTTGGTTTACACAAAGGTTTAGTACCTTTTACTAAAGAAGATGCATTTAAGGGGCAATTGGAAAAATGAATAACTTTGTCATAGATGCAAGTGCATGGGTTGAATATTTTTCTGGAACAGAAGCAGGTGAAAGAGTAAAGTCAATTGTTGAAAGCAATAATAATGTAATTTATACAAATATAATTACTATTGCAGAACTTTCATGTCATTTTAAGAGGAAAAAAGTGATGTTTAGTGAAGCCAGAAAAGTGATTATCTCGCTCTCAGCAATTTATTATCCTGATTTGGCATTTGCAGATGAAATTGGAGAATTATACCTTCAGATGAGAGGGTTAAATAAAAAAATAAGTTTAGCAGATGTTTTTATAATTCTAACTGCAAAGAAGATAGGCGCAAAGATAGTCACAGGAGATTATTATTTTAAGATTTTGAAAGAGGTTATACTGATAAAATAATTTGCTTTGACACTCTCATTCAAACCCAAATTTCTTTCCCCATTCTTTTGGTATTGTATTCCATTCTTTTATTTTGTTATAGTCAGCTAGATTAATATATTTTCTATCCAATACCTTTTTGCTGAGAGCAGAGAAATTAGTTAATGACAGCAAAGTACAGCCTTTCTCATTAAATTTATTTCTGCTATCCTCAAATTCATAATTCATTATTGCAATACAATTGTCAACAATGCCTTGTGCATCTCTAATCTGCTGCACTGCTTTCAAGCTGCTTCCTCCAGTAGATATCAAATCTTCAACAACCAATACTCTTTGTCCGATTCCCAACTCACCCTCTATTGCATTCTGCTTTCCATGTTCTTTCTTCTCAGCTCTGACATATATCAATGGCTTATCCAATCTGTTTGCTATCATTGCTGCCCAAGGTATTCCTGCAGTTGCAACCCCGGCAACAACATCAAATTGTACATCTTCTCTTTCAAGCAATGCAAGATAGCTCTCAACTATAATTTTTCTTTTGTCAGGATAAGACAGCAGGATTCTATTATCGCAATAGATAGGGCTTAGTATTCCAGATACATATCTATATGGTTTTTCTGCATTGACAATTATTGCTTTTGTATCTAATAATATCTCTGCAGTCTTTTCAGTTATATCTTCTCCAACTGCAATACTCTCTCCAATATCTACATTTGAATCGCTTTTTACCCTAGTTTTATTTTCTTTTTCAGTTTCATCTTGTTCAAAAATCAATTCTTTTCCTTTTATTGATTCATTGATTCTGCCGTCTTCAAACACAATATTGCCATTAACAATTGTTATCACAGGCAATCCTTTTAATTTCATCCAATTATATGGAGAACCTTTTGCTTTTGAAAAAAGAAGTTCATCATTGACAATCTTCTCAGCAGCTAGATCAACAATGACAATATCAGCATCATATCCTTCTCTAAGATAACCTTTGTTTTTTATCTCAAAGATTCTGCAAGGATTCTCGCAGCACAATTCTATTATTTTTCTAAGGCTTAATCTTCCTTCATGATACCATGTCAATGCTAATGGCAGCAATAATTCAATCCCAATAACTCCAAACGCAGGATTATCACAATTCTTCTCAGCTCTTGTATGCGGTGCATGGTCAGTTGCGAGCACATCAATTGTGCCATCATTTATTGCTGCCCAAAGAGCATTTCTGTCGACATTAGTTGCCAATGCAGGCTTCATAACGCCATATCCACCAAGTCTAGTCAAATCATCTTTTGTGAAAATAAGATGATGCGGACAAACCTCACCATAAACCATTTTTCCAGCTGCTTTCTCTTTTCTAATCATCTCAATTTCTGATTGTAAAGAAGTATGGCACAAGTATAATTTAGATGAATTATTTCCATGGAATAAAGATAATGCTTTTGCAAATGTTTTTCCTTCAGCATGCACGGCAAAAAGTTTATTGTTTAGAGAAAATATTTTCTGCAGATTAGCATCATTTTCTATTATTAATTTTCCTGTTGTAAGATTCATATACACTTTTATCCCGGCAATATTCTCAGCCAGCAGTAGCTCTTCAAGATTATCAGCTGCTGCTCCTATGTAAAAACCATAATTCACAGCACTTTTATGGTTTGCGATATCTCTCTTTTGTTGAAGCAATTCTCGATTAAACGTCGTAGGAGATGTATTTGGCATTTCTAACACAGAAGTTACTCCTCCTGCAGCTGCAGCAGAGCTTCCAGTAAAAAAATCTTCTTTTTCTGGAAATCCAGGATCACGAAAGTGTACATGGCAGTCGATTAATCCAGGCAGTACAAGTTTCCCAGTACAGTCAATAACTTTATACGAAACATTATTGACAAAATTATTACTTTCAATCTTTGTAATCTTTCCATTTTCAATAAAGATATTTTTCTTTGAAAACATTCCGTCTGTATTTACAACTGTGCAATTCTCTAATAATAATCTTGTATCATTTTCCATTGAGTTACCCCAAATCATTCGTAAATCTTCAGCTTTCCTTTTGCTTCACTAAGACTATTGTATTCTTTCTTCTCTAAAAACTCGATAAATTCTTTTTCAATTCTTGCAAATACAGCAGTTCCTTCTTTTTGATATGCAGTTGCAATCTGCACAGCGCTTGCCCCGCATAATAAAAATTCAAACGCATCCATTCCACTAGCAATGCCTCCTACACCAATAATTGCAATATCTTTTCGTAGCAATTCATAAAATTTCTTTACATTTGCTAATGCAGTTGGCTTAACGTATTCTCCTCCTAATCCACCAAATCCTCCTTTTGGTTTTATTACTGCTTTTTCAGTATCAGCATCAACAAAAAGCCCGTTTCCTATTGAATTGATGCATGTGACAAAAGCTATATTATGTTTATTAAGTATCTTTGCCATTTCTTCAAAATGCACAAAATCAAAATACGGCGGCAGTTTTACACCAAATGGTTTTTTTGTGATTTTCATAACTTCATCTAATACTTGCTTAGTTTGTTCAAAATCATATCCTATTTGTGGTTTTCCGATAACATTTGGACAGGAAAGATTTAATTCAAACGCATCTATCTCTGGAACTTCAGATAGCTCAGAAATCATTGTGATATTATCAGCTAAACTCAAACCAGAAACACTTACAAAATAAGGTTTATTATATCTTCTCAGCAGAGGAGCAAACTCTACATATTTCTTATATCCAAGATTTGGCAAGCCCATTGAATTGATTGAACCAAGTGGTAGATCAAAATATCGCGGCTCAGGATTACCTTCTCTTGGAAGCAGTGTGCATGATTTTGAAAGTATTACACTGCTTCTTGATTCTCCTAATGCAATTAATTCTTCCAATGTCATGCATCTTGGTCCAGATGCATTAAACAAATAATTATGTAATTGAAATCCTGCAATACTTGTCTTAAATTTATTTTTTATTTCATTCATCTTTTTCACATCTAAATAAATTTATTTTGTAATCTCTTTTTCATATTCATTTCTGTCTGCAAATCTTTCTTGCTTTTCGATTTTTTCTGCAGTTTCTAAGATAAAAAGAATCTCTTCTTTTGAAAAATCACTAATTGATATTACGTCTCTATTGATAAAGTTCATGCAATCACCACTTCTTTAGTTATTTTAATTATTCATATTATTCGTATTTATTTATATTCAATTATTCACAATAGTTCTTTTTGGAACATATTCATCTAATGCCAATGGCAGTAATTCCTCTTGTTTTTTCCGAAGTATTGCATCAATGACTGCTTTTGCAAGCTGTACATTATTGATTAAAGGCACAGAAAAATCAATTGCAGTTCTTCTGATGATGAAACTATCTGTTTTTAGTTCTCCTTCGCTCTCTTCAGGCATACTGATTACAAGATCAACCCTTTGCTGTCGGATATAGCTTAACACATTTGGTTCTATCTTATCCTGTATTTTATAAAGTCTGTAATTTGCAATTCCATTTGCAGTTAAAAATGCTGATGTATGTTCTGTTGCATACAGCAAATATCCATTCTCATACAACCTTCTTAATTCATTAATAAGTCTAAACCTATTTTTATCTCCAGAAATGCTGACTAATATGCTTTTTTGCGGTATTGAAAATCCAGTTGCTGCTAATGATTTCAACAATGCTTCATCAATATCATTTCCAAAGCATGCAGCTTCTCCAGTTGAGCGCATCTCTACTCCAACAACAGGATCTGTTTTCTTTAGCCTAGAAAAAGAGAATTGTGCTGCTTTTACACCAACATAATTTATGTCTTTCGTAGCATCTCCAATATATTCAACATTCATACCAAATTCTCTAAGCATTACTTTAGTAGCAATATCTATAAAATTATAATTTGTTACCTTTGAGCAGAATGGAAAACTCCTTGATGCTCGCAGATTACATTCGATAACCTTGACATAATTATCCTGTGCAAGAAACTGGATATTAAATGGTCCTGTGATTTCTAATGCTTTTGCGATCTTCCTTGCATAATCCTCTATTTTTCTGGAAGTTTCAACATAGATCTTTTGGCATGGCAGCACCATTGTTGCATCACCAGAATGTACTCCAGCATGTTCAATATGCTCGCTTATTGCAAAGATGATTATTTCTCCATTCTGTGCAACTGCATCTATTTCAATCTCTTTTGCATGTTCGATGAATTTTGTTATCACAACAGGATGTTTTGGATTAAGTGCAACTGCTTCTCTTAGATAAATATCAAGATATTCCTCATTATACAATACATTCATTGCAGCTCCGCTCAATACATAGCTTGGTCTGATCAATATTGGATATGTTACTGCTTCTGCAAACTTCTTAGCTTCAGTTATCGATGCTGTTTCAATCCATTGTGGTTGTTCAATCTGTAATCTATCAAGCAGTTTTGAAAATTTATGTCTATCTTCAGCACAGTCGATGTTTTCAGCTGAAGTTCCTAGAATATGTATATTATTTTTATAAAGGTCAATTGCTAAATTATTAGGTATTTGCCCTCCCATTGATATAATAACACAATAAGGTTTTTCAAAATAATGGATCTGCATTACTGTTTCTAGTGTTAGTTCTTCAAAATAAAGCCTATCACATTCATCATAATCAGTTGACACTGTTTCTGGATTGCAGTTTATCATTATTGTTTCTTTACCTATTTTTTTCAATGCTTTTACACAGCTTACACAGCACCAATCAAATTCTACGCTTGATCCTATTCTATATGCGCCGCTTCCAAGCACAAGAACAGAATTATTATTAGTCCCTGAAGATGGTGTAATATCATGTTCGTTAGCATTATAAGTCAGATAAAGATAATTTGTTTGTGCGGGATATTCAGCAGCCAATGTATCTATTTGCTTGATAAATGGCATTATCTTGTGCTGCATCCTATATGTACAGATCTCTGCTTCTTCTTTATGCAGCAATATTCCGATTTGTTTATCACTAAATCCTATTTTTTTTGCTTGCATCAATAATTCAGGAGTTAATATATCCTCACACAATCTCTTTTCCATCTTAATGATATTCATTATCTTATATAGAAAAAATTTATCGATTCCAGTCAATAATGCAATCTCATCGATAGGAATTTCTTGTTTCATTGCTTCGACAATCGCAAAGATTCTTCTATCTGTAGGATGTTTCAATGCATTCCTTATATCCTTTATATCATTAAATTCAGTAAATTCATTTCCATTGCAAACCAATCCTTCTGCTTGTATGTTCAGCATTCTGATAGCTTTCTGGATTGTTTCTTCAAAGCATCTTCCTATAGCCATAACTTCGCCGACAGATTTCATCTCGCTTCCGATTCTCTTGTCAACATCTTTAAACTTTTTTAGATCCCAGCGCGGGATTTTAACAACAATATAATCCAATGCAGGCTCAAAGCATGCAGTTGTTATTTTTGTGATATTATTTTTTATCTCAAGCAGCGAATATCCTAATGCTAATTTTGCAGCAACAAAAGCTAATGGATACCCTGTTGCTTTAGAAGCAAGTGCAGAACTTCGTGAAAGCCTTGCATTTACCTCAATTACTCTATACTCTCTTGATTCAGGATGCAGTGCATATTGGATATTGCATTCGCCAATGATGCCAAGATGGCGTATCACTTTAAGGGAAATCTCCCTCAGCATATGATATTCATTATTATCTAATGTCTGTGAAGGCGCAACAACAATGCTTTCTCCTGTATGTATTCCCATAGGATCAAAATTTTCCATATTGCATACAGTGATGCAGTTATCATAACAATCTCTGACTACTTCATATTCTATCTCTTTCCAGCTGCCTAGATATTCTTCAATTAAGATCTGTTCAACATTAGCTAATGCTTTTTGGCTGGTTTCAAATATCTCTGTTTCATCATAAACAACACCTGATCCTCTTCCACCAAGTGAAAACCCCGATCGCACCATAACTGGATATCCTATTTGTTGTGCAGCTTTTAATGCATCAGCAACATTTCTCACGGCAAAGCTTTTTGCTGTCTTTACATTGATTTCTTGTAGCTTTTTTACAAATAATTCTCTATCTTCAGTGTCACGGATACTTTTAACAGGAGTGCCAAGTACTTGCACGCCATATCTTGCAAACACTCCAGCTTTATCTAGATCTAATCCGCAGTTCAATGCAGTTTGCCCGCCAAAACTTAGAAGAATCCCTTCTGGTTTTTCTTTTTCGATAATTTTCTCAACAAAGTATGGCGTTATTGGAAGAAAATATATTTTATCAGCCATTCCCTCGCTAGTTTGGATAGTAGCAATATTAGGGTTGATTAAAACTGTTTCAATTTGCTCTTCTTTAAGTGATTTTAAACATTGTGATGCAGAAAAATCAAATTCTCCTGCTTGTCCTATCATCAATGCTCCGCTGCCAATTACTAATATTTTTTTAGGTTTCTGCATAGTGTTCACTTATTCTCAATACTTCTTTATACCTTTCCTTCTTTTATCATCATCTTAAATTTTTCAAAAATTTGTAATTCATCAGGACAAAACTTCTCTCCTTTTGCAATCATTGCATCGATTTCTGCAATACTCATAAATCTGCCGTCAATAATTTCTTCTTTCTGCAGTTTCATCTTTCCATCATGTTTCACATGCACAAATATTTTTTTATTTGAGTTCATAACAAAACACAATACTGATCGATGTAATAACTTTTTCTCGTCAATGACTGTTCTTTTTTCCTGATACAGAACTTTATCATTATTATCAACAACATCAAGGTATTCAGTTTTATCTATTTCTGGTGCATCCATCTAATCACCTCTATTTCTGTCAAATTTCTGCAGGATTTCTGGTTGAATTCTTTTCTCTTGTAGTATCTGACAAAATTCATCAAATAAAAATTGTGTATCTGTTGGTCCAGGTGCTGCTTCAGGATGAAACTGTACTGATTTAAACAATCCAGAATCATGAATAATTCCTTCATTGCTGCCGTCATTTGCATTTACAAACCAAGCTTTCCATCCTTCTGGCAATGTTGCGTCATCAACAGCAAAGCCATGATTCTGTGAAGTAATAAAACATCGCTTGCTTCCAATCAGATTGCAAGGTTGATTTTGTCCTCTATGACCATATTTAAGTTTGTAAGTATTTGCTCCTGCAGCTAATGCAAGCAGTTGATTTCCTAAACATATTCCAAATGTAGTTATATCCTGCTGCAGTGCTTTTTTCACATTCTTGATTGTAATATCGCACATCTTTGGATCTCCTGGTCCGTTTGTTAAGAATACAGCATCAAACTCTTCTTTTAAAAAATCATAATCCAATGGCACTCGAATAACATGCAGATTTCTGGCCACAAGATTTCTGATAATATTATTTTTCACACCGCAATCGACAAGCAGAATTTTTTTCTTATTTGTATTTATAATTTCATTAGCTTCATTATTTACATTATTTTTTGAATATTCAATTACTTCTTTACAGCTTACTTCAGCAGCAAGATTTCTTTTATTAGGATCATCAAAAGGTATATCATTATTATTTACAACAATCTTGCCAAGCATTACTCCTTTTTCTCGTATCTTTTTAGTTAATGCTCTAGTATCAATATCACACAATGCAGGAATATTATGTAATTGCAGCCATTCTCCAAGTGATTTGACACTATTCCAATGATTATACTGCATAGCATAGTCTGCTATTACCAAACCTTGTACATGAATCTCAGCAGACTCAAAATCAATTAATAATTTGTCTAGCATTTTATCAAAAGGGATGCCATAATTTCCTATAAGTGGATAAGTCAGAATAAGGATCTGTCCTCTATAGCTTGGATCAGTTAATGTTTCTGGATATCCGACCATACCTGTATTAAATACAACCTCTCCAGCTTTGCTTACATCTGCTCCAAAAGAAATACCAAAGAATTCTGAACCATCCTCCAATACCAGCTTTGCAGATTTTTCAGATTTAAACATATCAAAAAAAAGTATAACTTATACTTTATTTAAATAGTTTGTTATTTAAAAATTGTATTTTTTCAAAAAATACAACTTTTTAGTAGTACAAAAAGTTTTAATACTCTCTATTACAAGAATAAAACAATTGGGGGTAACATAATGGGAATATTATCAGTTTTTAAGAAGAAAGATACTTCTATATTAGATACACCTCCTCCAATGCAGATGCAGACAAATCCAGTTATACCTTTAGACTTAGATCTTCCGCCTATTCCTTCATTACAATCGCAGCAATCGATGCAATCAATACAGAAAAGTACTTCACAGCAGATGGATGTTCATTCAATGACTTTTCCAGATATAAGGGTGTTTATACAGCAGCCAATGCAAAGATTGCCAAACAAGCCAATGTTTGTTTCATTAATGCAAGTGAAAAGAGCAATGAATAATGTAGAAACATTATACAATGATGTTACAATTGCAGGTGATACAATTTACAGGTTTTTTCAATTATATGCTGATATGGATCAGTGTTATATACAATGGCAAAGAACATTAGACCATTTGCAGGAAGATATGGTAGATTTGGATAAAGCATTATTCAGGTACAGTTAAATTAATTTACCAAATATCGCTTGTCCGGATTGCCAAGATTAGAGAATTTTGCGGGTAAATTAATTGCAGAGCAATTACCACAAAATTCTATTAAAAAGAGTGATACTATGCAGCCGCAAACAAATGACAATGCAATGTTTATAAGATTAGAAGAGTACAAGGAAGTTCTTACTATCTTGACAAAGATGAAAAACAAAGTTGATGATGCAAAAGATTTGTTAAACAAACTCAATGACATGAAAGCAGAGGAAGATGCTGAGCTTGATATCTGGGATAAAACTTTGAAAGATATCGAATCAAAGATTTCTGATATTAACAAGACATTATTTGAGTCAGGCAGAGGTTAGGACAATGCCAAGAGATGTTGTTGATTATTTTATCAATGTAAAAAGACCATTGGAGATTCGAGAAGATGTATTGACAACATCAAACGATTTAATTCTCTTATTAAAACGAACAGAAAAGATTAAGACATTACGATTGCAGAAAAAGCAAACACTAGACAATGTCAAACTGCTTCTCAAGGAGATAA
Organism: Candidatus Woesearchaeota archaeon; assembly: GCA_018303075.1. Classification (GTDB taxonomy): domain Archaea; phylum Nanobdellota; class Nanobdellia; order Woesearchaeales; family DSVV01; genus JACRKF01. Next base: position 15,786 of record JAGVYW010000042.1, on the reverse strand, counting down.
ATACAATGAATACGCAGTTAAAGCACGCGCTTCCAAGAGTAAGGATTGAAAAGCAGGCAACAGCACAGCAGCAATCATCTTCTTCAAATTCTGCATCGCAGATGAATCCAAATTACATGAACCAATTAAAAGACTTGCAGAAAGCAATTGGTGAAATTGAAGATAGGTTGAGAGGATTTTAGATTCTAAGTTATTCTAATTAATTTTTTACATTGTGAGTGAAACGAACAAGTAAAAAATGCGGAGAGCAGGAATCGAACCTGCGAAGGCACTAAGCCAAACGCTCTTGAGGCGTTTCCATTTGACCGCTCTGGAATCTCCGCGCAATTTAGCAAAAGTTGAGAATTATTTATAAATTTGTTGAAATGCTAAAATAACTAGATAAATTTAAATAGTACTTGTTCGTACTTATACTAAGGTGTTCTACTTGATTCATGAAGAAGATTTATGGATAACAACTCATGCAGCAAACAAGATGGTTGTTGAAGGAATATCAGTAGCTCAGATCAGTAGAGTGCTTGAACAAGGTTCAAGATTCCAACAAACAGATGGGTATTTATGTGTTTATTCCTATTTTTCAATAGCTTATAAAAAAATTGGAGAGAAATATAAAATAAAAACAGTATTTACAAACAAATAAGGTGATACTCATGGAAAAATGTGATGAATGCAATAAAGGTATAGTAGAGAAAAAGAAAGTAGATTATGAAGTGCTTGGTGTTAATCTTGGAAAGTTTGATGCTTTTGTATGCGCAAATTGCGGTGAAACGATATTTGATGGAAAAACAATGGTAGAAATTGAAAAGAAGGCAAAGCAGCAAGGTGTATGGGGTATTGCAGCAAAAACAACAATAGGTACTTCAGGAAATTCCTTAGATGTAAAGATTCCAAAAGTGATTATTGAATTTTTAAACATTAAAAAAGGCCAGCAAGTTATTATTGAACCTCTTGATAAAAAAAGATTTCAGGTAATTGTAGGTTAAAGAGAATTGATATTATGATTCAAATTTGCACAGTTGGAGGATTTTCAGACATAGGAAGAAACATGACTGCAATAAAAGTAAATGATACTGCTGTTATTTTAGATATGGGCATTCACTTAAGCAATTACATCAAATTAGCTGATGAAGACGATATCCACAAATTTCCATTGCAGGAATTAATCTATCAAGGCGCCATCCCTAATGACAAGGTAATAGAATATTGGAAAGATGAAGTTAAAGCAATTATTCCAACGCATGCTCATCTTGATCATATTGGTGCAATACCTTTTCTAGCAAAGAATTATGATGCAGAAATCATCTGTACACCATTTACAAAAGCAGTGCTTGAAGCAATTCTAACAGATGAAAAAATCAAGCTGCCAAATACAATAAAATCTCTATCGCCGAATACAAAGTACAAGATTGATGACAACATTACAATTGAATTCATTGCAGTTACTCACTCAACACCGCAATCTGTTTTCGTAATCTTGCATACACCAGAAGGGCAAGTGATGTATACAAATGATTTCAAATTTGACCAATATCCTGTGTTAGGTAAAAAAACAGATGTCAAGAAATTGCAGGCATTAAAAGACATCAAATTATTATTCTGTGATTCTACTCGTTGCTTAGACCTAAAAAAAACACCATCAGAACAAATTGCAAAACAAATGCTTACTGATATTTTAGAGGGTTCTCACTTAGAGAATAATGCAATTATTGTAACAACATTTTCTTCTCATATTGCACGATTAAAAACAATAGTAGAACTTGCTAAAAAAATGAACAGAAAAGTAATTTTCTTAGGACGTTCATTGGCAAAATATGTAGAAGCAGCAGAGTTAATTAAACTTGTTGAATTCTCGAAGAATATTAAACAGGCAAAATATCCTAATGAAGTGCAGAAAGCATTAAAGCTGGTTGAAGGTAATAAAGAAAAATATCTGCTGGTTGTCACAGGTCATCAAGGAGAGCCAAAGTCAGTATTAAGCAAGATTGCTAATGACACCTATGCATTCAAGTTCCAGCCAAATGATGCTGTTATATTCTCATCAACAGTGATTCCAACACCAGAGAACAAGAAGAACAGAGAATTGCTCGAAGCATTATTGCAAAAAAAGAATATCAGAATTTTTAAAGATATTCACGTCTCAGGCCATGCTGGAAAAGAAGACATTCGAGATTTAATTCTCTTTACTAATCCAAAAAACATCATTCCTTCCCATTGCAATAAATCTTTATCAGATGGTTTGGTAACATTAGCTGTGGAGATGGGTTATATTCAAGGTATTAATCTATATCAGATGGGAGATGGTTCGATGTTAGAATTGAAATAACTAATTGAACGAAATATTATTTTTTCCTTTTCATTACTTTCTTATCATAAAATTTTGTATTTTTATAAAAAATACAAAATTTTAATCGAAGCTTTTATAAACAAAATAGTTTTCACTCTTTAAGTAAGAAACAATTCAAAGGAGGATTTTTATGAAATTAACATTAGCAGAACCAAAGTATATCAAAGACAGTATTTCTATTATTTCTGAATTAGTTACAGAAGCTAGATTTAAAATAACATCAAATGCAATTGAATTGATTGCAATGGATCCTGCAAATGTTGCAATGGTTATCTTTAAGCTTCTCTCAAGTGCATTTGTCGAGTATCAACTGGAAAAAGATGTTGAGATCGCAATTAATTTGAACAATTTCAAGCAGATCATGAAAAGGGTAAAACCAAATGATGTTCTTTCACTGGAACTTACTGCAAAAAACAAGCTCCAGATAACATTGACAGGAAACACAAAAAGAACTTTTTCACTGCCAATCATTGACTTAGAAGAAAAAGAACAAAGAATTCCAGACTTGCAATTTCCTATAATTATCGCAGTTCCATCTGATGTATTAAACGATGCAATTGGTGATGTTGATATTGTTGGTGAATCTGTTTCATTTGCAGTTGACAATGGCAAGTTCATTGTGTCTGCAGAGGGAGATTTAACAGAAGCAACAATTGCGATTGAAGAGTCTGAAGAGATCAAGATTATCACAGAAACAAAGGACAGGATCAAGGCAAAATATTCTATTGAATATCTCAAAAAGATGATTGAAGGCAGCAAGATAGCACCAAATGTAAAGATACAATTCAACAAGGATTATCCGCTTAAGCTTGAGTATAAAGCAATAGACAAAGTAATGATCACATTTATTCTAGCGCCAAGAGTGGAGAATGATTAGACAAGCAATACAATCAGATTTAAATCTAATTACCAATATCTACCAATTTGGTAGAAAGCTTTATAAACTACTTCTTCCTACCAATATCTACCAACATCTAACGAATTGGTAATTACGATGCGTATCCCACAAAAACCAAAAAATGTAAACGAGATTATGAAGAAAGAATCCTCTGAAGTACTTAAACTTCTAAAAGATGAGGAAGTTATGAAGTTTGTTGCAAAATGCAATAAAGATTATGTTCATTGGGATGAATTAATATATAAAAAAATTCCTAGAGATTCAAAACCAGAATATGTTTGGGTGTTGATGAAATTATTTAGAGCTAGTCAATATCGAATGTTGAAATTTGGTAAGTGGGGATTTCAATATGTTTTATTAGATGAGTTTCAAAAAAAGTTGCATATATTAGATAAAGGTGCTGCTGGAAGATTAGATTCAAGTTTAGATTCTATAAACATTGGTGGAAGAGAAAGGCATATAATTAGTTCTTTAATGGAAGAAGCCATTGCATCAAGTCAATTAGAAGGTGCTGCAACAACTCGAAAAGTTGCTAAAGAATTGCTTCGTTTCAAGAAGAAACCCCAAAACTATTCTGAACACATGATTGTAAATGGATATAAGACCATTCAGAAGATAGTGTCAATGAAAGAAAAGATCATTACACCAGACATGATTTTAGAACTTCATCGTGAAATAACTGAAGACACATTAAAAGATAAAAAATATGAAGGCAGATTTAGAGATAATAATGAAGTTGTAGTTGGAGATCCATTATTAGCAGAAAGAATATATCATCAACCTCCCGATTACAAGGAGGTTTCTGAATTAATTAAAGAATTATGTGCTTTTGCTAATTCAGAGACTGAGGAATTCATTCATCCAATAATTAAAGGCATTATGCTTCATTTCATGATTGGCTACATCCATCCATTCGAAGATGGAAATGGAAGAACTGCGAGAACAATTTTTTATTGGTATGTACTCTCAAAAGGATATTGGTTGTTTGAATATATGGCAATCTCTAGAATAATACTACGTTCAAAAACTAAATATGGTTTAGCCTATCTATACACAGAAACAGATGAAAATGATTTGACTTATTTTATTGATTATATTCTGATTGCTATTGAAGAAGCACTTCACGACATGGAGAATTACATAACAAGAAAACAAAAAGAACAATCTGATGCTCTTAGATTAATTAGAACTATTAAAGATATTAATTTAAGACAAGCTGAAATTTTGAAAGAATTTATAAAATATCCAGATAAATCATTTGTTCTTAATGAAATCATAAATACTTATGGTGTTGCTTATGATACTGCAAGAAATGATTTGCTTTATTTGACAAAACTAGGTTATTTTGAAAAAATGAAAGTTCAAAAGAGATTTATATTTAAATTATCTAAAAATAAAGTGATGCCTGAATAGAAATATGATTGTTGGCCAATATTCTATTTCTTCTTCTCCATCTTCACAACAATCTCAAAATGATTGGTCTGTGCAAACATATCAACCAGATAAATCTCGCTCACAAAAAAATTGTTTTTATTAAGATGCAGCAAATCCCTTGCTAATGCAGTAGGATTGCATGACACATAAACAATCCGTTCTGTATGCTTGCTTATCTTATCCAGCACAAAGCTGCTGCATCCGTCTCTTGGTGGATCTAGTAATATGCAGTTAGATTGTCCAAACTTACTCTCTAAGAAAGTCTCAACATCTTTATTCACAAATTTCACATTTTTAATTTTGTTTAATTCAATATTCTCCAATCCAAAATGCACGCTTTTATATTCTCCTTCAACTGCAGTGATTCTCTCAAAATGCTTAGCAAGCTGCAGTGTGAAATTTCCAAATCCAGCATATAACTCAAGTAATTCTTTGCCTTTTCCACATAGCTCAGAAACAACTGAAACAAGTTTCTGATTTGTCTGAAAATTTCCTTGGCTGAATGTTTCAGGAAGAAAAGAATAAGTGATATTATTATATTTGTACTTACAGCTATAATCACCAATTCTCTTTGTTTTTTTCTTAACCTGAATATTCACTCCTTTAATTAATTCTTTATTCTCATCAAAAAAATGCTCAAAAGCATTGGTAAGCAGATAACTTCCGCTTTCCAAAGAAAAATGCAGTACAAGTTTATGTTCAATCATATCTTCTGCTGCGCTTATCTCAACAGCATCATTGATTTGTTTGTCAAAAGCAGTTATATTTAATAGCTGAATTAATGCAAGGATTTTTTTATTCACAATAAGACACTCTTCAACTTTAACTATCTCATTGCTTTTTCGTTTCATAAATCCGCATAATGATTTTCCATTATCTATTCTAAGATAAAATCTGGCTTTATCCTTATAATTATATTGTTTATCATCAATTATTGTTTTGATTGTAGAGAAACCAATCTCTTTTTTCTCAAGCAGAAATCGCAGGATTTTTACTTTTTCACTAATCTGCGCAGCATAATTGATATGCAATAAGTTGCAAGCACCACATATTTGATAATGCTTGCATTTCGCAATTACTCTTTGCTGAGATTGCTGAACGAAGTTCGCAATCTCAGCTTCATAATATTTTTTTTCTTTTTTGATTATTCTTGCATTAATAACATCGCCTGGACAGCTATATTCAACAAAAACTGGCGCAGTAAACTCTCCTTTTTTCATAGCAGCAACTCCTTTTCCTGTTGCCGCTAATCCTAGTATCTCTACTCTAACTAAATCTCCTTCTGTAACTGTTTCAGCTGTTTCTTTTGATTTTTCATCATGATTCTTCTTATTCACTGTCATAACCACTTAGAATAAGTAAACTTATATAAAGTATTGTGTTTCTAATCTGCTTATGATTGACATAATTTCATTAAAGACCTTTTTTGTAGATAAGCAATACTTAACATTGCTTTATACAACTCTTACATTTTTCAGCATAGCATTAATAACATGGATTATGTACATCTCTTTATCAAAAAGAGATTTATTTCACTTGGAGATTGCAGATTATTTTTCAAAATCAAAGATTAGATTATATAAGCTTTCTTATACTCTCAAATATTTAATCTTATTTCCATTGTTTACTTTTATTTGGTTCTTAATCTTTGCATTTTCTTTGGCAATATTGTCTAAAGATTATAAGATAGCAGATATTTTCTTTTTCAGTATAGTTCTTGTTTCAGTGATTAGGGTTGCAAGTTACATCAGTGAGAAATTCTCAGAGGATCTTGCAAAATTATTGCCATTAACATTGATTTCAATATTATTATTAAATCCAACATCAATCACATTTATAACAATAAAATCAACAGCAGTTTTATTCAGCAAAGAGCTTCCATCGACTATAAAATATCTGTTATTTGCAGTTATGATAGAATGGCTTTTACGATTATGTTCTGCTATTTACCATTATATACAAAAGTTAAGAGTAGAGAAGCAGATAGATAAAAATAAAATAATTTGATCTTCTTTAAGCTATCTGATCAGAAATTTCTGCTTTTCAGCCTTTGAAAATGAGCATAATTTGTAACACCCGTATAAGTAAATCCAGAATGAATCTCTTTAATGATCTTAATTAGAAGAAAAATACTTAATAGGATAAATAAACCAGGGATTATTAATAACTTGAGTTGTAGATCAAATAAAAAGAGCAGCAATGGCGAATACAAAGCAGAGATTGAAAACACAAAAAACAAAAACAAATGCCAAAGCAAATGTTTGCTTTTCTTCAATGTGCCCCTCAGATTCATGTTAACAAAAACAATAAGCAGTGTCCTTATAGCAATTCTTGTGTGGACATACAATAAATAGATTAATATTATCTCTATTAATAAAAACATTCCAAAAGCAGCATAATATTCAGTTCCGTGTAATGTATAAGCTATTTTCGTCCAGAAATAATGCACAAAGATAACATTAATTATTGAGAGCAATGCTGTAATTGTTGATTTCTTCAATCGTATTGTATGTGCATTTTCAGTATCAATCTCTTGAAATGCAAGATGGATAAAATTAGAGATGCTTTCCATCTTCATATTTATTTTCCTTAATCTCCATGGTGTTGCAGCCTTTACAAATTCATAGCTTTGTGTATATTTTCTGATAGCAAGTGACATTAACAATGCAGAGACAAATATAACGACAGATGATATGCTCACCAAATCAACACCTAGATTAAATCCTCTGCTTTCTCTTGCAACAAGCAGTGCAAATTCTCCAACTGAAAACATCGCAATGCTGGAGAAGAATATCTGTTCTTTCTGAAAGTTTGCAAAAATATTTGTTATTAATCCAATACCTATGAATCTTGAGATGACAGTTACAACAAGTAAAACAATAACTAACAACCAATTTTCAATAATCGCTCGAAAATCAATTAATGTTCCTATACTGATGAAGAACAAAGAAGAGAACATCAAAGTAAATGGCGTGATTGTCTTTTCAAAAAGCTTTGCATTTGGCAATGATGCAACTAAACTTCCTGCAAGAAATGCTCCAAGCGCTGTTGAAAGGTTTAGATAATACGCTAAATAACTAAATCCAACCATTATTCCAAGATCAATGAAAATAATAGTATCTTCAGCAGTATTCTTTAACACCCAAGCTATGATTGGCTTTATAATACGCAGACAAACAGCATATACAATGATTAAGATAATAATCGAAACAACAATATTATTTACAACACTCGCAACATTAATTCCAGATGAGTTATTTTGCAATGCATAGAAAAATGTTAAGAATGCTACAGCAATAATATCCTCAATAATAAGCACTGCAACTAAAAATGGAATTTCATTTCTCTCAATCATCTGCTTTTCTTGCAGCACTTTCAAGATTACAACAGTGCTTGAAAAAGAGATGATTACACCAATAAATATACCAACACCTGTGCTATAGCCAAGCATTACAGTTACTAAAAATCCAAGAAAAAAGACAATGCCTACTTTCAGCAATGTAGTGATAATAGCTTTAATTCCAATCTTAAATAATTTGCTTACTTCAAATTCTAATCCTGTTATAAACAGCAGCAGAATCGCTCCCATTTCAATCATAAAATCAGTTAGTTCAGGACTATTTACAAGATTAAGCAGACTAGGTCCAATCAAAGCTCCAACAACCAGTAATCCTATGACTAAAGGCTGCTTTGTTTTAGCAGAGATTATTCCTCCAAATAGCGCAAACACAAATAATATACCTAATGTTACTAAATCAAATTCCATAGTGCCTCTTTTTTTTAAAATTAAGGTTAGCTGTTGAATATATAAATGTTTAGAAAAAGTATATAATCAATAAATAAAATATAAGTTTAATAAAAAAATAAGCAATTAGTTGATTCTACCATCCTACTTTTTCAAATTTTCTTCCAAAAAGCTGGCAGTCTCTTGTTGCAGGTGAATGGTTGCAGTGTAGCACTTTCACACTAAACATTCCATTTTCTTCCAATTCTTTTTTAGCAGTTTTAGCTGCATTATCTTTAGAGAAAACAACTATTCTTGCATTTCTTCTAAACAACAATGTTTTTGAACTTGTTGGTTTTTTATATTTGATATAATAATACATATTTCTTCACCTAAATACCTTTGTTTTATTAATCTCACCTAATCTTTTTGCTTTAAAAGTATTAGTGTTAATTGCTTTCTCAATCTTAACTTTAACAGTTTCATTGATATTAGCATTTGGTACGATTATTGTACATCCATCAGTATATCCTATACCATCTCCTTGCTTTCCTATTTCTTTAATTGTTACTTCTATATCATTTCCTACAGCAAATACTGGAAGATGGCTTCTTCTTTGGGAAGAGTTTTTGCTAGACTTTCCTTCACCAACAAAAGATGCTCTTTCTTTTCGAACATAATTTTCTCTGTTATTCATAAAAACACCTTTTTTCTACTAGAATCTAATTCTAATATATTTTCTTGCTAATCCATATCATCATCATCGTCATCGCCATAATTAAACCAATACATAGTTATTCACCTCACAGTACTATTAAAATTGTTTAGATAATTTAATTTGTATATATAATACTTTCTATTTTCAATTTTCATTATCGTGAAATTGAACAAGAATAAAACTGAACAGATAAATTTATATAGTTCTTCATCAACAAATATATTCAGAAAAAGCAGTAGGTGTGAATTATGGCAAAAAAGAATGTTAAAAAGCAGCAGAAAGTAAAAGATAATTCAATGCTTGTTTCATTTATGCATGACAAAGATGCATTATATTCGGTCATAGCAATAGTAGTAATTACATTAATAGTATTGCTTGTATTATGGATTGCATAAAGGTGGCATATGGGTATTGGCATAATTATTAGTATTATTGTAGTAGTTCTTATTATACTTGTTTATTTTCTCTATCGTAATTTTATTAAGAAATATGAGAAAATCTTCAAAGAAATGTAAAAATTTAAAAACATGCACTTATTCTAAAAAATCATGCAAAAAAATAAAATTGATGAAATCAAGCAGTTCTTTGCAGAAATTACAGCATTATTAGAGCAAAAAGCTGTTTATGCTGATTGTTTATATTATTATGATTCTTCACAAGAGATTGGTTTAGACAAGGCAAACAAAGAGATATCTTCAGGGAAAGGTGATGGAGTAAAACTAAGAGCTTATGATGGTGCACAATTTCATGAATATGGTATTACAGGTTTTAACAAAGAAAAAATAATAGAAGCTGCAAATATATTATTACAGTCATTTGATAAGAAAGATGCTGGATTAATTTTTCCATTAGCAATAGATACTCAGAAAATCAATAAACATTTTGAATCAGAATCAGAAATTGCAGCAGATTCAATTGATTTATCTCAGAAAATAGAGGATACTGAAAATATAATGAATGCGATACTTAAAAAAGAGCCAGCGATTGCCAATTGCAGGATACGTTATGATGAATCAACAGAAATAAGGATCTTTGTTAACAAATATAAGCAGTTATCTCAAAGGATACAGAGCTGTATATTTATAATCTCACCTTACATAAAATCAGACCATGGTGATATTCGATATCATTACAAGGCGTTTTTCGCAAATGGCTATGAAGCAAAACAAAAAATCTCAAAAAAAGAGATTATTGATATAATATCTTTTACAAAAAAAATAGCAAAAGCAGATAAAATTATTCCTGGCAGATATCTTTGTTTATTTTCGCCAGACGTTACAGGATTATTGGCTCATGAGAGTTTTGGACATGGTATGGAATCAGATACTATCTACAAAGGCAGGGCAAAAGCTCAAGAGTATCTTGGAAAGAGTATAGCTCCAGATTATATAAATATCCTTGATAATCCATCTTTTCCAAAGAGAAATGGCAGTTTCTTTTTTGATGATGAAGGTTTTATAACATCATCAACATACTTAATAAAAGAGGGTATTGTAAATCATCCAATAACTGATTCTTTTTCAGCTTCTCGTTTAAAAATGCTTCGTTCAGGAAATGCAAGAGCAGAATCATATGATCACAAAGTTTATGCAAGAATGTCCAATACATATTTCGCAGCAGGCAAATCAAATAAAGTTGATATGTTGAAAAATATAAAAGATGGTTTTTTCCTGCATTATCCCTCAGGAGGTATGGAAGATCCAAAAGGTTGGGGTATTCAAGTGCAAGGCATTGTTGCAGAAAAAATCAAGGATGGCAGATTAACAGGAGAATTATTTTACGAGATAGGTATGACAGGCTATCTTCCTGAATTATTAGGCAATATTCAAGAAGTATCACAAGAATTCGAAGTTCCAGGTACAGGCATCTGCGGCAAAGGGCATAAAGAATGGGTAAGAGTAAGTGAAGGCGGTCCTTATCTGTTAGTAAAAGATGTGAATCTTTCGTGAGATTCGTAAGGCTGAACGAAGTGAATGCCTTACTTAAGCATCGCTTCCAATTGGCGAAAGAATTGGGGCACAAAGAATGGGTAAGAGTAAGTGAAGGCGGTCAATATCTGCTGGTTAAGGATGTAAATTTATCATAGTTCGTATAACTGAGCAAAAATCGTAGTACTGTGTATTAACAAAAACGACCGAAGGGAGTTTTTGTTAGAGGTTTTTATGATGAAAGAAATAGAGTTGCTAAAAAAAACATTAAACAATTGCAAACAGCTTGATGGCTGGAAGATCAATCTGCAATCGAGTGAGAAAAACAATCTTTATTGTTCAAAACAGTTTGAGAAAGAAAGCCATTTGATGAGCAAGAGAGTTAATATAGAGATTACAATCTACAAAAGATTCAAGAAAGAGATAGGTGATGCAGCTTTTTCAATGCTTATTGATGAGATTACAGAAGAAGCTGTAAATAAAAAAATCGCAGAACAATTAATTGTTTGTGAATATGCAAAGAAAAAGTATTATTCGCTGCCATCTCCAGAAAATCTTTCAGAAGAATACAAGAAAGTAAATATCTATGATCCGATATTTGATGATCAGCTGAAAGTAAAGCAGAAGATAGAAGAATTATTTGCACAAGTCCAGCAAAATCTAAAAAGATACAGCAATATCTTTCTGAATGGGTTAGAGTTTCTTACAGAAAAGACAAATTGCATTGTTCTCAACAGCAATGGTATCAATCTTGAACAAAATAAGTCGCATATCCATGTTGAATGTGTAATCACAGCAAAAAAAGATTTTGTAGAAAACGAATTTCTGTTTGAACTTGACGTAATAAACTTTGATGATATTAATATTCCTGAAATAATTAAAGAGAATGTTTCTGCAGTTAATGATCTTTTACAAGCAGAATCTCCGAAAGCAGTTATTAGGAAGGTCATTCTTACACAGAAAGCATTGAAAGAATTCTTTGCTCCTCATTTATCATTAAATCCATTGATAGCTCATGCTTCTGCACGCTTAAAGTACATGGATTTATCAGTTTATAAAAAAGATTCTCCTATAATAAATCACGTAAAAGGAGACAAGTTGACAATAGTATCAAATCCATTTTTGAACAACAATCTCTCATCACAGTTATTCGATGGTGATGGTATAATCTCAAAAAAGATTATTCTGATAGAAGACAATTTGTTCAAAGATTATTTTGCTGCAAACAGATATGCGCAATATCTGAATATTCTTCCAACAGGTGCATTAGGCTCAATAGAGGTTAAGCCTGGAAAAATATCTGAAGCTGAGATTTATTTAAACAAACAAGAATGCTATGAGATTGTTTCTTTTGCTTCATTTGCACCAAACTATATCTCAGGAGATTTCTCAGCAGAGATTAGACTGGGTTATATCATAAAAAACAATAATGGAAAACTCATAAAAAAACCATTTCGTGGAGGCATGTTTACAGGCAATATATTCACACTTCTTCAAGATGTAACACTTTCAAAAGAAACAATGATTACCGACGGATACAATGGCCCAAAAGCAGTAAGATTTAACAAAGCAATGATTGCAGGGTTATAAGCTTATTCTCAGTATATTTATTTCTCTATTGTTGCTGGAAAATATTCTCTTTTTAGAAAATCAGTATGTGTTTAGCTCTCGACGATACTCTCGTCGAGAGCTAAACACATACGGGATGTGAATAAATATATAAATCTAATCATTCTAAAATGTAATATGTCCTACCTCATCATCGTAAATCCTCATGCTGGCAACAAGGAGCATAAATCCATAACCAATAGATTAACCTCAATGCTGGATGAACATAACAAGCAATATCATATAAGATACACGACAAAAGCAGGAGATGCACAGCACTTTGCTCAAACTGCAGAGAAAAAAACAATTATAGTTTTAGGTGGCGATGGCACAATTAATGAAGTTATTAATGGGATCATGTCAAACAAAACAATAAAACCAAGGCTAGCAATAATTCCAATAGGTACATCAAATATGCTTGCACGAAGTTTAAGAATTCCAAAGAATATACAAAAGGCAATTCATATAATTGCAGAGAATAGAAGAAAAGATTTAGACCTTGGTTTTATCTCAGATGAAAGAAAGCGTTATTTTACAATAGGCTGCGGCATTGGGTTAGATGCAGTCGCTTACAAAAACGTAGAGCCAAAGATAAAAAAGATTTTTGGAGAGATTGCATATCCTATCTCCTTCATCAAGACTATCTTTAATTATGAGCCAAAAGAATTGCTTGTTAAGACAGATAATCATGAAGAAAAAGCATACTATGTGCTGGTGCTTAATACAGTAAAATTTACGCATTTTTTAGAGCTTGTAAAGAAATCATCTTATAATAATGGTTATCTTGATGTATTATTATTCACAAAAAAAGATATCATTTCTCAGTTCAAATATTTGCTGGGCATTCTTACAAAACAGCATATAAGATTTGACGACGTTAAATTTCTCAAGACAAAGAAATTAGAGATATTTTCAGATGAGAAAGTAATGCTTCATGCAGATGCAGAGATCATTGGCTCAACTCCAGTAAAGATTGAAGTTGTTGAGAATGCAATTGAAGTTGTATGTTGATAAAAATAGGTGATTAAATGTACAAAAAGATAATTATATTCATTAATTTTTATCTTCTATAAAATAACCAATAACTCACAACCATAAACAAGACAGTCAAAATGATTCCAACATACAGCCATTTCTTGTTATTGCCAAATCCAAAAGGGATAAATCCAATAAACCCAACAACACTTACTTTGCTTGTACTTTCTTTATCTTTATTGCCAAGAAAACTGCTGATGATGATTATAGCTGCACCTATAAATATAACTAAAATTCCAAGTGTTGCTAATTGTTGCTGGTTCATTTTTTCTCCTTCATAATTTCTCTAATCTTTTCAACAAACTGCTGAGAAAACAGCGAACATTTACGTGCAGCTTCTCGTGTTGCTTCATATGCATCTTCAAATACTAAATCAGCAGTATCTTCGTTTAATACTCTGATATATTTTAATCTTTTTTCAGCTTTTTTAAATAAACTACTTGCCTCTTCACTATCAGGTGTTTTTTTCTTTACTTTTCCTAATTCAACATACCGCTCAAATTTGTCCAGCATTTAAATCACTTTCAAATAACCATAAAGTACAATACCGTTTGCAACAGCATTTTTGAATTCTTTCTCGCTTTTCTCCAATGAAGGAAGGATATGAAGATTTATTTTTCGGTTAAATTCTTTCTCAATGGACTTCATAAATTTATTATATAACTCCTTATATTTTGGTTCTTTTAATGAACTAACTAGAAGAATATCAATATCGCTTTCTTCAATATCTTCTCCTTTTGCAAAACTTCCAAATAATACAATGCATTCTGGATTATGAAAATGTACCTTAAAGAGATCTATTATATTATTCTTAAATAATTCGTGAAGATTGTAAATCAATTTGTGATATCTATAAGTAGGTGATTCAAGATCAGCTATAATCTCTTTTGTAATAGCATCTTGGTTAACTTTTATAATACGTTGTTTTTGTAATTCTTCAATACTTTTAGATACAGCTGTAGTTGACGAATTAGTAAGTCTGGATAATTCTCTGAGATGAAACGATTGGTGGGGATTATTAAATATCTTCGATTCAATAAGTTCTGCTGTTGAGCCACAAGCAAATACATTAAATTGATTATAGTCTTTTCTATTATTTATATAACTTGGATAATCTCCTACTCTAGTAAAGGATTCATTAATTTTATTGTCTTTTTTTTGTGACATGTGTATTATAAAAATAACAACTGTTATTTAAATGTTACGCTCCAGTTTTATATTCAATAACTTCTGTAGTAAAACAAAGAAAATTGTCAACTACACATGGCTTTTCTTTGCATTATTCTATGCATTTAGTATTGGTTATGTAAGTTTAACCTCAGTAATTGAATCATTTGAATTTGTGATTATTGCGTTTGGATAATCCATAAAATGTATAAAATAGTATATACATTCTATATCTCATTTCCTTCATTAATAATCTTCGCTGCACTCACAACCTTATCTTTTTCATCAAGCCGCATTATTCTCATTCCCTGCGTATTTCTGCCAATGACTGAAACATCATGGCTTAATATCCTTATCACGATTCCATCTTTAGAGATAAGCATGATTTCATCATCATCAACAACTGGTTTTATAGCAACTACCTTGCCATTTCTCTCAGAGCACTGGATATTAATGACTCCAGAACCGCCGCGATTAATTAGTCTATATTCACTGATATCAGTTCTTTTTCCATAACCATTTTCAGTGATTGTCAACAAAGTTTTGTTCTCATCGGCGATAACTGCGCCAATTACACAATCATTGCCTTGTAATCTTATACCAATTACTCCTTTTCCTGATCTTCCAATTGGTCGTGCATCTTCTTCTTCAAACTTGACAGCATTCCCTTCTGCAGTTGCAAGGATTATTTGTTTGCTTCCATCTGTCAGCAATACAGTGACTAATTCATCTCCATCTTCGACAGTAATTGCAATAATTCCACCTGCTCTAACATTGCTGTATGCATCTAAATTAGTCTTTTTTACAATTCCTTTTTTAGTAACCATTAGCAGATAATGTTTGTCATCAAATTTGCTGATTGGGATAAACGCAGTTATCTTTTCATTCTCAGGCAGTTCAAGGAGATTAACAATTGCTTTTCCTTTTGCA
>JAGVYW010000020.1 GCA_018303075.1 Candidatus Woesearchaeota archaeon | reverse complement strand
ATATGGTATTTCATTAGATGATGCAAAAAAGCTCTTGCATGAATACAGGATTGAAAAACTGCCATTGATTGATGATGCTGGTTATATCAAAGGTTTGATCACAAGAAGAGATATTCTTAAATCAACATTGCATCCTTTAGCATCAAAAGATGATAGGGGAAGATTAAGAGTAGGTGCAGCAATTGGTGTTAAAACTGGATTCATTGAACGAGCAGAAGCATTAATCAATGCAGGTACAGACATTCTTGTTCTTGATATTGCGCATGGTCATTCAGAAGCTGGATTAAGAACAGTTAAAGAATTGCGTGTTCATTTTGGTAATATTGAAATTATGGCTGGCAATATTGCAACAGCAGAAGCAGTTGAAGATTTTGCAAAGCTTGAAGTTGATTCATTAAAAGTAGGCATTGGTCCAGGAACAACTTGTACAACAAGAATTGTCACAGGTTGTGGTGTACCTCAATTGACTGCTATTATGGAATGTGCAAAGATTGCTAAAGATTATGATATTCCATTAGTTGCAGATGGCGGCATTAAAGTTTCAGGAGATATTACTAAAGCATTAGCAGCAGGTGCTTCAACTGTTATGATTGGTGGTAGTTTCGCTGGAACCCAAGAAGCTCCAGGAGTAACAAGAATAATCAATGGTATGAAATACAAAGTTTGCAGAGGTATGGCTTCTTTTGACGCAACACAAGATAGGTTAAAGAAAACAGAAGAAAACAAAAACACCTGTAACACAAAAACATTTGATGATATTGTTCCAGAGGGCATTGAAGCATTAGTTCCATTTCGAGGTAATGTAGCAGAATTGATCAAACAATTTATTGGAGGCTTAAAATCAGGTATTTCTTATTGCGGCGCAAACAACATTAAGAGTATGCAGCAAAATGCAACATTCATTAAAATCACTACAGCAGGCATGACTGAATCTCGGCCTCATGATGTGAAGATGAGCTATTGAATCATAAACTATAAAAACCACCAATAATTTTACATACAAATGCGAAAAAAACAATCAACTATATTCAATAAAAGAAATATGATTGGTTTATTTATTATTCTAATTATGACAATGAGTGTTTTAGGGATTTATGTTGGCTCAGGCAGTGACACTAGTGATAAATATAATGGTTTTAAATTTGTTCAGGCTAAAAATGGTTTTCTTACAGAGATCAATGATAAACAAATTATTTTTTACAATCATCCAAGCAGTTTAGAATACATTTTTTTTGACAATGTTTCAAAAGATATCTTGAAAAATGCAAAGATGCTCATAATTACATTTGATCCAGCAGATCCTGCAATACAGGAGATAGAATTAACTAGATTAGAATTAACAACACAACTGCAGCAATTTGCTAATATCTATATTATAACAGGTATTTCCAATCAAACAGCCCCTTATGCACAATTTCCATTGATTACTTGTGCAAATGCTACTGCTTACCAGCCTGTTATCTATTTTAAGACAGGTGAAACAACAGCAATTACAGCAGAAGGCAGTTGTATCACAGCTGCAGCAAATTACATAGGTGCAATTCTTACATTGAAAGATAGGATTGCATATCAGATTCTAGGTATTATGAATTAGTGAGTATTATGGAAAAAACTCATAAAGAAAATAAAAAGTTAGCTGCTGAGAAAGTAGATTTATCTCAAGCAATTGATAATGAGTTTAAAGAGATAAAAGAATCATCCACAGATAGCCATTCTTCATCATCAGAATCTAAACAAAATACTTATCTATTTATTACAATTCTAATTATCCTATTAATAATTGCATGTATCTTTTTTATCCCTAAGTTTTATACTCCAGAAAACAAGACAATTGATGACCTTTTAGATGATGCCTCAACAAAAAAAGCAACATCTACATCATTTGTCTACAATGGATTCAGCTTTATTAAACAAGATGGTACATGGTATACACATATTCAAAGCAGTTTAGATAATCAAATCTACACAATTCCATTGCATTTTTCACCAAAAGAAGTTGAAAACTTATCATTTACAGGAGATCTTGAATATTACTTAAGTCTTTTAGGTGAAAACAACATTTCAGACTTTCAATATCAAACGTACCTTACATTTGATCCAGTTGGCAATGATCTGGCGTATATTGCTTTAGCAACAGGAGAGCTAAGCATTAATCTAGGCAGACTCTTTAATATTGCAGTTGTAGCTGGCTGTACAAATGATAAAGATCCAGCATGCCTAAAAAACAATACTGTAATTATTACTTGCGAAAACACAACATCTCCTGTTATCTTTTTCAAAGAAGAGCTTCCAGCGCAGGTCAATATCACAAAAAACTGCATAACAATTCAGGGCAGAGAATATGATTTTGTCAAAGGAGTCGATAGATTATTATATAGAATGTATGGTATTATGAAATAATATGAAAAATAATATGACAGACCATTATTACTCAGAACAGCAGCAATCTGAATTAAAAATAAAACAAATACAAGTAACTTTGTTTAACAAAAGTTTTGCAATATTCTCAGCATCAGGTATTTTCTCAAAATCAGAGCTGGACAAAGGCACAAGACTATTAATAGAATCAGCACAAATCAAACAAAACTCAAGTATTCTTGACTTAGGTTGCGGTTATGGTATTGTTGGTTTAACAATCTTAAAAAACAACAAAGATGCAAAATGTATTTTTGTAGATATCAACAAGAGAGCTCTTTTACTAACCAAAAAAAACCTAAACTATCATAAGATTCAACCTGAAAGATTTGAAATAATCCATTCAAATCTTTATGAAAATTTTAAAGATAAAACTTTTGATGTAATCCTAACCAATCCTCCACAGTTAGCTGGAAAAGATATTTGTTTGCGGATAATTGAACAATCACCTCAGCGTCTAAAAACAAATGGCTCATTACAATTAGTTGCCCGTCCAAACAAAGGTGGAAAAACACTTGCTAAAAAAATGAAAGAAGTTTTTGATAATGTTGAGATTATTGGACGAGGTTATGGATTTTGTGTTTATAAGAGTGTTAAGAAATAACAATTATCTCTTATTCATTATTTTTACTGAGAATTACATATTTTTATATCAGGAAATTGTTTTATTATATTATTTAAACTTTCGTTACTCCTCCTCCAAAAGTGAGATTGTCTTTTTTACCAGCTCTTAAAAATTTGCAATTTCTCTTGCAAATTTTTATATGTATATTCCGCCAAAGGCTTCAGATTCAGAATATCTTCTTCATTATATTGCACAAGCAGATCTAGATATTTTCTATTGCCAGTTGTCTTCCACATCTGCCAAAGATATACTGCATCACTTCCCTGCATTTCTGCAACCTCATCAGCTCGTTTAATCCCAAGCTCCTTTTCGATTTTCTTCAATCCACCTGTTAATCCAATGCGAGAACAGCAATGTCGCAGATCAACATGAGGCACAGCTGGAATCACCTCTCCAAGATATCTTTTTATCACAGGAAGATCAAAACTTGAGCCATTGAATGTGACAATCATTTGGTATTCAGCCAATGTTTTCTTCAATAATCCTGCATCCAGATTGATTCCTTTTACCATTGTTTTTGTTTCAACACCGTCAGAAATGCCAACAACAGTTACATCGCCATAATAGCCAGATGTTTCAATATCAAGATAGCATGTATTTTCTTTAAAATGATTATATAATCTCCAAGTTTCTTGATTAGGAAAAAGTTTTGAGAAATATTTAGCATTATCAGCATGCAACTGTTGTTGCGCTTCAATTAACAGATTGTCAAATATTTTCTTTCGCAGTGGATTTACGCTAGAGACTTTCTCAGCTGCCAAAAAGTCGTCCCACTTATGAATACCAGAATCCCATATCTGTTTCTCTTTTTTATAACTTATTTTTGGCAAAAAAATAAAGCTTGAAGTAAGCATAAGAATGCAGTGATTTGGTGATTAATAAGTGTTGTTATTTCAGTTGTTTTTTCTTTTTTTCAGTTATACTTAGAAAATTATCTTTTAAAATGTAGTCCTTCTAAGAAAGATGGCTCTTTAGTGCCATCAGGTTTAGAATAATTTACAACATACCCATTTATAATTGCAGTCAATACTTGAGGTCTAGTATAAATCATGAGTTTAACACTATATTTAACTCCATCTCCATTTTCTCTTATAGAATCAGCTCCTTGCAGAGAACAAAAACCTTCATCAGTATGGCAATATATTCCTTTTCTTGGTATATTATCTTTATCTACAAGAACATCAATTCTTTCCGCTTTACCCAAATCTTCGCCGCATGATTGGCAGAATAATTCTAAACTTCTATTACTGTTTGTCATATTAAAGCTTGTTTTTTATGGTTATATTAAAAGCTTACTAAATTCGATTGTTTTATATAATAAATAATTATTCCAACTCTCTATGTTAGACCTCATCTTATTGCGTCATGCGCAAAGCACAGGAAATAAAGCAGGACTATTTCAGGGACAAGCAGATATGGATCCGATTGAAGCAGAATTTCCCGATGCTCTTTTAAGACAAATCACTGCAATTGGAGAAGTTTCTGCTCTGTATACAACTGATTTAAAGCGAGGAAGAATTCCTGCAGAAAGCCTCAGATATAAATTAGAAATATTATATGAAAAATCAATCCTTTATGAGTCAACACCATTGCTGAGAGAACGCAATCTTGGAGAACTAGAAGGTAAACCCTATACAATGATTTCCACAGATTTTGATAAAGTTGTACATCATACATACATGACTGAAACAATTCAAGGCGGAGAATCAAGACAGCAATTACAAGAGAGAACTGCGCAAGTGCGAGAGTTATATATTGCAGATAAGCAAGGTGTTATTATTATGATATCTCACGGTGTGTTCCTGAAATACCTTTTAGATAATCTAGAAAATACGCAAGGCGTGAAATGGATACTTGAAAATCTGAAGGGTTACCATGCAATATTGAACAATAACACTCTACTGCAGCTGCAGCAATTTCCAACAAAATAGGTGAGTGTATGGTGTTAGAATTAAACAAAAGCAATATAATTTCTTATCTTAGAAAAAGAAAGATTATTGCTAAGAATGACAACCATAAAATCAAATCATTAGTTGGGGGCAATGTCAACAGATTATTTCTCGTGCAGAAAAAATCATCAGCTTTTGTTATAAAACAAACAACGCCGGAAGCAGTCAATTTCCCTGGAATAGAGGTATCAGAAGAGAGAAATAAATATGAAGTTGGCGCAATAAAAATGATTCATAAATTGCTCAAACAAGAAGCAAAAGTGCCGCAATTGTTTTTTGAGGACACAAAAAATAATATCTTTGCAATGTCATTGATTCCACAAGAAGCAGTGTTATACCAGACAGAATTGATGGAAGGAAGATTTCACTTTAACATTGTTAGCCAATTGGCAAAATTTACAGCTGAGCTTCATAGCAAAACATACAAAAATCCTCAACTGAGGAAAAATTTTGCAAAGAATCCGGGCTACAAACTGCGAGAGATAACAACCACAACTGCATTCGAAAAATATCCAAAACTAAAAAAGCAATTTGAAGAAACATTCAATAAGAATTACAAAAACAGATTCTGTTTCATTGATGCAGACATCACACCAAAGAATATTTTAATCCATAACAATACATTTACAAAAGTAGATTTCGATGCTTGCACCTATGGTGACCCTGCGCATGAACTTGGAATAATCCTCGCGCATTTTCTGCTGCCAGCAATTGTAAATTCACAATGGAAAAAAGAATATCTGCGCTGCGCTAAACTCTTTTACAACGCATATATTAAACATTGCGCATATCCTATCCCAGACAAATTTTTCATGAATATGAAGAATTATCTAGCATTGATGATGATTGGCAGAATTGACAGCATCTTTACTTTCCCATGGCTTAAAGAAAAAGAACACATTGTGAGGAAAATTGCAATCGAAATATTTACAAGGAAATACAAGGATATTGATGAATTATTGAAAAATATTGCGCTGTTATTTCCAAAAGATTAAAAATCGTATGAGCGAAACGAATGCATTTTTAATACATTAATTTTAAATAGATAATGTAGTAATAAGGAGTGGCATAGGAGGTAATATCAATGAAATGATATGAAATAGTATGATGGATTTTAATAGTTATTTCTGCAATTATATTGATTCTGAGAGTTCTTGGTTTAATTTAGGTCGAATAAATATGGGAAAAACAACGAAATAAAGTGCATTAAAAGCAGGATTCTACACTATGAGTATCATCTGGACTGCATGGTTAAATATTCAAAACTCAAAATACTCCTTGTTTTAGTCTTTTTGATAGTTATATGACATTATTTACAGTAGGAGTTTCTATGATCCTGAATGATTTTTTGGGATAGTAATCAGAAACAATTAATTATTTAAACAACTCTCTCAATCTGTATCTCTATGGCTCTCGAAAACAACTATAACTTCAAAGACCAAGAACCAAAACTGCAAGATTTTTGGAACAAAAATCTTGTTTACAAGTTCAATCCAAAAACAACAAAAGAAATTTTTTCAATAGATACTCCTCCACCGACAGTTTCTGGAAAGATGCACATTGGCCATGCTTTCTCATACTCTCAGCAGGATTTCATAGCAAGATTTCAGAGAATGCAGGGCAAAGAAGTATTCTATCCTTTTGGCACTGATGATAATGGTTTAGCAACAGAAAGATTGATTGAAAAGATGAAAAATGTCAAAGGCAGCAGGATGGACAGGCAGGAGTTCATCAATCTCTGCTTAACAACATTAGAAGAGATCCGTCCAGATTTTGTGAGTGATTGGAAAAAAATAGCAATTTCCTGTGATTATAGCATTTTTTATTCAACAATTGACAACCACTGCCGTAAGATTTCGCAAAAATCATTTCTCGATTTGCATAAAGTAAATCGAGTCTATCAGAAAGAAGCTCCAACAATATGGTGTCCAAATTGTCAAACAGCAATTGCCCAAGTAGAGCTCGAAGACAAAGAATTAGATTCTCATTTTAATGATATTATTTTCAAGACAGAGAATCATCAAGATCTCATAATTGCAACAACCAGGCCAGAAATGTTAGGAAGTTGTGTTGCATTATTTGCAAATCCAACAGATGAACGGTATAAATCATTGTTCGGAAAAAAAGCAAAAGTTCCATTATTCAATCATTTTGTTCCTATTTTAGCAGATGAACGTGCAAAGCAAGACAAAGGTACAGGTATAGTAATGTGCTGTACATTTGGTGATCAGACAGATATTGAATGGTACAAAGCATATAACCTTCCATTAAAGATGAGCATTAGTGCAGATGGCCACATGAATGATCTTGCTGGAAGTTATGTTGGATTAAAGATCAAAGATGCGCGAAAACAAATTATTGAAGATCTTGAGCATCACAAATTGTTAATAAAAAAAACTCAAATTAAGCACGCTGTTAATACACATGAACGTTGCGGCACTGAAATAGAGATTCTTAATACAAAACAATGGTTTGTAAACTATCTTGATCTTAAAGAAGAATTCATTGAGCGAGGAAAGCAAATCAATTGGCATCCTCAGTTTATGCGAGTAAGATTAGATAATTGGATTCATGGTTTACAATGGGACTGGTGCATTTCACGTCAGAGATTTTCAGGAGTTCCAATTCCTGTATGGTATTGTAAATCTTGTAATGCAGTTACATTAGCAGATGAATCTCAGCTTCCAGTAGATCCATTAAAAGCTCATCCAAAACAACACTGTAGTTGTGGTTCAAACGAATTTGTTCCAGAGAAAGATATTCTTGATACATGGGCAACATCATCATTAACTCCGCAGTTAGCAGTACAATTATTTGACAAGCAATTGCAGCAAAAATTATTTCCAATGTCTCTTCGTCCGCAATCGCATGACATTATTACCTTCTGGTTGTTCAATACATTAGTAAAGACACATCTGCATCACAACACTATTCCATGGAGAAATGTAATGATTTCAGGTCATGCTTTAGATGCACATGGTAGAAAAATGTCAAAATCTTTAGGCAATATTGTTGAACCTCAAAAAGTAATTGAGAAATATGGTGCAGATTGTTTGCGTTATTGGGCAGCTGGCTCAAAACTAGGAGATGACTTGCCTTATCAGGAAAAAGATTTAGTAACAGGGCAGAAAATGATCACTAAACTATGGAATGTTGCAAAGTTCTGCAGTATACATTTGCATGATTACAATGGTGCTTTCCCTGAGAAATTCGAGTTAATTGATCAGTGGTTATTATATAAACTTTCATTAATTATCAAAGAGGGCACAGAAAGTTTTCAGAATTATGAATATTCAAGGACAAAGATAATTATTGATGATTTTTTCTGGTACACATTCTGCGATTATTATTTAGAGATTATCAAAGACAGGGTTTATAACCCAGACAGACGTGGTCATGCTGCTAGGATATCAGCGCAGTTCACATTAGATTACACACTGGATGTTTTGATCAAATTGCTTGCTCCAATCATGCCTCATATAACTGAAGCTATCTATCAGACAATGTTCATACAGCATGAAAAAAGTACAAGCATCCACTTAACTCAATGGCCAGATGTCAAAGAGCAATTTTTGACAGAAGAATTCAGGAAAGCAGGATTTATTGGTGATGATATTGCAGCAATTATTGGTGTTGTTAGAAAACACAAATCAGCTACAAATGTTTCATTAAAAACAGAATTAAAAAGTTTAGTTATAGACTGCACTTCAGAAGAGCGAAAAAACCTCGAGTTAGCATTAGATGATCTAAAGGCAACAGTTATTAGCAGGGAAATTGACTTTAATTCTGCTAAAGGTGAATGTACAGAAAAGATAAAGGTCGATGTTGTTTTTTAGGGTTTTAAATATGAGAAAATCTACAATAATTATAATATTTATGGTCATATTATCCTTTGCTACATCAATCTATCTCTATCCCAAAATGCCAGGGCAGATGGCTGCGCATATTGCTATAACTAATTAATTTTTGATACCAATATTCCGCAGTCATTTCATCTTGGTCGCGAAGGATTACCAAAACAAATTCTGCTAATGTTTCTGATGTAATTACAAAATCTTCTTGAATATAAGAAAGAAAATTATTATTTCCTTGTATAACTATTAAGTACTCAATCTGAAAATCTAAATGATAATCTTTAAATAGGGAATATCACTCTCTAGTAAACTATCATGATATATAAGAAATAAATGAGGTGATAATCCAATGTTAAACATGAAAAAGATAACTGAGTCATATGAGATGCGAGTATTTACTGATACAGGAGAATACTTTGGTGATGTTGAGGAGATTATTTTAGCAGGCAACAAGATTTCAGGTTGGCGAGTACGAGCAACAAAAAGTTCATTCTTAAATAAAATATTAGGCAGTGCAAAAGGAGTAATTGTACCACATCCTCTTGTTAAATCAATCGGAGATATTATGATTATTTCAAAAACAGCAATTCCAAACTATTCAGCAGTTGCAGGAGAAGAAGAATAAACTTTTCTAAGATAATTGATTAATCTTTTTTGTTTTTATTAACTAAAACAATCTATTAGAATTATCCTTTCAATTTCAATATCGCTTCAGCAATATCTCCATCTGCATCATTTATTGCTTTTTCAGCAGTTTCTTTATCAACGCCAGCTTGCTCTACTACAGTCTGGATATCATCCTCTGTAATCTCTGGTTTAGTAGAAATTCCCCGCACACTTACATTGCCAGATATCTGAAAACTTTCTTCGCCTCTCATTTTTATTTTTGCAACAGCTGGTTGAGAAATAACGATTTCCTTATCTTTGCATTTAATAATTACTTCAGAAGCTTGAATCTCTTCTTGTGTAATACCCATTTGTTTCATTGCTTGCTTTACAGCTCGTGGATCCATACCTGAGAACATTTTCTTCACCTATATACCAAACCAATTATTGCCGTATAAATGAAGTATTATTTCTAGAATAATAACTACAATTATTAAAACAACAATATGTCCAGGTTTTAGCTGTATTTTTGACTTATACTCGTCAAAATATCGCATTAACCCGCCAGATCCTTGCGGCATATTTATTTTATCGCTTGCCATAAAGTATATAGAAATTGTAGTGATTTATAAATGTTTTTAATAAAAAAACAGAGATTTTATATACCCTAAATTCAATCTTATCTCTGAGGGAAGTCGTTGACTATCGGTGCAATGCATTGAGGAAAGTCTGTCCACTATGGTAGCAATCAAGTGTAATGCTTGGGTCTTGAAAAAGACGGCAACCACTCAGAAACGATACGGCTTTACAGCATAAGGTAAATTACCCTGTGAAAATGATGATGATGTAGTACATTTGAATACTCTGTAAAGAAACGATGAAATGGTGAGACCTTGCTTGTGCAAG
>JAGVYW010000019.1 GCA_018303075.1 Candidatus Woesearchaeota archaeon | reverse complement strand
ATCAAACCTTTGATATAACCAGCATCATCAATCAATGGCAGTTTTTCAATCCTGTATTCATGCAAGAGCTTTTTTGCATCATCTAATGAAATACCATATAATGCAGTTATTAAATCTTCTTTTTCTGTCATAACTTCTGATAATTTGAGATTATTATCCTCTTCAAAAGAAACATCCCTTGAAGAAACAATGCCAATTAATTTGTTATTGACATCAGTAACTAAAATGCCTGAGATTCCCTGCAAAGCCATCAATTGTTTTGCATCTGATACTGTGTTGTATTGTTTTAAAGAAAAAGGCTTGTCTATGATAATACTTTCAGAGCGTTTTACTTTGTTGATCTGATTGACTTGCTCTTCTATTGACATAAACCTATGGATAATACCAATGCCGCCTTCACGCGCCATTGTCATTGCCATCTCTGCTTCTGTAACTGTATCCATGTTTGCAGAAACAATCGGCGTCTCTAAAGCAATGTGTTTAGAAAGCAATGATCTTGTAGAAATTTCACTTCTTGAAGTTACTATTGCTTTTTTTGGCTGCAATAAAACATCGTCGTATGTTAATGCCTCTTTTATTTCCATATGATTTCAGATTTTTGGGAAAGCTTGGGGGATTTAAAAAGATATTGAATACTATCTTGAGCAAAGAGTCAAGAAAGATGAGAAAAATTGCTGGCACATCGAAACATACTAAAAAAACTGAGATGAATTGATTTATGTGGTTATAACTAAATCATCTTTTCAAACAATTCTTTCAGCAGCTTTGCATCGGCTTTGCCTTTCATCTGTTTCATAACTTGACCTATCAAAAAATGCAAAGCTTCTTGCTTTCCATTCTTGTAATCCTGCACAACTTTGGCATTTTTTGAAATGATTTCTTTGCAGATAGACTCTAATTGTGTTTTGTCCTGTATTTTTGCCAGATTATTCTTTTGCACATACTCCTTTGGTGAGAATGGCTTGAGAATCAATTGATTCATTATATCCTGACCAACTGTCTCTGTTATCTCGTTTTTTTCAATCATCGAGAATAATTCGATTAAATGTTTTGAATCAATTTTTAACTGCGAAAGGTTCATCTTGTTGTAATTTACAACTCTTGTTAATTCTCTTCGCAGCCATTTTGCTGCAATTTGCGGTGAAACTTCTACTGCAATTTGTTCAAATAGTTCTGCTAATCTATATTCTGCTGCTAATACTTTTGCGTCTGTCTCAGCAATCTTATGCGTATGTATGAATTTGTGAATCTTTTGTTCAGGGAGTTCTGGCATTAACTGCTGAATCTGCTTGATGAATTTTTCAGACAATTGTATAGGAACTAAATCAGGATCAATTATGTAGCCATAGTCTGCTTCTGTCTCTTTTGTCCGCAAGCGTATTGTTGTTTTATTATCTGGATTCCAACCACGTGTATCTTGAATCAGTTTTTCATTGTTTTGTATTGCTTGCTTTTGTCGTTGTATTTCATACGCAAGCGCATCTTCAATCTCTTTGAAACCTGTGATGTTTTTTATTTCACTTCTTATATAGCCTGATTCTTTAATCGAGATGTTTGCATCTGCTTTTATTACACAAAAATTCTCGTCGAAGATTTTTAGATATTGCAGAATTATCTTTAATTTATTCATAAACTCTCTTGCTTCTTCTGGAGAATGCATTTCTGGAGCAGTCACAATCTCACATAAAGGAATACCTGATCTATTGTAGTCGATGAGTGTGTATTGTGATTTTTCAATACCAGCAGGATGAATTAATGATGCTGGATCCTCTTCAAGATGGATTCTTTCAATCTTTATTTTTTTTCCTGAATCCAAGATAATGCAGCCGTTTTCTCCTAAAGGAACTTCAAATTGGGTGATCTGGTAGTTTTTTGCCAAATCAGGATAAAAATATACTTTTCTGGAGAATCTTATTTCTGGATTTATCTTACAGTGCAATGCAAGAGCAAGCATTGCTGCAAATTCAATTGCTTTTTTGTTTACTAATGGTTTTGAACCTGGATGACCTAAGCAAGTTTGACATGTTCTGGTATTTGGAGCGTCTTCTCTTTTTGATGCACAGCTACAAAAAAGTTTTGTAGCTGTGTTTAATTGGATGTGCACTTCTATTCCGATGATGATATCTGAAGTAAATTTCTCAAAATTTTCTGTTAATATTAGTGTTGGCATTTTAATTTAACTCTGGGTGTCTTCTGAGGAATTCAGCTTTTGTTAAAAAAGGACCTTTGATTGCTTTAATATATTCTTCTTTTGATATACTAATTGTTGTTTGCATTCCATTCACCAATAATCATTGTTATTTCTCTTTATATATATTTTTTGCTTATTTTATATTGCCTGCAATTTGTATCAATTTACCTTCTTGGAAATGATCAGTAGTCAACATCAATCCAAGCGCTTGGTCATTGTGCATACCTATTGGTACATTTAAATGAGGCATTCCTGCTAAATTTGGAGGAGCTGTCATGATGTCTGCCATGTAATGCTGCAATGGAGTCAATTGTTTTAATTCTGAAAATTTTGGTGCAAGCATTGGCATTGTTGGAGACAGAAGAGCATTATATTTCTTGAACAGATGCTGGTATTCTTCAATTATTTTTGTGCGCACTTGCATTGCTTTTGTATAATATGCATCTCTGTAACCAGCCATTCTTGTAAAAGTGCCAAGCATAATTCTGCGTTTTGCTTCTTTTGAAAAATTTGCCTCTCTGACTTTTGTGAAGAATTCGTTGTAGTTTCCCTGCAGATTTTCAGCTGCACCATAACGTAAACCACAATATTTTGCCAGATTTGTTGAAGCTTCTGCAGTTGCAATTATGTAATAAGCTGGAATGCTGTATTTAGCAGTAATAGGCATTGATATTTCTTCACATTTGGCACCTTCAGATTCTAATTGTTCTATTTTTTTCTGAATAGATTTTTTAATCTTTTCGTCGACTTTATCTCCGAAAAGATCTTTTATGATTCCGATTTTCATTCCTTTGATATGTTTATTAAGGAATTTTGTATAGTCTTCTGTTTTTGTCTGTGATGATGTACAATCGTTTTTGTCGTTTCCTGCGATGATGTTAAGCAGTAATGCTGTATCTTCAATTGTCTTTGCAATTGGCCCAATCTTGTCCAAGCTGTTTCCATAATCTAATAAACCATATCGAGAAACTCTGCTGTATGTCGGACATAATCCATAGACTCCGCAGAAAAATGCTGGGTTGACTATACTTCCACCTGTTGATTCTCCAAGCGAGAGATGTGCGAAATCTGCTTTTTGTGTGAATCCTGCAGAGCCTCCTGAACTTCCTCCTGTGACACGTTCTTTATTGAAAGGATTTTTTGGAACAATCTCTGTGTTTACAGCAAATCCACCAAATCCAAACTCATCCTGCGATGTTTTTCCTAAGATAATTGCACCTTCATCGATACAGCGTTGGATGACTGTTGCATTGAATACTGGTTTATATCCTTTAAGAATTCTTGAGCCAGCAGTTGATTCTACTCCTTTTACACAGATTGCGTCTTTGACTGATAAAAAAACGCCTGCTAACTTTCCTTTTGGATTTGCTTTTAGATTCTTTGCCTGACTTAGAGCGAGTTCTTCTGAGATTGCTGTGAAATAATTGTATTCCTTGTTGATTGATCTTGTTTCTTCGAGAGCTTTTGCTGTGCATTCAACTATGTCAATTGATTTGTTTTGCACATCTTTTATGTGTTGTTGGATGGGTCCTTTAAAATAACCATCTTGTTTATGTTTTGTTAATGATAAGGCTTGCTCTTGTGTCAAGGATGGCTTTAGTGTATCTTCTCGTGTAACATTTTCTAATTTTATTGGGTGGAAGCTTGGCAAGATATTTTTTGTATCAATCTGATCTAACTGAGAGAACATATCGAGAATTTCTTTTAATTGAGGAGTGAATTCGTTGATTTCCTGCTCTGATAATTGGAGGCGAGCAGTAGAAGCGATGTGCTGGACTAATTCTTTTGTTATTTGCATGATATATTGAAGAATCTAAGAGTTTATATAGTTTTTGAGATGATTGCAAAAAAGACTAGTTTCACTTGAACCATTGGTTTAGTTTCAAATGAACAATAAACTTTGAATCATATCTTTAACGCTTTTTTCACCAGCTCAACCAATTCATGATGCACTTCTGCAATCATTACTCCTGCATCTTTTAATGCTTTGACTTTGCTTTCTCGTGTACCTTTGCCACCTTCGATGATTGCTCCTGCGTGGCCTAAAGTAACATTTGGCAGAGCTTCTGCGAATTTGCCAGAGATAAATGCTGCGCATGGTTTTGTGAATCCAGCTTGTTTAATGAACTCTGCTGCTTCTTCTTCGTATGTTCCGCCAATCTCTCCAAATATGACAACTGCATGAGTTTTTGGATCTTTTTCGAATAATGCTAATGCATCTTTAAATGAAAACCCATTGATAACATCGCCACCAATGCTGACAACAGTGCTTTGACCAATTCCTGCTAACTTGAAAATATATGCAGTCTCTGATGACATCCCTCCTGATTTTGAGATGATACCTATATTTCCAGGCATATATGCCTTGTTTGTATCTCCGCCTATCATTCCAATCTTGCATTTTCCTGGAGAGATAATGCCAACAGAAGTTGGACCAACAATTATACAATTGTTTTGCTTTGCTTTTGCAATACATTCAGCTACATCATGAATTGGAATAAATTCTGTAATGACATTGATTAATTTTATTCTGTTTTCAATTGCCTCAATCATTGCTGCTTTTGCAAATTTTGGTGGAACAAGAATAACTGAACAATTTATTTCAGGATGTTTAGCTAGAGACTCTTTGATTGAATTATACACAGGAACACTTTCTACATTCTGTCCACCTTTGCCTGGTGTAACTCCAGCAACTACTTTGCTGCCATATGCAAGCATAAACTTTGTTGCACGTGTACCTTCATTTCCTGTAATTCCCTGCACTAAAATTCTAGTATTTTCATTGATTAGTATACTCATATTTTTACACCATCACTTTTTAACTTTTGCTTCTCTTTCCAACATTGTTTGGATTTCTGTCAATGATTTTACAACAAAATCAGGTTTGTGTTCTTCAAGTAAAGCTTGATTCTGCTGCACATATCTTCCTTCTTCTCGCTGCAGTAATGCTGTTTTAAAATTATGGTTCTTTGCGTGTATAATATCTTTATCAATCCTATCTCCAATTACCAAAACTTCTTCTGGAGTAAAATTTGTTTTTTGTTTTAGTTTATTTACACAATCAACTAAAACAGCATCAGTAAATTTATTCTTGCCAATTTCTTCAGAGATAGAGATTGCATCAAAATATTGTCTGAGATTATAAGTATCAAGAATCTTATTTTCTCTTTGTTTTGTGCCGTCAATCACTAAACCAGTCTTTATGCTGTTGTTTTTGCAGTAGTTTAACAAAAATAGTGCATCTTGGAATGTTTTTACTCGGGTAATAAATATATCTTCTAATATTGGATAGAGTTTCTTTTTTTGTTCTTCAGAGAAATTATAATTATTATTCTTGAACAATGTTTCAAATATTAAATTATTCCAATCAGATATTGTATTATTCCCAGTATGCTCTTCAATTACTTTATTTCTTGCTTCTTGCAATTTTTGATTGAATATGCTCTCAACTTTGCAATAATTAATGCAGTAATTCCATAAATAATTATTTCTATTAAGATAGCTGAATTTAACATTTATTATCGTATCACGAAAATCAAAAATAATAACTTTTATCATTCTTTGCACCTTTGTTTATACTCTTTTACCTTGTCTGCTAAAATCTTTGCACTTATTGTCATTGGTGTGGTATCATCATAACATGTAATGTTTAGACCATAATCTTTTGCAGCCTGATCAAGCATTGCAAATGCTTCTTTTTCTCCTTGGCCGCCTCTTCTGACAACAATTGGAAACTTTGGTTTAATCTCTTTTAATGCAGCTATGATCCCGCTAATTGTGATGTCTATTCTTGTAAAATTAGCAGTGCCGCCAATAATCCATAGGCCATGCAATCCTTTTTTTGAGAGTACAACTCGCGCTAATTTTTCAACTTTTTCAGCAGAAGGATTGCCTGAGTATTCTGTATAATTTGCTGGCTTTCCACCATAACTAATTAATGCATCAACACATGTAATGCTAGCTCCGCCACCTGATGCGAGTATGCCGATATCTCCATCTAAATCAATATATGTTCTTCCAGCAACTCCACGATAATCATCTTCATCAATCTTTTTTGCAGCAATCTCAATAGGTGTCAATTCTCTGCCAATACCTACTCTTGGAGGAAATCTTATCTTGTACCTGTACTCTGCTGCTTCATCTAAGACAATGACAGAATCTGCTGCAATAAACTGCGATTGTTTTGTTTTTATCAATGGATTTATCTCTACCATCTTCATATCAAAATCAGAAAATGCTTTCCAGCATTTTCTGATTATTTGTGATAATTGCTCGATATCTTCCTCAGGGAATACCGCAGTAAAAAGCATTTTTTTTACATTCTCATCTGAAATTCCTTGAAGAATATCTATAGGAAATTTGTAGACCAGCTCTGGATGAAGCTTTTCTGTCTCTTCAATATCAATACCGCCTTTTGCTGAGAGGATAAGCATAGGAGAACGTAATTCTTGGGAGAATATCAAGCCAAAATAATATTCTTTATCAACAGCGAGCTTCTCTGCAATAAGTAGTTTTGTGACTGTTTCATTGAGAATAACTTTGTTGAGCATTTGTTTTATTGCATTTTTTGCTGCTAACTTCGTATCACAGAATTTAATTGCACCAGCCTTTCCTCTTTTTCCAGCAAGTGTTTGAGCTTTGACTACAACAGAACCTTTGTGCAATAAATCATATGTTTTTTCTAACTCATCAATTGATTGTATCACAACCTGCTGTGGTGTTTGTATTCCAGCTTGCTGAAATATCTGCATACCTTCAAATTCGTAAAGTTTCATAAAAAACATCGCTCCGCTCGTTTTTTATTGGTTAGGTGGTAGTAGGTAGGAAGTTGGGAACTAAACTGCCACACAGAACACTGTGCACAGTTTATCTCCAACTCCCTACCAATAAATCTAAACCAAAAAATAACTTTATAATTCTGTATATTTTTTGTTTACGCCTTTTGC
Source organism: Candidatus Woesearchaeota archaeon (assembly GCA_018303075.1). Taxonomy (GTDB): domain Archaea; phylum Nanobdellota; class Nanobdellia; order Woesearchaeales; family DSVV01; genus JACRKF01. The sequence continues at coordinate 8,349 of JAGVYW010000019.1, read as the reverse complement.
TTTTTCTATAGGATATTTTTTTGCAGATAATCTTAGTTTTTCATCAAATGCTGATGCTATATCTATATTTAGATCAGTTGATAGATATAATAATCCCAAAAGTACATCTGCTATTTCATTGCTTATTTCCTTCATCTTATCAGGATTGCTAAGGAATTGCCTAATTTCATCATTTGTACGATAACGAAAATGTTCCAATAATTCTCCACCCTCTATCACAATATTCATTGCCATATCTTTTGGTGTATGAAACTGCTTCCAATCTCGTTCTTCACGAAATTTCTCAGCTAATTCCTTTAATTCATTGATTGATGTTTTTGCGTCATGCATATATCTATAGAAATAACAATTGTTTTTAAAGCTTGTTAAAAAGTGATATAGACAATTCTGAGTAAACAAAGTGAACTCGAAAAATACAAAACTATATAAAATATCTAACCAATTGGTAATAAAAAAGAGGTATACTATGCACTCTAGAAAAAAAGCACAGGTTACTGTGTTTATTATAGTAGGATTACTTTTAGTTGTTACAATAGGTTTAACTCTAACAATAAAAGAGATTGTTAACCAAAAAGCAGAAAAATATATACCCATAACTGATTCTATTACACCATTAGAAACTTATGTCAAAGCGTGTTTGCAGGATATTGCAACAAAAGATATCCAAACAATTGCTTTGCAAGGGTTAAGTTTAGAACCAGAATTCTTTATTTATTATAATGATACAAAAGTCAATTATTTGTGTCTGCAACAAGATAATGAATGTGTTAATAGATATATAACAAAACAAGAGGTTGAAAGTGCAGTAGCTCAGAAAATAACTAAAAAGATTACAAACTGTGTTGATCTGACTTTGTTTAAAAACCAAGGATTTGTTGTTTCAAATGGAGAGATAAATACAAAAATAACAATAACACCCTCAAAAATTATTGCTAAGCTGGAATATCCAATTCAACTGAAAAAAGAATCAAAACAATTGGAAGCTGAAAGCTATAGTATAGAGATTAATGCTCCTTTTGGCCAATTATTATCAATCGCAACTGCAATCACTAATAAAGAGATTGAAAATAATCAATTTGACAGCATAGATTTTATGAAACATTCTAATGATATAAACATCCAGAAAAAGAAGGTTTATCCTGATGTAATATATATACTATCCAAAAATAACTTTCAGCTGCAGTTTGCTGTGCAAGGAAAAGAAACAGTCAAAGATGAGAGTTTGCAATTTGGGAATCCTAGCTTAACAAATGGCTGCTGCTATAATGCGTATGATAATAGCTGCAGCAAAAATACAGAACAAAAAACTTGCGAACAAAAACAAGGAATCTATGATTCTTCTCCAAAATGCAGCTGTGAAAATCCAGTGCCAACAAATATAGAACTATGCAATGAAAAGCTATGTAAGAATTGCGCAATATATACTGCAATCAATGGCAAGAAAACAGCTGGTGTCAAAAAACATCTTGAATCATGGTGTGTTTATGATGAGAATACTAATATAATTGATGCAGTTGGCAGCAGAAGCAGTGTGCATTATTGTTATGACGGCAAAGAATATATTGAAGAATGCAGAGATTATAGAGAAGAGTTTTGTGTGCAAAAAACTTCTTTTTTTGCTAATTCGAAGAATAATACGACAAATGCTAAGATATTAGCAAATAAAAAGCAGATTACAACTGCCGAATGTAAAGTCAATCGATGGCAGGATTGCAACAGCTGCGCAACAGAAGAATGCTGTGATAATGCTGAAAAAAGAGATTGTCTGTGGTTTGATAGTATAACTACATCACAGAAATGTGTTCCATTAGTCAAATCTGGATTTAAGTTTTGGGAAGGCAATGGGATAAGCATCTGTCTACAAGCAAATGAAAAGAAAGACTGCAATGGTTTTAGCTGCGATCAACAATGGATAGATGACAGCAGCAAACTTTGCATATCCTCTGGAGACTGCGGCAATTATTATAATATAAAAAAACAGTTTACTGCAGCAGGATATTACAATACTGATTTCTTGAAGAAAGCAAAGATTGCTGAAAGCAGCGAGAAAGATGTGAATCAGAAACAAGAGAAAATACTTTCTGGAGAACTTTTTAAGAAAAGAAATAAGCCTGAATTACAACATTTTTCAGTAAAGCAGAATATTGATCAGCAATCACAGATAATTACTTCATTATTAACCTATTTCGAAGAGATTAATAGCATCTCACTAAGCGACTTCTTGAATCCATTTAGAGAAAAACCAGTGATACATGTTGTAGATGCTAGTTTCTGCAGTGTTTGGGATGCTCCTATTGCAAATGATTGTGGATCATGCGGCAATGATAATCTTTATTCATGTTCAGAATATAGATGCAAAAGTTTAGGAAAATCTTGTCTGTATGACTATAATAGAGGAAATCCTTTATGTTTTAAAGCTGAAAAAAATAATCTTCTGCCATCAATAATAAATGTTACAATAGAACCAAAGACATATGCCGTATCATTTGATACAATAAAACTAAATAATATATCTATTAATGGAGATACAATCAATGGATATAGAATACAACCAAAACTAAAACCTTATCAACTAATTACAGTGTCAATAGAGACTAATAAAGAAACAACATGCAAGCTTGACTTTACACCAATAAAAAAATATAATGATGTATCATCGTTTTACCTAGGAGATATGACTTTTAGCAATAAACATAATATTACAATAAGAATCCCGCAACAAATACAGATTCCTGAGAAGATATTAACATTGTTTAATGTATCAACTATAGATGAGCTTAGCAGTTTTCTTGAAGCGCCAAAAGATGCTGTCAATAATTATAAACAAAAATATGCAAGAGCGCTTGAACTATACAAAACATATAGAGGAGATGATCTAACTGAACAAATTGATCCTATTACAGAGAAGCTGCAGCAATACTTTATACAATTTGATAAAGAAGCACCAATAGCAAAACAACTTATCAAGACAGGACTTCAAAAATGGGATAATAATGAATACCTTCTGTACATAAAATGCTCTGATAAAGCTGGAAATGAACTTGCTGAACAACAATTTATTGAACTTAGCATTGACAGCATACAAAATGATAATGAATCACCATTGATTCTTGGAATATATCCTGAAAATAACAGCTTTGTTGGCAGCGGCAAAGAAAAACAAGAGATAATAGTTTATACAAATGAACCTAGTGAATGTAAGTATGATCATGAAGAGAAAGAATATGAGAATATGAGCTATTCATTTGACAGCCAGCAATCAAGATATGCAACTGCATCATTTTCATCAGGAAGTTATCCATGTATGGCTGAATTGCCAATCACAAAAGATCCTGAAATAATCTTTGTAAGATGTAGAGATAATCCTGTAAGAAAAGAGAGCTATAGTTTTAACGTACAGAAGAATACAATAGCAGAAATTAATGGAATTAAACAAAATACATACATAAATATCACTTCAGATAATGTCCTAACATTTTCTTTGAATATGTTGTTGAATAAGAATATTGTTTTTAGTGTTAGTAACGAAACTGCAAGCAATGAAATTACTGTGAATGTCTATAAAGATAACAATAAGAACTGCAATATAACTGATTCTGCTGAACATTCTATTGAAATAGAACAATGTGAAAAAACACAGCAGCCTGAATTAGGATTGTATAAATGCAGCCAGAAATTTGATATGGATGAATTCTCAGCAGATACTGCTGATGCTGATAAATTATATCATCTGTCTATTGTCTGCAATGATGTACAACAAATACAGAACATAAATGAAAACTCTTATCAGTATATATTAAAACAATCAAAACCATTGCAGATTATTGATTATGAACCAAAAGAAGAAGTAATAAAGAATATAGCTGAAATTAATGTAGTTACATCTAAAAGTAAAGATATTAGATGCAATATCAGAAAAGAATTAGCACTTTCTGGAGAACAGATGAAGAAAGAAGCTACTGATAAATTTTCTTATACTGCGAAATTAAGCAAAGGATATACAGTATTTTCTGTTTCCTGCGAGGATGCATTTGGCAATAGTGCTGAAAAAGATATTGGAATACTATTTGCGAATTCACCTCGTTCATTCAGCAAATAGTAAATATTTTTAAAATGATATGGTGTTCTATTTATCCATCGTCATGGACATTTAGTTAAATATTTAGTTATACCTGATGATTATGTTGATGAATCAAGAAGAGATGATAATTTCTTTGGAAAAGGATTTATTGTACATACTAACAGAATACCTGCTTCTGAAAGAGTTCCTGCATATATTGAAAGAGTTATTGTAAAAGCAAAAGAATTGCTGAGCAGTTAATTAAGACTTATTGCCAGTAATGTTTTTGTTTTGTATTTTCTTGAATGAGCAGAGCGAATTCGGAAAATACTAAGCGAAAAGTATATTAAATGAAAACAATTTCAATAGGTTTATAATAAGAAAATGATATATTATAAAAAAATTAAAAATTGGTGATTACTATAGAAGATGATATAAAATACCAGATTGAGTCAATACTCTTTGCCTGCGGCAGGAAGATAAGTATTGATGAACTTTCCCAATTGCTTGGGATAAGGGTAAAAGAAGTAATCAAAGATAAACTGCATGAACTACAGAAAGAATATCGTGACAAAAATAGTTCTTTAATGATTGTTGATGAAGGAGATGAATGGAAAGTTACTGTCAAAGAGAAATATTTGTCGCTTGTCAGAAAAATCAATCCTCATACTGAATTAAGCAAAACAATAATGGAAACATTAGCTGTTGTTGCCTGGAAACAACCAACAAAACAAAGCGATGTCATCAGAATAAGGACTAATAAAGCATATGAACATATTGCTGAACTTGAACGAATGGGGTTTCTTGTGAAAGAGAAGTATGGCAGAAGCTATCTGCTGAAATTAACACAGAAATTCTATGATTATTTTGACCTGAAAGATGCAAATGCTGCAAGAGAGATGTTTAAAGATATATCTGCACCTGCACTTGAAGAGATTGAGCAAAAGAAAGTTGATGAGTTTGAAGATGCTGCTGAAGATGTCTATCAGAAAGAAGACAGAGAGAAAGAAGTTACAGATGATGAGATAAAGCCAAATGAAGCAGCATTTGTTGAAGGATATGAGAAGGATGAAGAAAAGAGTATGGAAAAAGGAGAACGAAAAGCTACAAAAGATGTAGAGAAAAAAGAAGAATAAATAGTCATGTTGAAATGGTAATTAATACAATTGATGAAGACAAACAAAAAACAATTTCCAATTGGATAGTTGCATGCAAAAAAGGAAAAGAAAGACCAGAGTCTTGTAAGAATAATAGAGATTTAAATTCTTATTTTATTGAATTGTTTTTGGATAAACATAAATACTATGATAGAAAAAGAAAATATCTAAGATTATGAGATGATCATCGATGAAGAAACTATTTATCACTAACAGAAAAAAACAAAGAATTGCTGTGCTAACAGATATTTCTAAAAATCAAAAAGGTTTAGCAGTTGTGATGCATGGTCTAGGAGGCTATAAGGAACAATTAGAGATTGAAACGATTGCAAATGTGTTTAAAGAAGAAGGATTTACTGCTGTTCGTTTTGATACTACAAATACATTTGGTGAGAGTTATGGAAAATATGAGGATGCAACTACAACAAATTATTATGAAGATATGCTGGATGTAATCATTTGGGCGAAAAAACAATCTTGGTATGAAGAACCTTTTTGGCTTTGCGGACATAGTTTGGGCGGGATATGTGTTTTATTATTTGCTGAAGAATATCCTGAGATGATAAAAGCAATTGCACCAATCGCTGCTGTTGTATCAGGGAAATTAAGCATGAAAAGCCCTAAGTATAAAGAAAATAATCAGATAGAGCAATGGAAGAAAACAGGATGGAGAATAGAACAAAGTGAACATAAACATATTGAAAAAAAACTTCCTTGGTCTCATATGGTGGATAGACAGCAGTATGATGCTCTTAAGAAAGTGGATAAATTAAAAATGCCTGTTTTAATGGTTGTTGGAGAGAATGATGATTCAACTCCACTTGTACATCAAAAGATACTTTATGATAAATTAGCTGGAGAGAAAGAACTACATATTATTAAAAATGCTCCACACGTCCTTTTGGAAAAAGAACATATTATCCAGATAAAAGATATATTTAGGAAATGGATTAGGAATGTAATGATAATAGAAGATAAAAAAGTATGTGTTCAGCTTATATGTAAGGTATTGCAATAACTACAACCGAAAACTACTTAGTTACTCCTGAAAAAAACAAGAGGAAAAGGCTATCATGGAAAAAAGAACCTACACAATAATCTGCAAGAAATGCCATCATCAAATGAAATATATGCCTATGAATTTTTCAGCAGAAAAATTCATCAAGAAGTGCGTTTATTGCGGATTTAACAATACTGTAAAGATTAGAAAGTGGTGAGAAAATCTTGAAAAAAACTATTTTTTCAAGATTTTCAAATTAAGGCAATCCAGACAATAGGAATTACTAAAGGGAGTATAACCATATAATCTTATGAAACTTACCACATTTTCTTTTCATCATAAAAATAGTATTTTTCGTCGAGAAAAATGCTATTTTCATAAGCGAAAACTATATAAATAAACAACTGTTCTTTTTCATGTAATGGACGAGCAGAATAGTGATAAAAATATTGAAAAAAAGAGTGAAAATTCTCCAGAGAATGTACAACAAAAGGCTCAAGAACATATCCAAAATATCATAGTCAGGCCAATTGATCAAGAGATGAAAGGCTCGTATATTGATTATGCAATGTCAGTCATTGTCGGCAGAGCTTTGCCTGATGTTCGAGATGGATTAAAGCCAGTACATAGAAGAATTCTGTATGCAATGAATGACTTAGGAATCGTTCATAACAAACCTTTTCGCCTAATTGATGGACAAGGAAATTTCGGTTCTGTCGACGGTGACAACGCAGCTTCTATGAGATATACCGAAGCAAGAACTAAAAAGATTGCAGAGGAAATGCTTGAAGATCTTGAAAAAGAAACTGTATTATTTGTTGATAATTTTGACGGCAGCTTGAAAGAACCAAGTGTGCTGCCTTCAAAAGTCCCAAACTTGCTGATCAATGGAAGCTCTGGAATTGCTGTCGGAATGGCAACAAATATTCCTCCGCATAATATTACAGAAACCTGCACAGCAATTATCCGCATATTAGAGAATCCTGAGATTTCTGTCCAAGAATTACTGCAAATAATGCATGGTCCTGATTTTCCAACAGGAGGAATTATCTGCGGCAGAAACGGAATTGCAGAATATTTTGCAACAGGAAGAGGAAAAGTTCTTGTTCGTGGAAAAACACATATTGAAAAAAAGCATGAGAAAGAAAGTATAATTATTACTGAAATACCTTATATGACCAATAAAGCATTAATGATTGAATCATTAGCAGAACATATCAAGAATAAAGTGATTGAAGGAATCTCTGACATACGAGATGAAAGCGATAGAGATGGAATGCGAGCAGTTATTGAACTTAAGAGAGACGCAATCAGTGATGTTGTATTAAATAATTTGTATAAACATACAAACTTGCAAACTACTTTTGGGATAATTCTTCTTGCATTAGTCAATAATGAGCCAAAAATATTGCCAATGAAAGAGGTGATCACAGAGTTTATCAAGCATAGAAAACATGTTGTTGTAAAAAGGACAGAGTTTGACCTGCGAAAAGCTGAAGAGAGAGCGCATATCTTAGAAGGTTTAATAATTGCATTAAACAATATTGACAAAGCTGTTGCATTGATTAAAGCAAGCAAATCTGTAGAACTTGCAAGGCAAGGATTGATGAATAGCTTTACATTAAGCGAGATACAGGCTAATGCTATTTTAGAGATGAAACTACAGAGATTAACTTCACTTGAGCAAGACAAGATACGAGAAGAACATAAAGGTTTGCTGACATTAATTGCTGATTTAAAAGATATATTAGCAAAAGAAATGCGTGTTATTGATATTATTATTAATGAACTCAGAAAATTGATTGAAGAGTATGGTGATACAAGGAAAACTGAAATAAGTGAGACAGATGAACAGCTCGAGATAGAAGATTTGATTCCACAAGAATCAGTTGCAATCACTATCACACATGCTGGCTATATCAAAAGACTACCTGTTGCAACATACAAATCACAGCGCAGAGGAGGAAAGGGAATTGTAGCAACAACTACAAAAGATGAGGATTTTGTTGAAGATTTATTTGTTGCAAACACACATGATTATATTTTATTTTTTACTAATACTGGCAAAGTGCATTGGTTAAAAGTATATAGAGTTCCTGAGGCAAGCAGAATTGCAAAAGGAAAAGCAATTG
>JAGVYW010000018.1 GCA_018303075.1 Candidatus Woesearchaeota archaeon | reverse complement strand
TTTTATTTCATCATTTGTTGCAATATTTATTGTTTGTTCATAGAGTTTAATTTGTTTTTGTATATCATCACAAACCATATTTAGTAAAAGCAATTTATATAGTATAGGTAATATTTCATCAGTATTTGTAGATTGTTTAATAAATAAATTACAATCATCCTCCGCCCGAGTTAGTTCATCACGTGGACATTGTAGTCCAGCAACTGTTTCTGATTTTCTTTCTGCTTTATCGAGATAGATTTCGCAAATCTTTTTTTGAATATCTGTTCTTTGTTGTAAATAATATTTTATATAATCATCTACAGTTGAAGTTTCAGATTGTGCTTTAATAAATATCTCCTGACAAATCATTTCTAAGTCTTTTATACCACTTTTAACTCCAAATATTCTATTAAATTGCCCAACACATGTTTCTACAAATATTGTTTTTAATTTATAAACTCTAACATCAGGAGTAATTCTTTGGCTGTAATCTTCTGAGCATCCTGATAAAGAAGAAACTAATAAAAATAAAGCTGAACTAAAAAATCTGTTAAGTCTCATGTTGATAAGGAGGAAATACATCTTGATTTTTAAAGTTAATTGAATTTCTGTTCTCTTTTGAATTTATATCCAAGTAATTCTCAGAAGAAATCAATATTCGTCGGCAAAATCTCGACAATAGTTTAATTTACCCCTCTGTAATAACGATAAACTTTATATATAAGTAGTTGTTACCTGAAAGTTTATGGGTATTGAAGAAAAGATTTCAGGTAGTTGGTTTGAAAGAAATATAGCAAAGTTCTTGTTTAGAAACAGAAATTTGTTTGAGATTGTTGCAGGCAATCCTTACTTACAAAATGATTATAGTTTTTCTCATGTTATTTCTCAACCATTTTTAGCATCTGAAAAATATATTAGTATGCATTTAGATGGTGCTGAAGAAATCACTGAAGATTTTAGAACAGAAACTGTTTTAGATGATTTGCGGCATAATGGTTTATTGCAAAAGTTAAAGCAATATAATGCTGGATTATTAGCTAAATTAAAAGGAGCATATTCACGGTTTAGAGAAGAAAGAGATTTATCATCTCTTGGAAAAAGTACAGCGTATGCTTTGCAATTTGCAGTTGGATTAGTTCCATTTGCAGCACTTGGATTTTTTGGTTGCGGTGGAAATACTTCAGGCGGTAATGGTTTAAATCCTGGCGTAGATGCAGGTAATTCAGATACAAATGGATATACTGATGTTACTCAAGATGTACCTATAGTTTATGATCAAGGAAGTTTAGATGTTGAACCAGATACTGTTCTAGATGTTCCTGTTAATAAAGATGAATATGTTATTCCAACTGATGAAGGAATTACATGGTTAGATTCTGATGATTTAGTTGAAGAAAAAGATGATGAAACTACAATTGAAGATTTACTAAAACCAACAGATGATAGAACTACAATTGAAGATTTACTAAAACCAACAGATGAAGGAAAGGATACTTTTGTACCTCCAACAGATGATGGGAAGGATACTAATGTTGATAAAGATGAAGGAATAATACCAGATGTTCCTGTTGTGGAGAAGTATAATGTAACTCTTAATATTGAAGATATTCTTTCTGGCCAGGTTCCTGAAATTTTAAATTATTATGTTAAGGATAATGATGGTAATGTTGTTGCATCTGGTGTAGGTGGTGTACAAGTATTTAAACTTAAAAACGGTCAATATTCTGTATTAGTTACTGATAATCCAACAAAAATAACAGAGTTTGAATATACAGTTGGAAAAAAACTAGGTCTTACAGGAGATTATTTAACTGATTTTAATAATGTATTAACAACTCTTTCAGCAGAAGGATTTGATAATAGTACAATCAATGTAAAACTTACAGAGTTTAACAAACAATATATTGGCTCATATTTTGATTTAGAATTTAAGTTAGATGTAACAGAAGATATGGATGTTAAGAAACAGATTATAAAGAATAATGATTTAGATGTTCCGTTAGTATTAGATGATGGAACAGTAAATGCTGAAAACACTCTTTATTTTATGTTAAAAGTTTGGAGTTTACAACCATTAACTTCAGATGGTTACACTAAACCAGGACAATGGGATAATGCACCTAATCCATTAAAAGTATATATTGAACAAAAATCTTCATTAGATGAACTTAATAAGGATATAACTATTGTTGCATTAAATTCATGGAATGAAAAAGCAGGAACTTCATTATATCAATTAGTAGATGATTTTGGTGATGCACAAGTAAGTGTTGTTTTTGATCCAAATGCAACTAATTCAAAAACTAAGTTTGATAAGATTTCTTTAGATTCAATTACTGGAAATCCTGTATTAGAAAAAATGACTGTCATTATAAAACCAAAGAGTACTTATCCAGAAATACTTCATACAGTTTCACATGAGTTTCATCATGTTTTTACAGGTACAGGTGAACTATTTATAGTATCCACTGTTGGGAATAATTCTTCTCAGAAGCCTACTGAAACAGAGGGCTATAATGTTGCAATTGCTTTTAATACATATATTGGTTTTAGTACTTTAGAACATATTTCTAAATAATCAAAAATATAATTCTTAATAAACTTTAATATCTGCATACTCATAATAATAAATATTATTAATTGTTTGTGCTAAACAACATGCTTGATCTTTAATTTCAGATTTTATGAAGCAGGCAAGTTGACCAGTTGATTTCTTTTTATCAGTAAACCATCCTTTTGTTAATTGAGAATCAGGTCCACAATATTCATCAAAAGGAGGAATATAACATGCTTCAGTTGTTGGTGAACAAGCTTTACTAAATAAGTCATAGTCAAAATTCTTCATACACCACGTATTTTGAACACTACACTCTATCTCTCTCTTCTCAACTCCACCACTCGCATTTACATAATCATATTCAATCACTTGGTTCTTGTCATAACATTCAAATTGTTTTGTAGTAGAATTCAATTGTACGCATTGTTCGTTGAATTGACATTGTATTATTGCAGTTGATGCACATGCTGGCAATGGTGATGATATCTTATTGCAATTGTTTGTTGTGAAATCGCATGCATAGCCTGATTTGCAGTAATCTGATGAATCGCAGTTTACATTTATCTCTTGTGTTGATTGTTTTATATTTCCGTCTACTGTAAGTGTTAATGTTAAGTTTGTTGGGAATATATCTTTGTTAAGATTAAATTCTTGGAATTTTGCAATAGTTTTCATATTAGGTGGGCTGCTGCCAACTGTCCATGAATAGCTTGAAGCATAATATTGCTTGTTTTTTGGAGATGCATAAATATATATTTGGTTTCCATTCATAGATTGTTCGTAAGTAAACTCTGCAGTTGCGTCTGGAGTTTTGTCAATACATGTTCCAGAAGCTCCTTGGATATTACATTTTTGATAGTTCTTACAATCGTTGTCATTATCGCAGCCTGCTTTACATGTTCCTCCTAAATCATCAACATAACAATAAGTTCCAGCATAGATACATGCAACCGTATTATCCCAAGCGCAAGCAATTTGTACATTATTCTTCGTTTCACATTTGTTTGTTTTAAGATTACAAACTGTATTTCCAGCACAGTCATCTAATTTACTGCAAGGTACAGGTGTTGTTGTAACACATTTATTTTGTTTTAAGTTACAATTACTGCCATGTTTGCAATCATTGTTTTCATCACATCCTAAAACACAAATCTTTTTTCCAGGATTCTGGCAATAATATCCAGTCAATTTACATTTTGCTATTGTGCAACTTTGTAAAGATACATAATTCTTTTCACATCTTCCTGTTTCTAAACTACAATGATAGCCTGCTTTACAGTAATCTTCACTTGTACATTTTATATTTACTTCTTTTGTTAGTTGCTGAATCTGTTCATCTATATTTACAGTTAATGTAATATTGTTTGGGTAATCTGTTCTTTTTGTTGTAAATGTTGGAGCTTTTGATTTGTTGATTAGTGGCAATGTGCTTCCAGCTCCTCCAAATGTCCAGGTGTAACTAAAACTATCATAGTTTCCAACAGGAGAAATAATTAGTTTTGTATTATCACCGTTAGAAACTGCAACTTTTTCCAAAGCGATATATACAAAATCAGCATTTATTTCTCCACAAACATTTTGCTTTTTGACTTTATCGCAGGAATATTTCAGATTTTGTTCTGTTGTTAATAGAGTATTGTATTGAAAGCAGTTTAATTTATCTAAGATAATTACTTCATTTGGATCAGTTGTATCATCATCCTTATTCATATCTGATTTTAAGATTACTTTTGAATCAGTACATAATTTATTATCACAGAGAGTAATTGTTTTTATGCCATTTGTTGAAGTTTTGTAGGGGGATAAAGCAGTAGAAATTCCTATTGCTTGATTTGTTTTCTCATCTGTAATAATGTCTGCTTGCAACTGACCTGTTATCTCTACAAATAATTCTTTTGTATTTAGATCAACTGTTGCATGTATGCTTTTTTTTACACAAGCTTTATTGCTGCAACTTTCATCTATTTTACAATCATTATCTTTTGCACATGCTTTTCCAGCTTTTGGTGTGCATATTCCATTCTTACAAATATCTGTTACTTTGCAAGGTATATTTATGTATTTTGCGTCTCCATTGATATCACAATATGCTTCATAAAGACTATCTGATTCTGCTACTTCTTTGTAACTTTTGTCAATACATTTATCTTTTAGAGCTACTCCATTATCTTTCTTAGCTTCACCTTTTGCATACCATTCAATTCCATCATCTGCTGCGCTTGTTTTATCTGTGTCAACACATACAGTTGATGGAGCAGCTTCTGTGCATACCTTATTAATACATGATTTTGTAATTGCATCGCAAACTTTATTACTTAGACAATCTTTATCATTATTACAGCCAATTATACATTTGCTGTTTGTGTCACAAGAATATCCTGCAAAATTGCAGTCTTTTTCTTCTTTACATACGTCATATTTCATAATTTGAGCATCTGGTTTTTGTATTTGTTTTGCGCATTTTATTTCTGTTGGCGTTAATTGTGGCTTTATACAACTTCCGTCTTTACAGATCTCACTTGAAAGACAATTGTGAATTTCATATTTGTAGATTGGTTTGTTTTGTGCATCTTTATCACAGAAATATTCAATAAGCTGATTAGGATTTGTTTTATCACATGCATCTTCTAATGGTGTTCCATCAGCTGCTGTTGTTAAGCCGTTATAAACAATGCTTCCTTTAGTATAGTAATCTTTTCCTATTTCTGTATCAGTGCAGCCGCATTTATTTGGACAAACTTCACCACAATCAATACCTTCTTTATTTTGATTAACTATGCCATCAGTGCAACTGCCGCATTTATTTGCGCAAGGTCCACCACAATCAATACCTGTTTCTCCTTGATTTTTTATCCCATCAGTACAGCCAATGCATTTATTTTGGCAAATCCCTCCACAATCAATGCCTTGCTCGTTTTGAGCCTGTATTCCGTCAAAACAGCTTTCTTCAGCTACAAGCTTCTTCCACTTTCCACTGCTGCATTGATAGCCTTCGTAATTATCTCCTGGTTTTGCTTTAACTCCATTTGGTCCAAAATTACAATTACAGCCAACCCAACTTTCATATTGTGGATTATTTGCAGGAAATCCTGCACTTATATATTCACAGCCTCCTGCTAAGATAATTGTTCCTTTTGTTGATGTTATTCCATTGCTACCTAATTTTTCTTGTTTATTATCAGTGTTGCTTTCATACCAAGTATTATAGATTCCATTCTTAGTGCATAACATATCAAATTTTCCAGTATCTATAACACTGCCATATTTGTTTCCAGGAGCAAAATAATCAATCTCACCGCAGGTATTGCCTATTTTTCCAGCACACATAATATCCATTTTTTGATTTGTACCAGAAATTGTATCTGTTTTACTGTAAACAAATCCACTGCAATCAGTATCTTCACAATCTACATATTGATCTTTATCATCATCTTTTTGATTGTCACATATTTCAAGAGGAGTTGTTTTAATTTTACATATGTTTGAACTTGTATCACATTCAAATCCTAAGTTACAGCTATAACCTGTACCACAAAAGGCGCCTAGATTTCCATCTGTCTTAATTGTATTTGTACAGCTTGATTTTGTATTTGCAGAAGAGGTATATGAAGTGTCATAATCAAAACAATTGTCTTTGTTCAAAGTGATTGTTTTTAAAGAACTTGATGTACTTTCGCCGTATTTTATATATATTAATTTGTTATCGCATATCTTATCTCCACATAATATTTTGAAATTAGTTAAAGCTTCTTCTTTTGTAGATGCTGCTTGAGAAGATGTTTTTGTCACAATCTTCTGCAATGTATTCTGCCAGTCATATAGCTGTACATAATTTGTTTTTCCATTTAAGTTTAAAATTATTTTGTTTGTTTTGAGATCTACTGTTATAGTAAGCTTGTCTGCTGTATTGCTTGCAGGAGAACTTGGTTTTACTTCACAGTTTTTAGTAATAGTATTGCATTGGTTTGTTGTGCTGCAGATATAATTTATACCATCACAGTATGCATCAACTGAGCCATCTACTTTTATTATCTTGCTGCAGCTTGTTTTCTTATTTAATGCTTCACTTTTATCAGTGGTATAATCAAAACAATCAATATTGTCAAGATAGAACTGCGAATTAAGATTATTTTGCAAACCATATTTTATTGTCAGAGATTTATCATCACATATTTTTTCTTCACATAGAAGATTCGTGCTACTCAACAGAATCTCTTCTTTTTTTGCTTTTCCAATATCTTTGAGCTTATTGCTATTTTGATAGACTGCTGCAGCATAATCACCAATTGTTTCGATAATTACTTTTTTTGTTGTAATGTCAATATATGCATTTACAGTTGATTTTACAATGCATTTGTTTGAAGATAATTCACAATATTCTCCTGTTTTACAATCACTGTTTTTTGTACAGCCTATACCAAATACAGTATCAATAATGCTACTTCCAATGCCACTTAAAAGTCCTCCTATACCTGATGCTTTTTTCTTGCAAGTTTTTGATGCTGAATCACAGGTGAATCCAGATGCACAAACGTAGATTGTGCCACAATATGCACCTTCGCTTCCATCTGTTGCAATTGTTTTTGAACAGCTTGCCTTATCATTTGTAGTCTTGCTTGTATCATACTCAAAACAATTGCTGTTTTTTAATGTAATTGTCTGCAGGCTGTTTTCAGCTGCTCCATATTTTATATCAATTGTTTTATCTTTACAAAGTAAATCTCCGCAGATTATTGATGTATCTAATGCTGTTTCTTTTAATAAACTTATTTGAGAACTAGTTTTGCTTAATGTTGCTTTTACAATATTATTTACTACCACTTTTGCAATATTATTTTTCCCAGAAAGTGTTACATATACTTTTTTTGCTTTTTCGTCAACAGATGCAATAATCTTATCTTTTGTTTCTTCACAAATAGTGGTTTTGGTGTTACATACATTGCTTCCTATGCACTTATAATTGTTATTATTACAATATGAGCCAATGCTCCCATCTGTTTTTATTGTTATACTGCAGCTATTTTTATTATTGTTGTTTATTGATGTATCGAAAGAGAAACAATTATCTACATTTAATTCAAAACTTTTGTCAAGATTTGTTGAGGATAATCCATATTTTATTGTGACAACTTTATTTCCGCAGATTTTTGTTCCGCAAAGAATTGCTTCTATTTTATCCATTCCAATTGATACAGTCTTTGCTTTTTCAACAGTCTGTATCTTCTGAGGCGAACTATATCCAGTTTTAGCTGCATATATTGCTGCGTAATAATTGCCAGTAGTTGTAACTGTTATTGTTTTCTTACTTATATCAGTTTCTGCTTTTACTTTGTTGATCTCAACTGCAGCTACAGATTTAATTGTTGTTGTAATGATCACTAAAGAGATTATCACCACAACCGTAAATAATATAATATTCTTTTTCATAAAAACCCTTTTTTTAATTATTTTACTATATTCTTATTCTTTTGGTATTATCATTATTAAATGTTATCATTATTCTTGTTTTCTTTATTCTCTTCCATATTCTTTTTTTCTTCAATATCATATAATTCGATCTTATGATTGTCTTTTCTGTAATTTTTATAATAAAAAATCCATGAAATGATAATAGCAGCTATTGTCAATGCAATAAGTACATGCCACAAGATATTACTGCCATGTCCTGTCTCAGTCACAATGATTGTTGTTATTTCCTCTATTTGTTTTTGCTCTAATTTCTGATTGATGTAATATGTTTTTGTAATCTGTTCCTGAAACGGCAGTATATTATCTTCTTTCCAAGCAATAATTGTTTTTTGTAGTGATGCAACCTGTGAATCTTGTAAAGCTTTTTGGACAATCATAAAATTATCAGACAACAATAATTTATTGAAATTACTATTTGTACTGATTACTGACAGAGGAATTACTGATAGAGGATATAGTTCATATATCATTATTTGAGATTGATATATATCTTTTTCTAAGGCTAATCTTATTGTTATCTTTGTGTGTTCAATAGTGCTATTTGTCAGTTTATCAACTGCAGTGATATAGCTATAGCTTTTATTTACTGGATTATTCTTGTAGATCTTTTCATAATCATTATAAGAGATATTAATTGTATTTGTATCTTCTTTTGATGCTTTGTTTGCTATTGTTATTGCTGGTGTTTCTTGCAGAATTGTGTATAGATCAACATAATTAAATCCAGCATAGAACTCAACACTTTCTTTGGCAATTGTATTATTTGCTGCATCATAACCTTGTATCTCCATTGTATGCAATCCATATGTTGTTATAATTGCAGTATTTGGTTCTGTATCAGTTGCTTTGTACCTTCCTATTGTATATCCTGATTCAATCAGTTCATATTCTTTAATTGGATTCTTACTAATTGTGCCAATTTTAGCTGTATTTTCACTGATAATATCATCTGGAAATATTATCTTTGGGATAATAAAATGTGCTTTAATATTTTTATATGGCTGGTATGTGCCAGAATTAGGCGTGTAAACTCCTGTTGAAGGATAGATTATTTTTATCTCTTTGTTTGTTTCAACTTTTTCTTCTATTTCTTCTGCTGCTGTAAATAGAATACTAGAAAATAAAAATATAATTAATAATAATGTTAATGATTTATTTATTTTATTAATTTTGATGGTTAACCCTTTTTTTTGAATCATTTGTTATTTTGATATCTGCTAGTATTTATAGATTTCCTAGAATGAATCCAATAATCAATCCAATCATTGTTCCAACAGCAATTCCTATAAAGTTCTTGTTGATAAAATATTTTAATGAATCAACAGTATCTGCTTCTTCTTCGTATTTTTTCGTTGTATTCTGCTCTTCATGTTCTTCCATCTTAGCATGTTCCTCTATTATTTCTTCATCTTTTTTGAATGATTCTTCATATTTATCTATTGCTTCTTTTAATTCAATAATTCTGTTTCTTACAATTCTTTCCATCTCAAGCTGATCTTTTGTTTCTGTTAATTCTCCTGCTAATGGCTCATCTTTTACGACATCTTTTACCCATTTTTCAAAGTCGTTTTTATGTTCATTAACGTGATGAGAAAATGTTTTAGTATCCATATCTTTTAAATTATGAAGAAGTTCTTCTAGATTTCTTAGTTCTTTGCCTGCTTTTGTCTTAAAGCTGTGTTCTGGAGCAACATCACTTAATGTTCTTTTTGCTTCTATTGACATAAACTTAGCCCACCTGTTTAAATTTTTGTATTCACTATTGTTCTTTTATTAAATTAAAGAAATTATTTACATTCATATAATCATGAGCAATAGGGCCTTGCGCTAAATTATCTACTAGATGGCGTAAAACAGCTGCTTCAGTTTCCTGCTTGCTTTTAATGCATCCTAGTTGATCAGCGAGATCATGCTCATGCATTACATCTTTAATCCATTTAGCAAAATCATTTTTTGATTCATTTACATGGTGGGAAAAGACAGATTCGTTCATGTCTTTTAATGCTGCTGCAAGTTCATATAGATTAAATAAGCTTGAGCCATCTGCAAGATTGAATTTATGTTCATGAAAAACATTTTTAAGAACTTTTGGTATGTGTTTGTCTTTATCTGTATCCTCAAGAAGAGGTTTATGTATCAGATGAAGTTTTGTTTTATTTGGTGAAGTAATAACAGCTTCTTTTTTATGTTTATGAGTTGCCATCTTTACCTCTTTTGCAGATATTTTACTTTTTTTAATCTCTTTTCTTTTTTTTACCACTGTTCTTTTGATTTTATTATTTTACTTGTTTATATATTTTTCTACTTTATTCAGAAATTTCTGTGTTTACGAAATTTAATTGTGGGACGGCTTCCGGTGTTAGGCGCGTGCGAAGCACCGAGCCCGAGCAGGTTGTGTCACAATTATATGAAATCCACCTTCATTTACATATTGTAAACCAACAGGTTTATATACTTTCTCGTCTATAAAACTAGTAAAAACG
>JAGVYW010000017.1 GCA_018303075.1 Candidatus Woesearchaeota archaeon | reverse complement strand
TTATTCAAAACCAGAAATTGCAAAGAAAATAAAAGGATAAGCAAAAATATTCTATCAAAGGTCAAAAAACATTAGTATCTTTTTGATTATTTTTGAACACCGTAATGCCACCATGCCTATTGGCTGGTGAATAGGTGTTCTATTATAGTTTTACTGCAAAAAAACTCTGCGCTTCGCTTGCTTCGTTGCACTTTCGCGTCTGCTCAGGTCTCCTAACAGGCATGCCTGCGTTATATGAAATCGTTGACCTCTAGCGTCAAAATGATAAAATTTAAAAGGTCGGATAATCAACTAAATAATTGGAGGTAAAAAATTATGATAAAGATAAATCAGAAAATTTCAGATATAGAAATCGCAAATTTTGAATTAGAGGCATTCCAAAATGAGGAAATAAAAAAACTTAAACTTTCCGACTATAAAGGTCAATGGTTAGTCTTGATATTTTATCCAGCCGACTTTACTTTTATCTGTCCTACGGAACTAGAGGAAGCTGCTAATTATTATGAGGAATTCAAGAAATTAGGAGCAGAGATATTAAGCGTGAGCACGGATACAGTTTTTGTTCATAAGGCTTGGCATGACCATTCTCCCACTATCAAAAAAATCAAATTTCCGATGGTAGCAGACCCAACTGGAAAATTATGTAGAGAATTTGGTACATATATTGAACAAGAAGGAGTTTCTTTGCGTGGTAGTTTCATTATTGATCATGAATCTGTACTGAAGGCGTATGAAATACATGACAACAGTATCGGCAGAAACGCAAAAGAACTCTTGCGTAAACTTCAGGCGGCCATATTTGTAAAAGAACATAAGGGAGAAGTTTGCCCCGCAAGCTGGGAACCAGGAAAAAAAACTCTTAAACCAGGATTGGATTTAATAGGCAAGATATAGTGCATAGAAATCCTAAAATTTCAGAGCGTCCTTCATCAACGACTCAGTTGGAATGTTTCAATGTTCTATTCAATTTTCAAAAATCCTAAAACATAGAAAGAGGGGGGACTTTTAGTCCTGCGGACAGATAGTTTTTTTCTGCGAAAAAGAAATTTAATCTAAAGCAGAAACAACAATTTTGTTTTGTCTTTCACTCGCAACCGCCTTTAATTTTCCTTGATATACTCTGATTCCACCTTCGTCTTTTTCTTTTGAATCAAATTTATCCCATAAGATCTTTGAATGTGATCTAGATGAGAGATAGATTGACGATTGCCATAATTTTCTTGAATATTATTGCAATACTAATGACTGTCTGATTGGTAATTTATGGTGTCTATAGGGGAGTTGATTTCTTAGAGGTATTTTACAATTATGTTTATGTGACTATAGTCTTATGCTCGTATATACTTAATATCTTCAAGTTAGTAGTGCAGAAAAATGACCTTAGTTTAAACTAAAAAAATCAAATTTATATATCAACACTATTTGCTCCTTACAATGAAAATTGATTTCGTCGATCTAAAAGCGCAGTATGTTGCAATTAAGCAGGAAGTAGATGTAGTAATGCAGAATGTAATCAACAATACTTCTTTTATTCTTGGAAATGATGTCATTGAGTTTGAAAGAGAATTTGCACAGTTTTGCGCTGCGCAACATTGTGTTAGTGTAAATTCTGGAACAGATGCACTTATGTTTGCATTACAAGCAGCTGGAATCAAGCGGGGAGATGAAATTATAACAACTGCAAACACTTATATTGCAACAACATTGGCTGCTTCTTTTCTCGGCGCGAAGATTAGATTTGTTGATTGTGATGCTGAAACTTATAATATTGATGCTGCAAAAATAGAAAAAGAGATCACTCCAAAAACAAAAGCAATTCTTCCTGTGCATCTCTATGGACAAGCTACTGATATGAAGCAGATTCTTGAGATTGCACAAAAATATAATCTTAAAGTTATTGAAGATGCATGCCAAGCACATGGTGCAGAGTACAAAGGCAAGAAAGTTGGTGTGTTTGGAGATGCTAGTGCATTCAGCTTTTATCCTGGCAAAAACTTAGGAGCATATGGCGATGGCGGAGCTGTTGTAACAAATAATTCCAGCATTGCAGAAGCAATCACTCTTCTTAGGAATTATGGGCAGAAAATAAAGTATCATCATCTTGTCAAAGGAACAAACAGCAGATTAGATACAATACAAGCAGCAGTTCTTCGAGTAAAATTGAAAAGATTAGAACAATGGAATGATTCCCGACGAAAAAATGCAGCGATGTATAACAAATTATTAGCAAATCTTGATGGAATAATCACTCCTGCTGAAGCTAAATATGCTAAACATATTTATCATCTGTATGTTGTTCGAGTTGAAAGTGCTGATAAAACAAAAAATAGAGACGCTCTGCTTGAATTTCTCAAGAAAAAAGAAATTTTTGCAGGCATTCATTATCCAATTCCTATCCATTTGCAGCCTGCGTATGCTGAACTGCAGCAGTATGCTGGAAAACTGCCAGTAACTGAAAAATATTCACGAGAGATTATTTCTTTGCCAATGTATCCAGAATTAAGCGAAGAACAGATTAGATTTGTGTGCGATGCTGTGAAGGAGTTTATGCGATAATTCTTTTGAAGTGATTGGATTCTCATTCTTAGATAGAATTCTAATTCCTTCCAATTCCTTTATACACAATTCCAAGAGATTTTATCTTATTTTTATCCAAACAGTTTCTGCCGTCAATAATCAATTTTACTCCCGCTGATTTTGCTCGTTCTAAATCTATTTGAAGAAATTCTTTGTGTGCAGTAACTAATACCAAGCATTCTGCCTGCAAAGCTTCCTGCAGAGTTCTTACTGTTGAGAATTTAGGTAGATAAGGATCGTATATTTGCAGGTTTGCACCAAGCTTTTTTAGTTCTTCAATCACTTTAAATGAAGGTGATTCTCGATGATCATCAACATTTGGTTTGTATGAGACACCAAGAACAGTTATCTTTGTGCCTTTTACTGATTTGTGAATCTGATTTAACCCAACAATTGTTCTTTGGATTGTATAATGCGGCATTGAATTATTTATTTCTCGTGCTAAAACTAGAAAATTATGTGTGAATCCATTTTCTTTTGCGCGTTCGATGAGATAATATGGATCAATACTTATACAGTGACCTCCCACGCCAGCACCAGGGAAATGCGGCAGAAATGCAAATGGTTTTGTCGCTGCGCCTTTGATGACTTCAACAACATCAATGTTAAGATGATCAAATGATTTTGCTAATTCATTGACAAATGCAATGTTAATATCTCTGAATGTGTTCTCAACAATCTTTGTTGCTTCTGCTACTTTTACACAACTAAGTTTTGTAATTGACGCGTCAATGATTGAAGAATAAAATGCATGCGCTGCATCTGTTGCTTCTTGTGTTGTACCGCCTACAACTCTTGGAAGGTTTGCAATTGTCCATCTTTTGTTTCCTGGATCAATTCTTTCAGGACAATGTGCTAAATGAAAATCAGTACCAACATTTAATCCTGACTTTTCAAGGATTGGCAATACAATTTCTTCAATTGTTCCCGGATAGATTGTTGATTCGATGACAATTAAATCTCCTTTCTTTATGTGCTTTGCAATTGCTTCTGCTGAGGATCTGATGTATTCTAAGTTTGGCGAGAAGTTATGATAGACAGGTGTTGGAACACAAACAATTATAATATTGCATTGCTTGAGAATAGAAGCATCTGTTGTTGCTGTTAATTTTCCTTTTGCTTGTGAGAGCTTTATCTGTAATTCATCATCCTTCATATGGCAGATGCCAGCGTTAGTTTTATCGACGATTTCTTTGTTTACATCAAAACCATAAACATTATAACCTTTTGCTGCAACTTGACATGCCAAAGGCAAGCCTACATAACCTAAACCAATGATACAAATTGTTTTATCTTTAAGTGTTTCCATGCTCTGTCTTTAGAAAGGGATTTTTGTTGGTTTATATGCTTTCTGTGTTGGTTTTATCATTTCTATCATTAACTATCTTTATTCTGCAGATATTTCATTATGTCATTCTTAACTTGTTCATAAGGTGGTAAGACAGTAACAAGATTCTTGAGGTCTAGTTCATATTTTTGTTTTGCTCTTTCTAATCCGTAACAAATACGCAGGCATGTTCCTCCTTTGAAGATGAAATTCTTAGGATATTGTGAGATTGCTTTAAGAAAAATATATTGCAGATATTCCTTCTCTTCATAATACAAATTTGTTTTTCTCAGTTCTTTTATTCTTGTTAGTTCGTCTCTTCCTATCATAGGTTCACATCCAAGAGCCATTCTTTATTATAATTGTTTTTCTTAGGTAGTGTTGGATCAAGAAGCTCATAGCCTTTGCCTATCTGCTGCTTCATTTTTCTCAATAGGCTTTCTGATAAATGTTTCTCAATCAAGAATCCAATCCTTCTGAGTAATGCTTTATTCTCCATTTGCAAGGTATATCGTATTAATTTTTCCATATCTAATTGAGGCAGTGAAATATTTACGCATTTTTGTATCTCTGCGATTCCGCCAGCATATCTTGGCAGAAATAAAGAGTCAATAATTGCTTTTTCTTTTTCTGCAATAACAATCTCACCAATTTGAGTATAACCAAAAAACCTGTTCTTTCTTATTGTTGCATAATATGATCTATTGATCTCTTTAGAGTATTTTGTTGTACAAAGATAGATTTTTTTTGGTAATTGGTCACTCCAATGATAATAACTCAGAGCTGTCCAGAATGAGATGTAAGAAGGAAAATGAGCATTGCATGCAATAACCAAATCATCTGCATCAGAAAATGCGTATGATGAACCAGATATCTTCTTGATAATTGCTTTTTTTTTCATCGCTTTTATCAGGTTGTATGTGGATGTCTTATCTAGATGGAGCAATAAACTCACATCTTTTAATCTGAAGACTATTAGTTTGTTATCTCTTAATTTCTCATATGTTTTTGATTCTAATTTGCTCATTTGCATATTTCTCAGCTTTTAGTAGTATTTTTACTAAAAATAAAGATATTTACTATATAAATCTTTTTGGTTTGTACTAAACACATACATTGGTTTATTAAATGAGAACAGCTTTCTTCCAGATTGTATTAAAATACTCAGCATGGCTGACAGATAGTTCCTTGCTTTTTATCTTGAGTGCAATGCGCTCTTCTTTCAATGATTTATTCTTGATTACTATCTGCGATTCTAGTCTATCCATGATTAGCAAAGAAAAGTCCTGCAAGGGATAATACTTGATTGAAACTCCTTTTGCTTTCAATTGTTTTAACAGCTTTCTATTTTCATTCTGATTTGTAACCAAAAACTTACAGATAACTCCTCTCTTCACAGCTTTGTCAAGACTATGTATCAGCTCAATGATTGATTGCTTTGAGCCTTTGCCAATCATCAAAAATTCTTTCTTTGCTGTTGTTATCAGTTTCTTGCCTAAACTATAGGATTGTTCTCTGCCAGCATAAACCTCTAAGATCTCTTCGCGTTTTTCAATGATGTTCTTTGTTTCAATGGATTTAAGTTCTGCAACTGCTTCTTCTTGCAGAATCTCCAGTTGTTGTTTCTGTTTTTTTACAAAGCTTGAAATTGCAATCTCTGGAGAAACAGCTTGATACAGCAATGGTTGCTTTTGTATAACTTGCACAAAGCCTTTGCTTTGCAATGTTTCAAGATTCCTATAAACAGACGTTGGAGGTACTTCTGATTTCTCTGCAATATCTTTGCCAAACAGGTTTCCATGAACGAACAGAGCTTTGTAGCACTTTGCTTCATAATTGCTTAAGCCAATTTGCAGCAGCTTTTGTGTATTCATTAGTAGCTTGTAACTAATAGTAGTATTTAAATGTAATTAATATTTTCGAGTTAAGAATAAAGATTAAAAGGTGATGGCTGTGATAGAAGATGGGCATTGAGGAAAGATTAATCACTGCAATAACTACTGGAAAGTCCATAGAGCGTGAAGATCTTGTTATTGAAGCATTACTTTACTGCGAAGGTCTAGGCGATAAGCAAATCAGATTATATAAACAGAGATTTACAGAAATATATAATAATTTTCAGAGATATAAAGCAGAGCATCTTGTATCTTTAGGCTATCCTTTTTTAGATGCTTTGCAGATGGGAAATATATTAGCAAGATATCTGCATAGTTCTATTCATGGGAGAAAAACAAAAAATTCTGCTTCGCTCAGCAAAGCAATAGCTGCTGTTCTTGATAAAGAAAGATATAAAAGAGAAGGAGTCAGTTGTTTTGGATTGCAAGCATTATATTATTGTCTTGTTCTGAAAGAAGGAATAAAGACAGAGATGAGGTGTGATATTGCTGCATCAAAATATAATAGCAAGAAAGATACTTTGCGTACTTTATATCAGTTCCACTTGCAAATTGATAATACAAGCATTCCTGTATCATTGTCCTCTTCGCCGCATATTGGACATAAAGTTACTCTTGATGTCAATCAACGAGAAACTGTTTCAACCGAATATTATGAAAGTTTTTTAGGATTTCTTAAATTAGTATCTACTGATAAACACAACACCTCAGCATTACAAAAGAAAAGAAGAACAGATCAGTTGGACTTAGTTATTGAGATTTTTAGAGATATTCATGTTGATTTACCATCTCGTGAAGAATTACACAGGCAAGATGATGAGAAAAAAAGAGATGAAGCAGTACAACGTTATTTCAGCAAGTTTAATGCGTATCTCAACTCTGCTATTTTCTTTGCAGATTATATAAACAATTTTGAATTTGCGATGGCATTATTCAATGAATCAAAGGACATAAAACGTGAATCATATTATTTATTTAACAATGTTTATTGTACAAGAAAGGAGCTTTTCCAGAATTATTATAAACATCTGGCAATAGTATTTGCTAGTAAAGATAGAAAAGATCTTGCTCAAGAAGTTTTGCTAGAGTATTACAATTTTCATAAGGAAGATAGCGATCTCAGAGTATACTATAAAGATGGTCATATGATGGAAGAACTATTTTACGAACCACTCATTGAAACTGCAGTTGCTATTGATGAAGAATTAGGAAGATATTTTGAAAAAACATATGCCAAGAGAATGATTGACCATAATATTGGATATTTAGGCAGCACAACCCATTGTGGTGTAACAACGTATGGTATGAGAGGCCTTCAACACATCATGGACTATCTTAAAGAACATTCACTTGTTGATGATGCTGAAGTTTTGAGTCATATAAAACAATATTATGAGCAGTTTAGAAAAGAATCGAAAGAAGGTAAGATAGCTATTGGTTGGGTTCAAGAGATAATTAGGTTCTTTTTTCAAGGTGAAGAGCAACAGAAAAGAATTGAATCGCTGAAGGATTAAACTTAATTTCAACTTTAAATTATCTTCAACTTCTTTTTTATTTCTTCCTTTAACTTATTAATATAAAGAGTAAATTGTAACTCCACTATTATCCAATCTTCATATGTTACAGGCTTACCATAATAATTAATTCCGTTTCTCTTTGTTCTTACTTTTTCAAAGAATTCCCAATTCATTTCTAATTCTGGATGCTTTTCACATAAGTATGCAAATAAACACTGATGATTCTGTATTTTAACTTTTTCAAAATGCATAAAAGACTCAGCTAGTTCGTGTAAGGCATCATAATAGAGTTTGTAAATACTGCTCCATTGGATACTTTGTTTCTGAATATTCTTCTTTATAGAATTTGCTGACAGAATATCTGCTTCTGCAATAACTAGTGTAGCATTAATCTTTTCATTGTCAATTTCCTCTATGATAATAAATCTTCCTTCCTGCTTACATTTTATAAATGCTTCTTTCTGATTTAAATACTCAGGCATTTACATCCACCTTCACAAAATCAATATTGCCCTTAATAATGTTGCCTTTAATAATGTTTCTTAATAACCCTGAACCTAATTTTATCAGATCATCTTTGTTCTTACAGATAAATACTTGTATCTCTTTATGAAGTTCTAACTCATAGTTTACTATTTTTAGTCCTTTAGCATCACCGTAAATAAAAAGATCAACATCACTCTCTTTGTACCAATCAGAACGAGCAAAACTACCAAAAATGATAACAGTAGTAGCATTTTTAAGAGAAAGCAAGTGATTTAGAAAACCAATATTGTACAATTTTTCAAAAGCAAATATCTTTTTTTTATTTTTATAAGATGCAGACTCACAATTGCTTGCATAATAAGGCATTTTCTTTCTTTCTTTTATTCGTTTGATTAAATCTTCTTTAATGAAATATTTAAGCCATTCATTTGCTTTGCTTCTTGTAATCTTTGCTTCTTTAAGTATTTCCTCAAAATGCCATTCTCTTGTTGGCTGCTCAAAAAACAATTCAAGCATCTGCTTTTCTTTGCTTTCCATAATAGTTTCTATAATAGGAACTTATTTATAAATGTTTTTGTTTTTTTTACATCATTTATTCAATCTCCCACATCTCAATAACCCTCTCAACCATTGCATCAAAAAAACTTTCTCTATAAGTTATCAATAAATTAACTATCTCTTTTTTATCCGCAAGAAGATGATAATGCGTCTTCTCACCAATAATCATGAACTCAACAACATTGTTCTCTCTCAACTTTTTCAGATGCCAAGAAACTGTGGATGGAGATAGTTTGACAAAAGCAGTAAGCTGCTCATGGATGCACTTATCATTGACCAACAGGCAAAGAAGAATTCTTCTGATGCTTTCTTGCCGTAATAATCCCATTAATTTTTTATTTTCAGAACTAAACTGTTTAGGGAAATATCTGAGATTATTATTATTTTTTATCTCATTGATTAAGCCATGCTTTGCGAGATAATTGAGGTGATATTTTATTATGCCTGTTGGTAGCTTGCTTAAACGCTCAAGTTCTCGAAAATGGCAGCCTGCAAATTTTTTGACTAAAAGATAAACATCCCTTCTGACAGTTAGCTTAAGCGCTTTCTTCTCTTTTTGATCAAAAAATTCTTCTGACATTTGCTGCCTCATGTTCACTTTTATCATCAATTCTTGACTACCCCAAGAAAAAAGCAGAGAATAATCGCAAAGTTCAAAGCGCTTGCTAATGGATCAATCAATTGGAGTTCATTAAAAAATAACTCATGTGAAGTTAGAAATCCTTTAACACTAAATAACAGGAAAGCAATGCTGACATAGACAAGCCTTTTGTTTTCCGTTCTATTATATGCAACAACTGTTATGACAAAAAGTGCTAGTGCTAATAATCCAGCGCCAAGATTTAACAGTTCTTCCAGTTCAAATCCTGCAAACTGAATGTCATCATCAATCTCTGTTATATCTCCAGCAGCTGTTTGTTCAGCAAGAACAAAAGAAGAAAAGCTTATTGTCATCAGCAATAAAATAAAGATGAATAATGTTCTTTTATTTTCCATTTTTAATCATCATCCTCTTCATCTTCCTCGTCTTCTTCACTATCCAGTTCAGTGCCAATTATCTGTCCTGTCTTCACATCAACAAACACATCAACTTCATCGCCATCATCATCAATTTCTACTGAATACACTTCATGACCTTTCTTCCGTTCAATTTCTATATCAGTTACTTCTCCGTCTATTAATTCCAAAGCAATAGCAATCGCTTGCTGCTGTGTTATCTCAGTGTTGATGACAACAAGTTCTTCTTTACTCAAATCATCCTCATCATTTTCTTCTTCTCTTTCTTCTTCATCTTTATCAACAGTAGGTTGATATTGTTGATACGTTGGTGTTTCTGTTATAGCGCTAGCTTGATGATAAATGTCATTTCTGACTGTAACTGCATCAGCTAAAACAACGCCTATTGCAATTAATACTACTAAAAAGAATCCTAATGTTATTTTTAATATTGTTTTGTTTTCCATAGTTCCGAACCTCGTTATAATATTGTAGTGCTTAATAGTTTATATATTGTGTAGTTCAATGATAGAATAGACTATTGAAAAATTCTTCACATACCTATTCCTTCGCAATCAGCCACTGTCTGACCATAAGAATAGATCTCCTAGTCTTGAGCCAGTGATATTTAATTTTAGACGTGATTATTTTCAAGCAGAAGAATATGCTCAACTTTGTTCAAGAGAACAAGAGGTTAGAGCTATGTGGAATTTATTTTAAACAATATGACGAAATAGTCTTATCGAGAAACACACAAAGATTACTTGTCAATATGTGGTAATCTTTCATTTACTAGCTCAGCTAATTCTCTTTAAACCACTGTGTAGTTCTTTTTAAGCCATCTTCTAATTCTACTTTTGGTTCCCAGCTTAATACTTTCTTCGCTACAGAAATATCTGGACATCTTCTTGTAGGATCATCTTCAGGCAATTGCTTAAACACAATCTCGGATTTAGAATTCGTTAATTTTTTAACCATATTTGCCAGCTCAATCAATTCTTTTGGATTACCTAGTTTAACTGGACCAATTTCTTTGGAGTCCATCATCTTTATGATTCCAGCGACTAAATCATCAACATAACAAAAACTTCGTGTTTGCTTCCCATCGCCATATAATGTAATTGGCTTGTTGTTTAATGCCTGTGTTATAAAATTAGGAATAACTCTGCCATCATTTTTTCGCATCCTTGGACCATATGTGTTGAAAATACGAATTATTTTTATTTTTGCTTTATATTCTCTTGAGTAAGCCATCAATAATGCTTCTCCAAAACGTTTTGATTCATCGTAACAAGAACGGATGCCGATTGGATTTACATTTCCCCAATATGTTTCTTTCTGAGGATGCTGCAAAGGATCACCATATGTTTCTGATGTTGATGAGAATAAGAGAACTGCGTTTTTTTCCAAGGTTAATTTTATCAGATTGTGTGTGCCAATTGCATTTGATAATGCAGTTTCCACAGGATATTGCTGATAATCAATCGGAGAAGCCCTCGACGCTAGATGGAATATTTGATCGATTTTTCCATCAATCTGCAAAGAATTGATAATATCATGTTTTATGAACAGGAAATTCTTGTTTTGCAACAGATGCTGAATGTTTTTTGCATCCCCACTGCCAAGATTGTCAACACAAATGACATTGTGCTTTTTTGCCAGCAATGCTTCGCATAAATGACTTCCTATAAAACCAGCACCACCTGTAACTAAAATGTTCACAATTCTTTCGCTCATCATTATTCACCTAATTCTTTATGATTATATTCTTTTTCAAAAGCTACAATTGTTTTTTGCAGACCTTCTTTAAAACTTGTCTTTGGTTTCCACTGCAATTCTTTGAAAATCAATGTATTATCCAATCTGCTGTTGATTATCTCTCCTGCAATTAATTGAGTTTTTATTATTTGTGGTGTTATTTTTGTTATGTCTGACAAAAATGTTATAAAGTTATTTATTGAAGTTTTTGTATTAGTACTTACATTAAAAATTTTTGATTGTGTTTGTTTTGTAAGAACTAAAGCATTAACTTCTGCAATATCTTCAACGAAGACAAAATCTCTTGTTGTTTCACCATCTCCTCTAACAGCAAGTGGTTTATTTTGTAATATGTTCTGAGTGCATAATGCAATAACTCCACCTTTTTGTCTTGGACCATAAGCATTTGCGTAACGAAAAATAGTGATGTCTAAATCGTAAAGCTGATTGTATAACAAAACATATTTTTCAGCGCATAATTTTGAGATGCCATATTGAGAATTTGGATTTGTCAGTGTATTTTCTGTGACAGGCAATTGCTTGACATTGCCATAAAGTGCTGCAGAAGATGAGAAAATAAATTTTTTTATTTTATATTTTCTTGCCATTTCTAATAGATGAAGAGTGCCAAGAATATTTGTTTTTGCGTTTTCCTCTGGAAATTTTTCTGCATCTTCAACAGAGATTTGCGCAGCATGGTGATTGATGACATCGATTTTATTATCTCTAAAGATGTCTTCTATTTTTTTATCGTCGATATCTGATTCAATGTATTGCGCTTTTGAATTGAGATAAGATTTATTTTTTAGATTATGATCAACAACTATTATTCTATGACCTAGAGATATATACTTATCTACTATGTGGCTTGCAATAAAACCTGCACCGCCTGTTACGAGGATGTTCATTTGTGCCATATTATCAATGAACAAGAAAGTAATTTATAAAGTTAAGGAATTTGTTTGTAGAAAATAGAATCTACTTAAAGGTAACAAATAATAAGAAAGTTTTATAAATAACCTCACCATAACAACATGAAAATAGTAAATTTATGGAGATGTGATTAAAAATGGTAGAAACTAGAATTTTAGTTCCAATTATGACTGAAGCTAAACCTTTTGAAGCTTTAGGGATAAATGGTGTAGAAAAAGCATTAACTCAATGTTTAGATGCTGGATATAATCCTTTATTTATGCCTCAGATTGCAGATGGTAGAATTCTTTCATCAGCAAATGATTATATTGTACAAAATTGGTTTGCAACTCCAAGCGTTCGTGTAACAGGAAAATCAAAAGGCGGAAATGCTGTTGTTGTATATGCGCACGTTCCTAACTATTTTTCAAATCCAGCAAATATTAAAGTTGCTAGAGAAACAGGTTTAGTAGATGGTGCTGGTAAAATGCCATTGCAAGATTTCTACAATCTACTTGATTTAGAAGATAGTCAGAGTGTTTATGTTGTAGATTATAATACCTTGCTAAATTCAGAGTCTGGCGTTATAAAAGTAAGCGAAGCAATGAAACATCCGCAAACAATTCCATTCTTAGGTGGACAAGAGAGAGCTGAAAAATATCTTGCAAAGCATAAAGAATTTTATGGAAAAACTATTGGTATTTGGCATTTTGATGATTTGGGTCATGTACCTCAGGGGCGTCCTTTGTTCGTTGGCAACAACTACAACAATGGTCTTGATGGCGACAACGACATCAACAACAACGGCGGTGGGCG
>JAGVYW010000016.1 GCA_018303075.1 Candidatus Woesearchaeota archaeon | reverse complement strand
CAACATTTTACTGCGTAAAAGTTGTGCGAATACAAGGAGCTCCGCTCTCTTCTGTTGAAATATGAAAGAAAATAAACGCCGTCGCCCAGATTCTCACCAATGTTTTTAAGAAAAACCTTGACCAAAAACACAGCAAGCACAACATTTTACTGCGTAAAAGTTGTGCGAATACAAGGAGCTCCGCTCTCTTCTGTTGAAATATGAAAGAAAATAAACGCCGTCGCCCAGATTTGAACTGGGATTCCCTTGCGAGAACAAGCTTTCCAGGCTTGCGCAGTACCAGGTTGTGCCACGACGGCATGGATGTAAATGAATTTAAGAATAAGATTTATTATTTAAGTGCTTCGGTTTTTTAATTATATTTTCATTCTTCCTTAAATTTTTCAACATTGTATACTTCAATATTAATGTTGTTCTTCCACTCATCTTTGCTTAAGCCTGCTTTTAGGCAGAGCTCTGATAAAAATAGCTTTGCATTTGGAAGTTCTTCCCATACTTGCGGCAAGAATGTTGCTTGATAATATCCTTTTTTGATAATAACTCCTGGTTTATTTTTATTTAATTTGTCAAGCAGTTCTTTTTCTGACTTATAGCTTAATTCTGCAGGTATGTCTAGTACTGAGATCTCAATCTTTGTTGTTTCAAGTTCATTTGCAGTAAGTTTTGGAAATCTTGGGTCATAAAAGCCAGCATTTATTGCATTCTCAATTATGTCTTTATATAATTCCTGAACAGGCAGCAAATGCCCAATGCATCCCCTTAATGCTGAATCTATTGTTAATGTTACAAAACATCCTTTTTTTTCAGTTAAGTCTTTGCTTGGCAGTTCTTGTTCTTTTAATTTTAACAAAGTTTTGCTGCTGAAAAAATAATCTATTGACATTCTGGCTAATCTTAGCAAAAAATCTTTTTCTTTTTTAGTTAATGCCATAAAAAACACCTTTTATTCTTGTTTTGCATTTTTTGCATAAATTATTTTGATTATTTTTTTCTTTTTTTGAATCATTTGTTAAACTATTTTTTATAATATCATATCTTGATCTTTCTATCAATAAATTATTGCATCTTGGACAGAATGTATTTTCTTTATCCTCCAAAGAGATGTTTCCAATATAAACAAATTTTAATCCTGCTTTTTTTCCTATTTCATATGCATTAAGCAGTGTTTTTTCAAATGTTGGAGAAATGTCATTCATCTTAAATTGAGGATAACATCTACTGATGTGCCATGGAATTGAACAGTCAACTGAAGAAATAAATTCTGCAATCTTTTCAAGCTCTTTTTTTGAATCATTCTTTCCATTAATAATTAATGTTGTTATCTCTATCCAAATTCCTAATTCGTGTGCTTTTTTAATTGTTTCTAAAACAGGTTTTAATTTAGCTCCGCAGATGTTTTTATAAAATTCTTCAGAAAAACTCTTTAAATCAATATTCATTGCATCAATATATGGCTTTATTAGTTCTAAAGCTTCTTCTGTCTCATAGCCATTAGTTACATATATGTTTCTTATTCCTTTTTTATTGGCTAATTTTGCAGTTTCATAAGCATATTCAATAAAAATAGCAGGTTCATTATAAGTATATGCAATGCAAGGGATGTTTTCATTTACAGCGAAATTTACAATAGATTCAGGAGAGATTTTTTCTCCTACAATCCCTTTTTCACCAAATAATCTTGGAGACTGCGACATATCATAATTCTGGCAAAATAAACATCTAAAGTTACATCCAGAAGTGCCAAAACTTAATACTTGTGAGCCAGGCAGAAAATGATATAATGGCTTTTTTTCAATTGGATCAATGTGCATGCCAATTGCTTTGCCATATACAAGAGAATAAAGTTTGCCATTAATATTTTTTCTAACTCTGCAAATTCCTGTTTTATCTTCTCCAATAATGCATCGATGTCTGCATGCTTTGCATTTAACTAAATTGTTTCCTTTTTTTCCGTATTCTTCATATAATAGGCATTCTTTCATTATTATTTTATCTTTGTATGAATTAATATAAATATTTTTATATAACAATCATTTATGGTTTATTTATGGTTTGTATGAATCAGCGAAAAATTAATCCGCAAAGAATTGAAGTTCAACAGAGAGCAATGGAAAGACAGCCAGCAGTTGCAGGTCTTTTTTATCCGAGAAGCAAGGCAGAAATTAAAGCTATGTTGGATCATTTTTTTAATTATGTGAATCTGGATAAAGAATTTGCTAAATATAAAAATGAATTGAAACAAAAATTTAGTAATTCTAAGCGAGGAAAAATAAATGGAATAATTGTTCCTCATGCTGGATGGATATATTCAGGGTTAACTGCAGCTTATGCTTATGATTTATTAAAAGAATATAAATTCAAAAAGTTTATCCTAATTGGTCCGAACCATACTGCTTATCTGAATAATGCTGCAATTGACGAAAATAACTTCTGGCAGACACCGCTTGGAAGAATTAAAGTATTAAACTATGAAAAAAATCATGAAAATAAATCTTCGGATGTTCATAAATTATTTGACGATAAATTGTTTATTTTAAGCTCTATTCCCCATGAACAAGAGCATGATTTAGAGGTTCAAGCTCCTTTTTTACAGTATTTGTTTAATGGAAGCATAGAGATTCTTCCTATAATCATTGGTGATCTTGATTTAAAGCAGCTGGAGAAAGCATCAGATAGGCTTTTAAATCTATATGATGATGATACTTTGTTTATTATCTCTACAGATTTATCTCATTATCAACAGCAGCAGCAAGCCAATAGATTAGATAAAAACACAATAGAAGTAATTAATTCACTTAGTTTTGATAGGTTTGAAGAAATTGATGCATGTGGGAAAAATCCTTTGTTAATTGCAATGTTTCTCTGCAAAAAGCTTAAAACAAGGCCTTTAATGTTAAAATATACTACTTCAGGAGATATCACTAAAGATTATAGCAAAGGAGTGGTTGGATATGTTAGTATGGTTTTTTGAAATACAAGAAATTAACTAAAAAAGTTATTCAGAATTATTCAACCATTTCAATCTCAATGTTTAATCCTTCTGGAATAGGAACTCTCATTACCATCCGTAATGCTCTCTCATCAAGACCAAGATCAATTAATCGTTTATGAACACGCATCTCAAATTTTTCCCAAGAAGCTTTTCCTTCACCATCTGGTGATTTTCTTACTGTTAATTTCAATTTCTTAGTAGGTAATGGAATAGGACCACGAATTTCAACACCTGTCTTGTCTGCAATATCTTTAATATATGCACAGGTTTCGTTTATTTTTTCAATGTTTGTGCTTGCTAATTTGATTCTTGCTTTCTGCATCGCTTCTATACCCCATCGTCATTAATAAAATGTAAAAAATAAATTAAAATGGTTCAAGATTTTAATTTAGGATTACTTTTTTATAAAATCAATACACATTCCTGCTGCTACTGTTGCTCCTGAGTCTCTGATAGCAAATCGTGCAAGTTGTGGAATCTCTTTTTGTTTTTCTATAACAACTGGCTGCAATGGTTTTACTTTAACAATTGCAACATCGCCATTTTTGATGAAATCTGGTTTTTCTGCAACAGTTGCTCCAGTTCTAGGATCTATCTTTTTGACAATCTCAACTATTTGACATGCAACTTGTGCTGTATGGATGTGGAACACAGGGGTATAACCTATAGTTACAACAGTAGGGTGGTTTAATACAACAATTTGTGCTGTAAATTCACTTGCGACATTTGGTACATTGTCTGGGTGACCTAAAACATCTCCTCTTGCAATGTCTTTCTTTCCAATGCCTCTAACGTTAAATCCAATATTATCTCCAGGTATTGCTTCCTGCATTTGTTCGTGGTGCATCTCGATTGTTTTAACATCTCCTGGAACACCCTTACCTTCTCTTCCTGGTACAATTATTACCTTGTCTCCTACTTTCATAATTCCTGTTTCAACTCTTCCTACAGGGACAACTCCAATACCTGTGATGTTGTATACGTCTTGGATTGGTAATCGTAGTGGTAATTGTGTTGGTTTTTCAGGTACTTTGAAACTGTTGATTGCTTCTAACAATGTAGGTCCTGTGTACCAAGTCATTTTTTCAGATCTTTTGACAATATTTTCTCCCATTAATGAAGCAGTTGGTACGAATAAAATTTCATCTGCTTTATACCCTACGCTTTTTAATAGGTTTTTTACTTCTGTCTTTACTTCGTCATATCTTTTTTGTTGGTGGTCAACACCTGAAATATCCATCTTGTTTACAGCTACAACTATTTGACCAACACCTAAAGTTTTTGATAAAAACACGTGTTCTTTTGTTTGTGCATTAACACCATCGTTTGCTGCAACAACTAATACTGCTGCGTCAGCTTGTGATGCTCCTGTAATCATGTTTTTGATAAAGTCTCTGTGTCCTGGTGCGTCGATGATTGTAAAGTAATATTTTTCTGACTGGAATTTCTTGTGAGCTAAGTCAATTGTAACTCCTCGTTCTCTTTCTTCTTTTAGGTTGTCCATAACGAAAGCAAATTCAAATCCACCTTTACCTAATTCTTGTGCTTTTTCCTTTAATTTTCTCATTGTTTGCTCGTCAATGTTTCCTGAGTCATACAATAATCTACCAACTGTTGTAGACTTTCCATGATCGACGTGCCCAATAAATACAAGGTTTAAATGTTCTTTTCCTGTTGCCATTGTTCTTCTCCTCCTTCATAAGTTAAATAGTAACTCAATCTTTCTCATTTGGCCTTATAAAGCCTTGAATGTGCTTCTTTTTTTTGTAGCTGCTTTGTTTTCAGTTACTATAATTTTATTGTATAATTGTGAGTTATTTAAAAAGGTTACTAATTTATGCGAATTCGCTTCGCTCATTCAGCATAAATTAAGCTTTTATTTAGTGAGGGTGAGCTTTTTTTCAAAAGCAATAGTTACTTACTGGTTCTCAGTTAAACCTTTTCTTTCTCGAATCTGCTTAATTATTCTTGGTTGTAACTCTTCTGGCAATTTTTCGAATGATTGATCAATAACAGAGGAATTACCTCGTCCTTCTGTTGCGCTTCTTAGACTATTACTCATTCCAAACATTTCTCCTACAGGCATTTTTCCTTTTACCTCAACAGTTGAACCTTCTTGCTGCATATCCAATAATTGTCCTCGTTTGTTTGCGATTAATTTTGAGATTTCTCCCATATATTCAACAGGAGCTTCGAATAGTAATGTTTGCACTGGTTCAAATATCATAGGTCTAGCAAGCATCATTGCGCCCCTGATACCTTCTCTTACTGCGGGATATAATTGTGCTGGACCTCTGTGGATAGCGTCTTCATGTAATTTGCAATCAGTTAATATTACTTTTACTTTTATACATGGTTCTCGTGCAATTGGTCCATTGTTCATAACATCTTCAAACATATCTAAAACCATTTCTAAGATTTCTCCTATGTGTACTTGTCCTCTAGTTCCTTCAATAAATACATTTCCATTGAATATATCTTTTACACTTGCAGCTTGTTTACTGTTCATTCCTAATTCAATTAATTTATCTCGTAATTCAATATCTTTTTTTTTGATTCTTCCTGTTTGGATGTTTCCGCTTTTGATTGCCATTCCAACACTATCTTCAAGTGGTTCAACGATAAAAAATAAATGATTATGTTTATTTGGTGATTTTCCCATGAATTCTTCTGATTTTTTCATAATTGTTTCTCTATAGACAACTATTGGTGGAGAAGTTTGTACTTCTACATGTTTTTCAGTCTTAATCCTGTTTTCAATAACTTCAAGATGCAATTCCCCCATGCCTGACATTAGATGTTCTCCTGTTTCTTCGTTGATTTCAATCTTGATTGTTGGATCTTCTTTTTGAACCATTTTCAGAACTTCAATTAATTTAGGCAAGTCGCTTGGTCTTTTTGCTTCAATTGCTTTTGTAACAACTGGATCAAATAAGTGTGTAATCTCTTCAAATGGAGTAGTTGGCTGTGATGTAA
This sequence comes from Candidatus Woesearchaeota archaeon, assembly GCA_018303075.1. GTDB lineage: Archaea > Nanobdellota > Nanobdellia > Woesearchaeales > DSVV01 > JACRKF01. The sequence goes on along the minus strand of JAGVYW010000016.1, from coordinate 4,672 downwards.
TAGTTTCTCCAGGCATTCCTCGTACTCCAGATACTCCAATAATGTTTCCAGAAGGAACATGGTCAATTATCTCTCTTTTTGCTCCATTATATATGAATACTTGCTGTATCCTCATAGTCTGCTTTGCTTTGTTTAGATGTGTTGTTAATCCTTTTGACATTGTTCCAGAAAATAATCTTCCTGCTGAGATTTCTCCTGCTTGCGGGTCAACAACAACTTTGGTAATGACGAAAAACAATGGTCCTTTTGGGTCGCAGTTTACTAATGATTTTCCTTCTTCTGTTTCTAATTCGCCATGCCATAATTTAGGAATCCTGTATTTTTGCGCAATAACAGGATTTGGCAAATGCTGTATAACTGCATCTAAAATAACTTCATGTAAAGGTGCTTTTTTTCTTAATTGTTTTATTGCTTCTTCATCACCTGTTTTGTATGCATCAATTATTTCCTTAAAAGTAATGTTGTTCTTTTTCATATAATTGATAGATAATGCCCAATTTGAATATGCAGAACCAAAGCAGACACTTCCGTCTTGTACGTTAACCTGCCATCTATCTCCATAATCTTTTTCTGCAATTTCTTTTATTAATCTATTTACATTAGTTATTATATTGACAAATCGCTGCTGCATCTGTTCTGGTGTTAATAATAATTCTTTGATTAATCTGTCAACTTTGTTTATAAAAAGAATTGGTTTTACTCTTTCTTTTAATGCCTGCCTTAAAACTGTTTCAGTTTGCGGCATGATTCCTTCGACAGCGCAGCAAAGTACAATGCAGCCATCAACTGCCCGCATTGCTCTTGTTACGTCTCCACCAAAGTCAACGTGGCCAGGAGTATCTATTAAATTGATTAAATGTTCTTGACCATTTACTGTGTGCACCATTGATACGTTTGCTGCATCAATTGTGATTCCACGCTGAATTTCATCTTCATGGAAATCTAGAACACATTGTTTTCCTGCTAATTCTTCTGATATCATTCCAGCTCCTGCTAAAAGATTATCAGAAAATGTAGTTTTACCATGATCAATATGAGCGCAGATAGCAATATTTCTAATCTTTTCTTGATTACCCATCAATCTTGTTACTTTCTCAACCATCTTTTCTGCCATAAAAAACTTCCATCGCCTTGCTCGTCGTTTTTTATTGATTATAAGCTACGACTAAGCATTAACTACAATAAATGATTATACAATTTATTTTATTTGGTATGCTTTTCATGCACAGTTTCGTATGAATGTATCTCTTCTGGAGCAAACCACAATTTTACTTCCTGCTCTGCTTCTTCAATTGTTCCTGATGCATGAATAAGATTTTTGATTGCAATGCCTTTGCTGTCTGCGTATTTATAAGAATGATGTGCGAAATCTCCTCTTATTGTGCCAGGTGCAGCAGATTTTGGCTCTGTTGGTCCGACTATTTTTCTAACTAATTCAACTGCTTCAATTCCTTCTAATACAAAGGCGATAACAGGACCTGAAACAATAAATGTTTCCAGTGGATTATAAAATGCTTTGCTGACATGAGCAGCGTAATGTTTTTTGGAGAATTCTTTATCAACCCAAACCATTTTCATTCCAATAATTTTTAATCCTGCATTTTCAAATCTTTCAATTATTTTTCCAGCTAATGCTCTTTCAACAGCATCAGGTTTCAATAATACTAATGTTTTTTGAATCATACTCACCATCATTTATTAAATTTCTCCTAGTTCTTTTATTCTGGACTAACTTTTTTTGTCTTTCTGTTGAATCTCTTGAATTCTTCAGTCCATCGTGTTTCTCTTGGTACTCTTTCTAATTTAAACAGATTTTTTTCACATTTTCTTGAGCAAAAATAAAATATTTTACCATCTTTCTTTACATACATCTTTCCAGTACCTTTTGGAATGTCTATTCCACAAAATGAACATAGCACCATTGTTTACACCATTTTATTTTGTTTTTTATAATCTATTGTGTTCCTCTGCCGCCTTTTGCTAATTGACGCGCTTCAATTTCAGTTTCTCGAAGCATTAACATATCTCCTTTTTGCACAGGACCTTTTACATTACGGATAATTATTTTGTTTTGATCTCTTCCTTCTAATATCTTGCATCGTATTTGAGTTGCTTCTCCCCTCATACCTGTTCTGCCTATGATCTCTTCAACTCTTGCTGTCCATGACATTGAAAAGTTGACTGAGCCTTTTTTTACTTCTTCACCTTGTTGTTCATCTTCTCTTTTCTTTTTTTTTGTTACATTTCTTTCTGATTTTATAGGTTCTGCCACAAGTATCATTCCTCAATAATTATTTGATCAAATCTTTGAGCAAGTTTTTTGCTTCTCCTTCAACAATGATTGCAACTGCGCTTGTGCCAAGAGTTAAACCAGCTGCTGCGCCTAATTCTTCTTTTGTTCCTACTTTATAGCAGGTAGTTTTTCTTTCTTTACATAATAATGGTATGTGCATTGCTACTTCAGGAGGATTTATATCAGATGCATATGCTACTAATTTAGCTTGTCCTCTTTCAATTGCTTTTGTAACTTCATTAATTCCTTTCTTAAGTTTTCCAGTTGTTTTTGCTAATTCAATTGCCTGGTATACTTTTTCAACCATATCATCTGCCATACTAATCTCCTCCAATTAATTATAAATATATATTTATTCTTTTTATCTTTGTATTAATTGAGGTAAGAATCATCTTAACCTCTCTCAAACCATTGCTGGTTCTCATTAATCACAGGTTGTTTTATTCAGAAAAAGAGGTTGTTTATAAATGTTGTTTTTTTGCTGCTGTGTTGCATAAATAGTTAATCTTCAACAATAATTACATAAGCTCTTTTTCCAATGTACTTCTTTGGAGCATCTAATTTTCCAGAATTTCCAAAAGGTGTTATAACTTTCTCATAAACCACTTTCACTTTTTCTTTGATGTGCATATCTCTTGATAAAAGTTTTATTTTTTCCGTTTTTGTAGTATAACGCAGGATAAATATTTTCCTAAAGCAGTATTTTCTGTTATATCTTTCCAGTTACCTATTAGAGAAATAGTTGGTACACTTTTGAAATGAGATTTAAATAATCTTTTTAATATATTTACATGTTGATCAAATGTTTGTTTGTTATAATGTTTATCCAAAGCTCTCCTTGCATTTTTCCCCCAAAGTACTACTTGTATGTAATTACCATTAATAAAAGGTGCTGATTTTCCTAAGTCCAGTCCTTTTCGTAACATAGCGTCTAAATATAGAAAATTGTAACCTTCTTCTTCTAAACTTTCTACTAATCCATTTGGTAATTGTAACTCTTGAGAGATTTGATCAATTTTTTGAGTAATAATTTTTTCAAGATTTGTTTCTTCTACAGTTTCTACACATTTTGTGAATCTATCCACATTTATTCCAACAGAACTTCCTCTATCTTTGAGAATATATCCACAAATACCATTATTTTTGCTATCAATCAACACTACAGAGCCGAAGTTTACGTAACCTATATTATAATAATAGTCTACATTAGTGTAATAATCTAAGCTTGAACCAAATTTCTCCCAACTAAAATCAATCGCTTTTCCTAACATCTTGTCTAATTGACTTCTTCCACCTGATTCAATAATCAAATTTTGATTATTTAGTTGTGCGAATATATCTTGAACACCGACTAGTGTTTGTTTTGCCTCTTCATATTTTCTTAATACTATATACGCGGGTAAACCAACTAAAAAATGGTCTTTTTTAGATGCATCATCAAACTCTTCAAAACTTTTGAAAACATATAATTGACCACTTTTTGTCCATCCTTTCTGTTGAAATTCTTTTGTGTAGTTAGTATTATTGATTGCTTCAAGAAAAGCATTTACATCTGTTTCTTGATCTAAAGGTATCTGTCCATCTTTTAGGCGTTGTTCTTGTATAGCTGTTCTTATTCTATGAGGATTATTGCTAAATATTCCACAATTCTGAAGACTAACTACATAAAGTTGTCCTTTGTTTCCATTGATGCCTTCTTTGTCGACAATAAGTAATCTCTCACCATAAGTATCAAACCAGTAATCCCATAATGGATCATTTTCTAAAGCATTAGCTCTTCCTTGAACGTGTAAATAAGTTGGAGCACGTATCAAACCAGCTTTTTTAACTGCTTTAATAGAATCAGCAATGCATGAATCGCTAAAAAAGTGTTCTTCTGTTACATCAATAGTTTGACCATTTTTATCATAAACTCCTTTAAGTGAAATTTCTCCTCTTGAAATACTCATTTAATACCATCTCCCACCCCTATATTTCAAAGATTATCCTTGCTTTATTCTGTCAAAAAGCTCTTGTATTGTTCCATTTCCACTAATAAACTCCCTTATAAGTTTGTCATCCTTTAAAACACTTATCTTATAATAATGAGAACTTTCATATTTTATTATTCTTTCTTCGTTTTTATCAAAATCATAAATCTTTAATTTTTTAGTTTGCTTACTTATTTTCTCTAAGAGTATTCTATGACCATAGTATGTTGTTGAGTATTGTTTTCTTTTTTTTATAGTTAACCATTGTTCTGAAGGAATTTGTAGTATTTCGTCAGTATCAAAAGGTAAATCTCTTTCTATTTTTCCACCTAATTTTCTGACTAATGATTCAATATCATTAACTCTTTCATTAATTTCAGGAGGGATATACTCTGGTTTGAAGGTTAAT
>JAGVYW010000022.1 GCA_018303075.1 Candidatus Woesearchaeota archaeon | reverse complement strand
GTAAGGGTTAGCGAACGAAGTGAGCGTAATTCCTTACGATCCTGATCAACCTTGATAAAGGTTGCGTGATTTCGAATCTCGTCTGGCTCATCATATTCGCAGCATAAAGACAAAAATGTATTAAAAATAAATATATCGTATATTCCCAAAAATAATTTACCGACGTTGCGGGTATGTTTCACAGCAAATTTGAAGACGTCGATGTAAATTATCGAGAGGAGGTAAATTATCATGAAAAAGTTCGATATAACAAAACATGGTTTAGTGCCAAAACATGTAAAGCTTTCTGACAAAGATAAGAAACAGCTTCTTGAAAAATATAATATCACTTTGAATGAATTGCCTAAGATTCTTGCAAATGACCCAGCAATCAAAGATTTAGGTTTAAAAACAGGGGATATTGTGAAAATTGAAAGAAAAAGTAAGACTGCAGGTGAATATGATTATTACAGGGGTGTTATAAATGCGTAAATACTCTAAAATATTGATTCAAAAATATTTTGATGAACACTCATTAGTAGCTTCTAATATTGAGTCATTTAATTATTTTGTTGAAAAAGAGCTTCAGATAATTATTGAGGAAAATAAGATAATTGAGCCAACAATTATTCCGCATAATATTGATGAGTTCAAGATAAGATTAGATAAGATATGGGTGACAAAACCAGAGATAACAGAAGCAGATGGAAGTAAACGTCCTATTTATCCAATGGAAGCAAGAATTAGAAAGATAAGTTATGCAGCACCTATATTTATAGAAATAAGCGCTCATATCAATGGTATCCAACGAGAAACATTTACAACACAAGTAGGTTCATTGCCGATAATGCTGCGGTCAAGATTCTGCCATCTAAACAAATTATCTCGTGATGAATTGATTCAAAAAGGTGAAGATCCTGATGATTTAGGTGGTTATTTTATTATTAATGGTACTGAAAGAGTATTGATCAACATAGAAGATTTAGCTCCAAACAGATTCTTAGTTGAACAAGACACAATTGGTCCAAGCAAATTTGTTGGTAAATTATTTTCAGAATTTGGCAGTTTTAAGATTCCCCATACATTTGAGAAGCTTAAAGATGGAATATTCTACATCTCATTTACACGAGTTAAAAGAATTCCAATAATAGTTATAATCAAAGCCTTGGGTTTCGCAAAAGATGAAGATATAATGAAATTTATTGCTGGTGAAGAGCAAAATGATGAGACATTGATTAATTTATTTGAGTTTGTAGATATAAAAAATGAAGAAGAAGCTTTAGATTATATTGCTAAACGGATTGGAATAACACAGGCAAAAGAGATTAGAGTTGAAAGAACTCAGGAGATTCTCGATAAATATTTACTGCCTCATTTAGGGATTAAAAAAGAAGATCGCTTGCAGAAAGCATACAATTTATGTAAGTTGATCAAAAAATACATTGCAGTGAGCAACGGAAAGATTCCTGTCGACGATAAAGATCATTATATAAATAAGCGTATAAAAATGTCAGGAGATCTCTTAGCAGAGCTGTTCCGTGTAAATTTGAAAGTATTGATTGGAGATTTATTATATAATTTCCAGCGGATTGTAAAAAGAGGAAAATTCCCATCCATTAAAGTTGTAATCAGAGATAAATTATTGACTTCGAGAATTTACAGTTCAATGGCAACAGGCAATTGGATTGGCGGAAGAAAAGGAATTAGCCAGAGAATCCAAAGAATCAACTTTTTAGAAACATTAAGTCATTTGCAGAGAGTAATCTCGCCATTATCTTCAAGCCAGGAGAATTTCGAGGCAAGAGAATTGCATAGCACGCATTTAGGAAGATTATGTCCAATAGAAACACCAGAAGGTACAAACATTGGATTAAGAAAAAATCTTTCATTATTAGCACAAATATCTTCTGAAACAGAGGAAGATAAAATACTTAAGTCTTTGAAGAACTTAGGCTTAAAAACAGTTGGGTGATTGTTGTGAGTGAAGTATACTTAAACGGAAAATTTGTTGGTTCAGTAGAAAACCCAGTTGAGTTTGTTGATCATATTATTACAGAGAGAAGAAAGAATGCAATATCAAATAATATCAATGTACGTTATGATCAAGAAAACGATGAAGTTTTTGTAGAATCTTCAAAAGGACGATTGCGCAGACCAGTTATTGTTGTAAGAGATGGCAAACCATTATTGACAGAAAAGCAAGTTTCGCAGCTGGAAAAGAAAGAAATTACATGGGATGATTTAGTAAGCCAAGGAATTATTGAATATCTTGATGCTGCTGAAGAAGAAAATGTTTTGGTTGCATTTAAAGAAGAGGATTTAACGCATGAACATACACATCTTGAAGTTACTCCATTAGCTATTTTAGGATTATGTACTTCATTAGTGCCATATGCAAACTGTTCTCCAACGGCAAGAATTAACGCTGGAAGCAAGAATCAAAAGCAGGCGCTTGGATTTTATGCAGCAAATTATCATATAAGAATGGATATGGACGTAAATCTATTAGACTATTCACAGATTCCAATTGTTCAAAGTATTATGCATCCTATCTCAGATTATGACAAGCATCCGTCTGGACAAAACATAGTTGTAGCAATTATGAGTTACAAAGGATATAACATGGAGGATTCAATAATTCTCAACAAAGCTTCTATCGAACGTGGATTAGGAAGATCAACATATTACAGGCCTGCAATAGCAGAAGAATTGCGATATTCTGGGGGATTAGTTGATGAGATTAGCGTTCCAGATAAAGAGGTTAAAGGTTACAAAAGTGAACGTGATTATCGATTCTTAGAAGAAGATGGTATCATTTCACCTGAAGTATTTGTTCAAGAAGGAGATGTTATCATTGGTAAATCTTCTCCTCCAAGATTCTTAAGCGGTATGGAAGAATATAACTTGACATCAAATTTACGAAGAGAATCTTCTATTAATATTAAACATGGCGAACAGGGTATTGTTGATTTTGTCATGCTGACTGAAAACGAAGAAGGAAACAAATTAGTGCAGGTGCGATTGCGTGACCAAAGAATTCCAGAAGTAGGTGATAAATTTACATCTCGGCATGGTCAAAAAGGAGTAGTAGGATTAATAGTTAATCACACAAATATGCCTTTTTCAAGTACAGGTATTATTCCTGATTTAATCTTTTCATCACACTCAATACCGTCAAGAATGACAATGTCTCATCTGATTGAGTTGATAGCTGGAAAAACAGGAGCATTATCTGCTCGTTATGTTGATGGAACAACATTCGATGCTGAACCTGAAGAGCAGTTAAGAAAAGAATTATTATCAATGGGATTCAAAGAAAATGGTACAGAAACAATGTACAATGGAATAACAGGAGAACAGTTTCAAGCAAAAGTATTCATTGGAAACATGTACTATTTAAAATTAAAACATATGGTTGCTAATAAGATTCACTCCAGAGCAAGAGGTCCAATCCAATTATTGACTAGGCAGCCAACAGAAGGTCGGGCAAAAGAAGGAGGACTTCGTTTAGGTGAGATGGAGAAAGATACATTTGTAGCTCATGGTGCTAGCTTATTGCTTAAAGAACGATTTGATTCAGATAAAGTAATTGTACCAATCTGTGAAAAATCAGGATTGATTGGTTATGTTGATGCACGCAAAGGCAAAGCAATCTCTCCTATATTTGGGGAAGATTCAGATATGTCTTATGTTGAGATGAGCTATGCATTCAAATTATTATTAGACGAATTAAAAAGTATAGGCGTCTATCCAAAGATAGAGCTTGAAAATAAATTTTAATTAAAAATGTTTTTCCTTATTATGAAAATATGGAAAAACATTTTTGCGAACGAAGTGAGCAAAAATGGATGAAAGATTTGTGTATCGAAAGGTAAAGAGCATTAAATTCGGAATATTTTCACCAAAGATAATTAAAGAATTGGCAGTTGCAAAAATAGTCACGCCTGAATTATATGATAAAGAAGGGTATCCTGTAGATGGTGGTTTAATGGATATTCGTCTTGGTGTTATTGATCCAGGATTAACTTGTAAAACAGATGGTCAAAAATTAAAGGAAAGTTTAGGTCATTTTGGATACATTGAATTAGCAAGACCAATAATACATATTAATTTTGTTCCTGTTATCTTGACATTATTAAAAGGAACATGTCGAGAATGTGGTAGAGTATTATTGCAAAAGCAAAAGATGGATACTCTAAAAAATGAGCTTGTTGTACAAGAGATTGAAGATGGCAGAGCTGAGAAAAAAGGAAAGATAAGAGATATTGTAGCATTATTAAAAGCAACTAACAAATGCCCGCATTGTAAAGCAAAACAGCTTAAGATTACTTTAGAAAAGCCAACAACATTCATGGAAGGAGAAAAGAGATTGACTCCAATTGAAATAAGAAGTAGATTAGAGAAAATTCCTGATGAAGATTGTGAAGTATTTGGTATTGACCCATTATCATTTAGGCCAGAATGGGCTGTGTTAACTGTTTTATTGATTCCTCCTGTTACAATGAGACCAAGTATTACACTTGAATCAGGAGAAAGAAGTGAAGATGATCTAACTCACAAGTTAGGAGATATTGTTAGAATCAATCAGCGATTATTTGAGAATATCAACGCTGGAGCTCCTGAAATAATTATTGAAGATCTATGGGATTTATTGCAGTATCATATCACAACATTCTTTGATAATGAGGTTGCACAGCTTCCTCCTGCACGTCATCGTTCAGGCCAGCCTCTGAAGACAATTGCTTCAAGAATTAAAAGTAAAGAAGGAAGAATCAGGCATAATCTTGCAGGAAAAAGAACAAACTTCTGTGCAAGAACTGTAATTAGTCCAGATCCAATGATTGCAATTGATGAAGTAGGAGTTCCTATGGTAATTGCAATGAAATTGACTGTTCCAGAAAAAGTAACTGAATGGAACATGGCGCATTTGAAAAAATTTGTTGAAAGAGGACATACTAAATATCCAGGAAGCAATTATATTATAAGACCAGATGGTAAGAAAAAGAAAATTACAGATGAAACAAAAGAACAATTATTAGAAGAAATCCAGCCAGGATATACAGTTGAAAGACATTTGATGGATGGAGATATTGCAATTTTCAACAGACAGCCAAGTTTGCACAGGATGTCAATGATGTGCCATCACGTACGAGTATTGCCTAACAAAACATTCCGTTTAAACCCAGCTGTTTGTATACCTTATAATGCTGATTTCGATGGAGACGAGATGAACTTGCACATTCCGCAGACAGAAGAAGCAAGAGCAGAAGCACAAATATTAATGGAAGTTCAGACACAATTAATTTCTCCAAGATATGGTTTAAGCATTATTGGCTGTGTACAGGATGCAATCTCTGGTAATTACATGTTGTCAAAGTTTGTAACACTTACTAGAAATGAAGCTGTTGATTTATTATTATCTTCGAAAGTGACTGATGTATCTAGATTGCCAAATAAAGAAAATATTTCAGGAAAAGAGATATTTAGTGTTTTATTGCCTGATGACTTTAATTTTATTGGAAAATCAAGAGGCCACACAGGAAATCCTGAAGAAGATAAGAAAAACGATACTGTCGTAGTGATTAAAGATGGAAAATTGCTTTCAGGTGTAATGGACAAAGCTAATTTAGGTGATGGTTCAGGATTATTGCTGCGAACATTGCATAAACAGTACGGTCAGAAAAGAACAATTGAGATTCTAGGAAGAGTTTTCAGATTAGGTATTGAAACACTGATCAAAGTAGGATTCTCAGCTTGTCTCCATGACACAGATCTTCCAGAAAATGCTAGAAACAAGATTTATGAGACATTAGACACAGCATACAAAGATGTAGATGAACTCATTAAAATTTATCATGATGGAAAATTAGAAGCATTCCCTGGAAGAAGTATTGCAGAAACATTAGAATTAAAGATTCTTGAACGTTTAAACAAAGCAAGAAACGAAACAGGAAGTATTGTTTCAAAGAACGCTAACAAAGCTTCAGCTGCTCTAGTCATGTCAGATTCTGGTGCACGAGGAAATCCATTAAACTTAGCGCAGATTGCAGGTTGTGTCGGGCAGCAGGCTATGAGAGGAAAAAGAATTGAAAAAGGTTACAGACATAGAACACTTTCATGTTTCAAGAAAAATGATTTATCATCTGCTGCTAGAGGATTTATCAGAAGCAGTTTCAAGCATGGATTAGCTCCAGCTGAATTTTTCTTTGCTTCGATGACAGGACGAGATTCATTGATGGATACTGCTTTGCGTACACCTAAATCAGGATATTTATATAGAAGATTAGCAAATGCAATGCAGGATTTAAAGGTAGAATATGATGGTACAGTACGAGATGCAAACAAGAAAATAGTGCAGTTTGCATATGGTGAGGATAATGTTGATGTTTCACGCAGTGAAAATGGAAGATTAAATGTTGCAAGATTGATAGAAAAGGTTGAATGATTGTGAATGATTGTTTAAGTTAAGTTTTTTATGAGGTCGATTGATATGCATGACGAAATATTCAAAGAGTATGAAGACAAGCTTCCTATTGGAATTATTAATGATATAAAGAAGGCAGTGCCAAGCAGTTTTTCACAGGCTAAATCAAAAAAATTGCTTGAACTTGCAGTTGAAGAATACGAAAACATGAAAGTTGATGCAGGAGAAGCAGTAGGATTATTAAGCGCAGAATCAATTGGAGAACCAGGTACACAGATGACATTAAACACATTCCATTTCGCTGGAGTAGCTGAGATGAACGTTACAACAGGTCTTCCGAGAATTATTGAGATTCTTGACTGTACAAAATCATTGGCAACTCCTATGATGGAAATTCATTTAGAATCGCCTTACAATAAAGGAAAAGAGATTAAAGAATTTGCAGAATCAATTAAGGAAAATCGATTAAAACATCTTGCTTCAGAATTCACAGTAAATGTTGCAAAATCAGCAGTTGATGTAACACTTTCGCAGGAAAAACTGGTTTCATTAAAATTAACAGCTCCTTCTGTTGTAAAAGCAATTGAGTCAGTACGTGGATTAATTGTTAAAGCAGATGGAAATATCATTACAGTAAAGCCTAAGGGAAAAGAAGAGGCAATTAATGAAGTATTCAAATTAAAAGACAAATTGAAAGAAGTTTATGTCTCTGGTGTAAAAGGAATCACACAAGTTCTTCCTATAAAAAAAGAAGAGGAATTTATTATTGTAACTGCTGGCTCTAATATGAAAGAAGTATTGCAGATTGAAGGTGTAGATCCTGAAAAGACAATAACAAATGATATAATTGAGATTGCACAGATTTTAGGAATAGAAGCAGCAAGGCAGTCAGTAATAAATGAAGTAAAAAAAGTAATTGATGCGCAAGGATTAAATGTTGATATAAGGCACATCATGTTAGTAGCAGACACAATGACTGTTACAGGTAACATCAAAGGTTTGACACGATATGGTATTGTCAGTGAAAAAGCAAGTGTTCTTGCAAGAGCTTCATTTGAAACTCCTTTAAAACATATCATCGAAGCGTCAATCTCAGGAGAATCAGACAGCTTAAACAGTGTTGTAGAAAACGTCATGCTTAATCAGCCAGTACCTGTCGGAACAGGTTTGCCTGGATTAGTGACAAAAAATAAGAAAGAAGAAAAGGCAAAATAAAAAGCAAAATATTTATAAACAATTCGATTTCCGCTTATTTAATAGATAAGCGGAAATCGAAAGTATTTCATTACATTCAATCGCACTAACTGAGTTTAAAAAAACGACGAACGAAGTGAGGAGTTTTTTTATGAAAGAAACAAAAAACGAAATAGAAGAAATCAAAGATTCAATTGACGATAAAAAAGTTGTCTTAGGTGCAACTGTAACAATAAAGGCATTAAAAAACAGCCAATTGCGAAAGATTTTTTTAAGTACAAATTGTACTGAAGCAGCAAAGAAAGACATAGAATATTATGCTTCATTTCATAATATTCCAATAGTGCAGCTTAATTATCCAAGTGATGAAGTTGGCGTCATTTGTAAAAAACCATTTTCAATTGCAGTCTTAGGATTGCTGAAATAGTTTGGTAGTATAAATTGTTTAAATATTTAAATAATTAGGTGATGACGTGTCAATAAAGTATGATAAAGAAACACTTGGGTTCCTTGCATTATTCGAACAGATAAGCAAAGCAAAAGTAAGAGATTGTTTTGTCGATGAAAACAAACTGTTGATTTTTATTGTCGAGCAGCATGAGCTTGCAAAGGCAATAGGAAGAGCAGGAAGCAATGCAAAGATGCTGGAGCAGATTTTCAAAAGAAAGATCCGTATAATTGAATATAATCAAGATGTCAGGCAGTTTATAAAAAATATTGTTTATCCAATTCCTGTAGCAGAGATTAAGCAGCATGAAGAAGATAATGCAGTTTACATAATCACACCACAAGATCCAAAGTCTCGTGGATTATTGATAGGAAGAGCAGCACAATCATTGCGATACAATGAATCGATTGTGCAACGATATTTTCCGATCAAAGAGTTAAAAGTTGAATGAGGATGAACCATGAGCAACAAAGCATCAGGCATTAATGCTGGAAAACAATTAAAGAAAAGAAGATCAAAATTTCAATGGGCAGACAAGAATTTTGTTCGTCGAGTATTAGACTTAAAAAGAAAAGCAGATCCATTAGAAGGAGCATCTCAAGCGCGGGCAATTGTGCTTGAAAAGATTCAATTAGAAGCAAAACAGCCAAACTCAGCAATGCGAAAATGTGTTAGAGTACAGCTTATCAAAAATGGCAAGCAAGTCTCTGCATTTCTACCAGGCGACGGCGCAACCAAAATGGTTGATGAACACGATGAAGTCATTGTTGAATGCATCGGTGGAAAGATGGGTAGAGCAAAAGGCGATGTTCCAGGAGTACGATGGTGTGTCATTAAAGTAAATGATCAATCATTAGAAGCATTATTATCAGGAAAGATAGAAAAAGCAAGAAAATAATGATGATATATATTTATCATTATTTTTTTCGAACGGAGTGAGGAAAAAATGTATAAGCTATTTAATAGATGGTCAGTTGAAAATGTTGAAGTCAAAGATCAAGGATTAAAGAGATACATTAGTTTAAGTCCAATTATTGTTCCACGAACATCTGGAAGAAACATAACTGGAAGATTTCATAAGTCAAAAGTAAACATTGTTGAAAGGCTTATGAACAAGATAATGATACCAGGTCATAAAGCAAAAAAGCACTTTAAGACGTCATATCATTGCACTGGAAAAGCAATAACTGCTTACAACATTGTTGAAGAAGTATTCACAATAATTGAAGCTCAATTAAAGAAGAATCCGGTTGAAGTTTTAATCAAAGCAATTGAAAACGCTGCTCCAAGAGAAGAAATCATCACAATTGAATATGGTGGTGCTCGTTATCCAAAAGCAGTTGAATGTGCTCCACAGCGAAGAGTTGATTTAGTTCTTCGTTATTTTGTACAAGGCTCATATCAAAAATCATTTAACTCAAAAAAAGCATTCAAGAACGCTTTAGCTGAAGAGATAATGAATGCATATAATGCAAATGCAGCTTCAGCAGCAATTGCAAAGAAAAACGAAGTTGAACGACAAGCAGACTCAAGCAGATAATGCCGACAAAGTCGGCATTATCTTTATGGAGATGTGATTAAAAATGGCAGAAAATTCAGCAGTAATATTACAACCAGAGGTTAAACAAGTTATTATTCCTCAAGTTACAGGAACATCATTCAATGGAGATTCAATTCCAGAAGCACAAAAATTAGCACTTGCTTATAATCGACAAACAGGTGGATTTACAGCACCAATGCCTTTATTGTTACAAAACTTTCCGCATCCGCAATGGTACACTGCAAACTCTGAAGATTTGAGTGGCATTGCAAAAAATGATATGCCTGCATTAGGTCTTAAAAATGGTGATGCTTATATTGCAACAGCACATGGTGGAAAAGATGGTCAAGTTGGAGTGTTATTAACACCTGAAAAAACTGAACTTGCCTTACAATTATGGAAAGATACAGAAGGAAAGAAACAAAGAAAAGGACTTAATATACTGTATGCTGCTGTTCTTGATGATATTTATGAAGAAAAAGATGTTATGAGTGTATTGTTACAAGAAGGACGAAGACCTGATAATGGAGCAATAGCTATTTATTCTTTCCAGCAAATGCTTGCTGGGGAAACACCAAAAGATTTTAGTCCGTATGTTGTTGTACGACCTTTAGCATTAGCTCAAAAAACTGTTTCAGGATATGAATCCATTGACAGATTAACAAATGTTAAAGATTTAACACCTCTGGAAATTACAAAAGGAAAAGAAACTGTTACAGATTCTCAAGTTATTGTGTATGCTGGTGGAGTTAATGAAGGGAACAACGTTATCAAATCAGCAAGGAAATACTTTATATCAGGTAATGTAGGAGTATGGCATCCATTTAATTTAAAAACATTTAATTCTGAACAAACTCAGGGGCGTGCTTTGTTCGCTGGCTACCTTGGCAATAATGGTCTTAATGGCAACGTCAACCTCTACAACGGTGGGCGTCTTGCTGGGGTAGCGCCGGAGGCGCTTGCATTATTACAGTTGTACGAAGCACCGCAAAAAACAACTGGAACATTTCCACCACTTGATATTTTAGTTGCGAGTTTAGAACGAGTTGTTCCATCTGCTTGTCAGGATGAACTCCGAAAAGTATTGGCACAATTTTATCAAAACCAATAAACATTTTTTCAGTGCCATCCAATCCAGCAAGTGATTGAATCAACTTGTTCTTCCACATGAAATCAAGGTAAAAAGCGAAAAATACATATTGGAATAGCCACCTAAATTT
>JAGVYW010000041.1 GCA_018303075.1 Candidatus Woesearchaeota archaeon | reverse complement strand
TTAGAAGCATTAGCTTTTACTTTTGTTCCGTCAAGATAAAGTTTGTTAAAATTAACCATATTAAGATCTTTAGCAATCTCTATAGTTTGTAAAAAACTTCGTTTTATTAATTTTGTATTTTCTTTCCTGAACAAAGCAATTGTATGAAAATCAGGACTCAGATTTTCAGATAAATATCTGAAAACTATGTTTTCATATGTTAGCTTCTCTAGCTTTCTCATTGAGGTAACTCTCTCACAAATGCCATTTATGATTATCTTTAATGAGATTCTGGGATGATAGCTGGGATTGCCTGGACCTTCAACTTGTTTATCAAAGTTTGAGAAGTCTAATTGCTCAATGACATCTTCTATTAAATAGCAGAGGTGGTCTTTTGGAATTATATCCCTAAGATTTGTCGGAAGAAGTAATATTTGTTTTGGGCTTGATTTGATATAAACCATTTAGAATCACCTCATTTTTACTAATTTTATAGACGAGAAAGTATATAAACCTGTTGGTTTACAATATGTAAATGAAGGGGGATTTCATATAATTGTGACACAGCCTGTTCGCTCACAATGCAAATACTATAAATTTTCGCCAGAATTACATAACACCGATCTATCTAAGAATTTGTATTTTTCTGAATGAAATTTGAAAAATACTAAAAAGAAGAAAATAAAAAAATAAATCTATGGTTCTGCAGGAGCTGTTCCTTCTTGTACTCCTGTAAATAATTCACCAGACATTGTCTTTGCAAAGTCTTTAGAACTGGAAGCAGGGAACCATTTAAACTCAATACCTAATTTTATTTTATCTCCAGCAGTTAATGCAGTATCTCCCGCACCACAACTAACTTTTAATGTTCTTGATTCTCCATCTTTCCAAACTACTGATTTATTAGCATTATCTTCAACTGCCTTATCATCTAATTTAAATGTACAATTTCCTAATCCATCTGCTATATCAGTAGTTACTTTAGCGCCATATACCTTTATACTTGTACCAAACTGATTTGTTAATTTTGCAAGAATTGTATCGGTTGTAGCTGCTTTAACAACAAACTCTCCTTTTTTACAGCTTAATTCTGTGCCAAAATTACATCTGTCTGGCAGAAATTTTGTAGGGTTTAATACTCCAAAATAAGCTAATGCTCCTATCATAATTAATATAACTAAGAATGCCCATCCGTAGGTCATTAAGAACTCTAATGCACCTTGTGCTCTTTTATTTTTATACCTCATTATTAATCCCTCCTTTTTTATACTGAAAATGATATTTTATATATTATTTTCTTATTGATTTATAAATATTTCGAAATAATAACATTTATAAACAAAATGTGTTTTTTATATAAATTGCAAAGTGTGTGTGATAGGACATGACAAATAACAAAAATAATGTTTATAATGTTATCATCATAGGTGGAGGTCCAGCTGGTTTGACAGCTGCATTATACACCGCTCGTGCAAATCTTTTTCCATTAGTTATTGAAGGCAGCAAAGCAGGCGGTCAATTAATGCTAACTACTGAGATAGAAAATTTTCCAGGCTTTGCACTGGGTATAAATGGTCCAGAATTAATAGATATAATCCATAAGCAAGCAGAAAGATTTGGTGCACAATTTATTTCTGAAGATGTTATCAAAGTTGATTTTTCTAAGCGTCCATTTAAGGTATTTACTGAAGAAAATACTTACGAAGCAAGAACAGTGATTGTTTCAACAGGCGCTTCAACAAAATGGTTGAATCTTCCAAGTGAACAAAAACTGATTGGCAAAGGTGTTTCATCCTGTGCAACCTGTGATGCATATTTCTATAAGGATAAAGATGTTGTTGTAGTTGGTGGAGGTGATTCTGCATTGGAAGAATCATTATTTCTGACAAAATTCGCAAATAAAGTAACAATAATACATCGTCGAGATGAATTACGCGCATCAAAGATCATGCAGGATCGTGCAAAGAAAAATCCTAAAATTTCATTTATATGGAACACTGTAGTTGAAGAGATTAAAGATGTTAAAGCAGGAAGAGTTTCAGCAGTTATTCTTAAGAATCTAAAAACAAACAAGATCAGTGAAGTAAAATGTGATGGAATTTTTGTTGCAATTGGTCATGAACCAAACACAAAACTATTCAAAGATATTCTAAAATTAGATCAAAAAGGCTATATTGTCACACAACAACGATCAACATACACTAATATTAAAGGAGTTTTTGCCTGTGGGGATGTGCAGGACCATATTTATAGGCAGGCAATTACAGCAGCAGGCACAGGCTGCATGGCAGCAATAGATGCAGAAAGATTCTTAGAAAGCGAGGAGCATTAAAATAATCTTAAGATAAAGAATTCTCTACACTATTCAAAGCAAGCAAAACCTTAATAAACAACCTCATCCAGAAAGTTTCTTATGAAGCACAAAGAACAAAAAGTATTAGTTTTATTCGACGTACAAAATCTCTATTATTCAGCAAAACATCTCTACAATACAAAAGTTAATTTCAAGGCTATCCTTGACAAAGCAGTTTCTGGCAGGAAATTAATTCGTGCAATTGCTTATGTCATAAAAACAGATATTCAAGAGGAGTCATTGTTTCATGATGCATTAGAGAATATAGGCATTGAAGTAAAAGCAAAAGATATTCAGATATTTTATGGTGGAGCTAAAAAAGGTGATTGGGATATTGGCATTGCAATGGATGCAGTCAGAATTGCTCCAAAAGTTGACACAGTTGTAATTGTTTCAGGTGATGGTGATTTCAAGGATTTGTTAGCATACTTAAAATCACATGGATGCAGGACAGAAGTAATTGCATTTGGCAAGACAGCATCACGGTTTATCAAAGATGAAGCAGATGATTTCTTTGATCTGGAAAAACAGCATGAGCATTTTCTAATAGGAATGAAAAAACATACGCAGAAAAATCTACAGAAGCAAAAGAAAATGCATTAATATTCTATCGTGAACTTGTTACTCCTACTCTCTTGCAATAAGGTTTTATTTTACATATAGAACATTTTGGAGAAATAGGCAAGCAAATATTTTGTCCATACGCAACAATATAATCATTAAATACTTTCCAATATTTTTGTGACAATAATTTTCGCAGCACAAATTCAGTTTCTTCAGCATTTTTTGTTTTAATCCATCCTAATTAATTTTTAATCTTACCACATCTTTAGGATTATTTGCTAAAGTAAAAAGTCTTTCAGAAGCTTTAGCAGTAACTTGATCTTTTGTTCGCAAACTTAAGAGTGTAGAGATTAATATCTCTTTATTAGTTACTTTTTCTCTTTTTTGAAAATAATGCTTTTGCTTTATTAAGATTACGAAATCAAGTATTTCCTGTGTGAATGAAACGAACTCGGAAATACTAAATCAATTCGATAATTTTTTATATTATGGAATAAATAAAAAATTATGGTAGAACAACAAGTTGTTTACATTTACACTGATGGTGCATGTTCAGGCAATCCTGGTCCAATGGGCATCGGCGTATATATGCGAAAAGGTAAACGAGTAATTGAGATGATTTCGCAATATCTTGGTAAAGGAACAAATAATACTGCGGAATTAACAGCAATAGATGTTGCACTGGAAAAAGCAATCTTCTATGAAGAAAGATATATTGAAATAAGAAGTGATAGCGAATGGGCAATTAAGGTATTAAATAATCAATATAAATGCAAACAACTACATTTGCAAAAAATTCTTAAGCTTGTTAAGGAAAAAGAACACTATTTTTCTTATTTAAAATATCTATGGGTTCCTAGGAAAGAAAATACTATTGCAAACGAATTAGCGCAATCCAGTGTGCAAAAAAAACTAAAATAAACAATTGTAGTCTTATAATTACATCTCTTGTCCGCAAGAATTACATAGGTTCATAGGCGACTCAAATTTCTTTGCATCAATTTCTTCTAAATCTTGTATCCCATCAAATTTTGCTCCACATCCATGGCAGAATGAATCTTCAAATAGCACATCTGATCCACATTCACACAAGAAATATTCGACCTGTGGTAACTCCTTTCCACATTTTCTACAGAAGACATCGCCTTTATATGGCTCATTACCACATTGGCATTGCATCTACTTTCACCTCTTTTTTAAAAATGAGGTAGACATTCATACTATTTAAGCTTTTTGTCATAAAATTCAAAAGCTTTATAAAAGAGTCTTTTATTCTAAACTATATTAATTTATTTTTTGGAGGAATGAACTATGGAATCAGCTTCAAGACCATTAGATGCGCTAAATAAGGCACGAAACAAAAGAATTATTGTAGAATTAAAAAACAACAAACAGATTGTAGGAACATTAAATGCATTTGATATTCATATTAATGTAGTACTAAATGATGCAGAAGAAAGAGTAGATGGCGAAGTAAAACGAAAATTAGGAACAGTATTTATCCGTGGAGATACTATCACAATTATATCTCCAGCAGAATAAAAACTATCAACTAACTTTGGTGTAGAAAATGAAGGGAACATATTCGCAAGGGCAACATAATAAAGCAGGATCACACATTATCTGTAGACGCTGTGGAAAGCATGCGTTTCACAAAAACAGAAAAATCTGCGCATCATGTGGTTATGGCAACACTGCAAGAATACGAAGCTATGCTTGGCAGATAAAATAGATTCTTAATTATTATTTTCTTCAATCAGAAGTTATTAAGTATTGATTATATTCAATTAAATCTAAAATATTATAAAACGGTGATTAATATGGGTGGAAGCAAAAAAACTGTTGAAGAACAAAAAACAGCAGCAATGGAAAGATTACCACAATATTTGAAATGTTTATTAGAACCAAAAAGAGTAGAATCATTAAAATTTGCAAGAAAAGCAAAAGTAGAGAATAAAAGACATAGTATTGCTGATATAGGAAAAGATTATTTAGGTAATATGCAAAAAATGTTTAGTTGTTCTACTGCTTATAGTTATTGAGCTTTATTAAATTTAAATCATTAACTATATATATTAGGTAAAAACTTCTCTTATGATATTGCGGAGATGCCGGAGCGGCCAAACGGGATAGAAGTTTGGTATCTATACTATATATAGTATACCAATCTGTCCAAGCTTAGGTAAGATGAGCTTTGCAAAAAGCTGTGACTTTAAGTTACCTATTGGCTTAGTGCCTACGCAGGTTCAAATCCTGCTCTCCGCAGTATTTATTATATTTTATTCTTAATATTTATTTAGGTATTATTTCATCTTTTCCAATCAACAGCCATTTCCAAAGTGGTATGAAATAAATATCATCTTGCTGTTTTTCAAGATTCTTTGTTATAATAATTGCTTTCTTTACTTTTTTGAAATTATTCTTGAATTCTTGTAAAGCTTTTACTTCTCGTTCTTCTATTTCATCACTATATGTTACATTTATTGCTGTTATCATTTGATCATTTTCTTTAATAACAAAATCAACCTCATTTTTTCCTTTCCAATAATAAGGATGCATTTCTTTTCTCAGAAGTTCAATAAACACAATATTTTCTACTAATTTTCCATCATCTTGTGAAAAGCGGAAAGAAACAGCATTTCGCAGCCCTGAATCTATAGTATATATCTTTGATGCCATTATTTTTTGTTCTTTCAATGAGTATGAAAAATAATCTGTTGTGAAAAAGAGATATGCCTCTTTATAATAAGAGAGATACTCTTTTGTTGTATCGTATGAAAATGATAAAGCATTTCTTATATTTCTTAATGAAATAAATTTTGTTATGTTTGTTATAAGAAATACAGCAAATTCTTTTGTTCTTTGAGAATTTAGGTTATATCGCCCAATAATGTCTTTATAGAGTATATCATCAAAATATTGTTTTAATATTTTTGATTTATATTGCTCTTCTTTTAAAACTATTTCAGGAAATCCACCTTGTTCTATATATTCTTTGAGCATATTTATTATTGTAGTTCTTGTTTTTTCTGTGATTATCTCTTTTTTAATATTTTCTTGCTCTATATATACATCTTTAAATATTAGAAATTCTTTAAAACTTAAGGGGTATATTTCAAATGTTAAGTTTCTGCCTGTTAGCAAAGTTGCATACTCTTTTCTTAAAAGATACGAGCAAGAACCTGATATTACAAATTTATCATCTGTTTTAAGATCATATTTCTTTCTGAGCCAACTTTCCCAGTGTTCCTTTCGCTGAATTTCATCCAAAAAAATATATGCTTTATGTTCTTGATTAAGATTTTCTCTATAACATAGATAAATTTCATCTAATGTATCTTTTGCTAATGCAATATCTTCTAAATTGATAAATAATATTTGCTTGGCATTAATTCCTTTTTTTAATAAGTGATGAATCATTTGATACATTAATGTACTTTTTCCAGATCTTCTCACTCCAAGTATAACTGTTATTTCTTTTATAGCAATTGATTTAACTATTTCTTTATAGCTCTCTCTTTCAATTCCCTTTAATTTCTCTAATGATGCAATATCTTCCCACCATGGATTCCACTCAACAAGCTTCTTTAGTTCCATGTTACGTTTTAGTGTAACATCTACTATATAAATGTTACGTTTTAGTGTAACATCTACTGTATGAATGTTACGTTTTAGTGTAACATCACTATGTTCTATCTAATATAATTATATAAACCCCTTTATTTTTCTATAAATTTATGTCAACAATCTCAGTATGTATGATTGTCAAGAACGAACAACAATATCTACAGCAATGTTTGGAGTCTGTCAAAAACGTTGCTGATGAGATTATTATAGTAGATACTGGTTCAACAGATAATACAAAACAAATTGCGCGACAATTTACAGACAATATCTATGATTTTGCTTGGATTGATGATTTTTCAGCAGCTAGAAACTTTTCATTATCAAAAGCAGCAAAAGAATGGATCTTTGTGATTGATGCTGATGAGTTTGTAATGTTTAATCCAAAAGATGTTTTGTTTCAGTTTGAGAACAATAAAGAACTACTAGCTATTTCTTTTCTACAGAGGAATTATACAAATAACATTACTATTCCTAGTTTCAAGAGTATTCAAGAAGATAAAACACAAATTCCAGAGTATTTGCAAAAACAATTCAAAGGCTATAGCGAACGACCGTTTATCAAATTATTCAAGAATATTCTACAATTGCAATACAAATATCTAGTTCATGAACAATTAGATGGCATTGCTAATACAAAACAACAAGTTGTGATGACTAATCATATAGTGCATCATCTTGGATTTGATGCAAATCTCTCACAAACAAAAAAACAATATTATTTGGATTTAGCAGAAAAACAACTATTGCTCTATCCAGATGATTCTATTGTTTTGTTTAACCTTGCAATGGCATATGCAGATAATAAACAAATGACTAAATCAGTAGAGCTGCTATATACTATATATAGGCAGAACAAAAATTTCCCTAATACTATTAGGATTTTGTCAGATTTCTTAGTGAAACTTGGCAAAGTTACAGAGTCTCAGCAGCTATTAGCTGATCATATCAAATATTTACAATCTCAACAAGAATCAGGTATAAATAAGCAAGATACAAAGGAATTATCTTACCTATATTATATATTAGGTATTGTTTATTTTAAACAGCAGTTATTTGATGAAGCACTCAATTGTTTCCATAAAAGCAACACACATATAGCAAATGCAGATGCATACAATGGATTAGCAATGCTCGCAGCTACAGATAAGCAATACAAAGAAGCATATGGTTTTTTGCATAAAGCCTATATATTGAATCCTAATAATGTACAAGTGGTTAATAATCTGAAGAAATTAGAGAACATCTTGAAAAAATAGCTATTGTGCGGATTACAGGTTTTAGTATTTGCATTGTGACACAACCTGCGAAGCGAGTTCGCAAATACTAATTTATAAATCATTGCAGTTTTTTTTCTGAAAACTGTAACGATTTCCCAACCATCACTTGTTTGTAGTAAACGTCTGAAACGAGAAAATTCTTTATTTTTAGCCATTATAACCTATTCGAACGGTTTTTGTAGAAAAAACCATCACGAAAGCTTTATAAATAAGTCTTTGCCATTTAGCTTTTGTAGTTTTTAGTATCCAAATACCTATCGGATCTATTAAACAGAATTTGTGTAGTGTCATACAATACTTTGTACGTATTGTACACAACCAAAAAAAATAAAAATAAAAAAATAATGGTAGCCTAAACAACACTAAGGAGGTGTTAGGACGATGGAATTAAGAAAAACAGTAAAAAAGATCGCAGCATTAGGAATGGGCGCTTCAATGTTAGGAGCAACTGTTATCGGAGCAATGGCTGCTGGAGATTTAGCAGGATTTCCAACAAATTTTATTAGCGCAGACGGAAAGTTTGACGGTATGTTTGTTGTAGGAAAGAACGCTAAAGCAGAAGATATTATTGGATTAAGTTCTATACAAACATCAGTACAACAAGTAGCTGTCAAGAAGACACCAAAAAATGCAAACGCAGCTGCAACATCAACAGCAGTTGACGTAACAGGCGGATACAAAATGGGTAGCAATGATTGGTACTACAACCAAAGTGCAAACCAAACAGATGCAACTATTGGTTCATCAGAAATGCCAGGTGTATTTGGTGATGGTTCCTACAAAGATAATGAAGGAAACAACAAGAATACTGAAGATTATGTACAAAACTTGCGATTCCAAGTTGATAGAACTTTAGTATTGCAACATGCGCAAGATGATGATGTAGCTCCTAAAGCAGGAACATACTTATATGTTTCAGATGCATCAAACAATTATGCATGGAACTACACATTAGAATTTGACACTGCAGTTGATGTTGATAACTCAACGTCTGCTCTTTTAAAAGCTGATTTGGAAGGAACTACTCTCAAAATAATGGGTAAATCTTACACTATTGTCAATTCAAAATTGGGTACAATGGGTGGTTCAACACCAACATCTACTGGGGTAAACACACTTAAACTATTGGGTGGAGAAAACGTGCAATGGTTAAGTCAAGGTGAATCTGTAAAAGTAACTGTTGATGGTACAGAACACACAGTAACAATGTCAGATTTGAACGAAGGAGCAACATCCTGTGGATTGCTTGTTGATGGTCAATTAATCTGGGTTGATACAGGAACAACTGAAACAGTAAATGGTGTTGTAATTGGTGCAATTGAAGGACGAGAAATTGCCTCTGAAGCAAAAGACACTGATGTCTGTAAGATTTCAGTAGGAGCAGCAACACTTGAATTAGAACATGCAACCGAAGCAAAATTAAATGAGAAAAAAATCTCCGATGTGAATGGTTGGTATGCTGATGCCTATTTTGGTACTGATTCAGGAGGAACTGCAACTAAAAACAAATGGAAAACAATGGATGTTCGAGTAAGACCTGATAATGACAAGCTTTACTTAGCACCAGGTGATTCATTAGTTGATCCAGTATTTGGTGGTTTCAAAATTGTTTTCAGTGAACTTGTCAAAGGAGATACTGAAACAATTACTTTTGATGCAAGTGGAAAAACAGGAACTATTAAATTTGTTACTCGTGAAGGTAAGGATATGAAATTGAGTCTGAAATCCAAAGACGGTGATGGTAAAGCTTATTGGGGAGATGATGTTGATACAGTTGATGGTAAAATCTATTTGCAAGGAGATGGTTGTATCTCTTCAGTAAACTTAACTGATTGTAAGGGTGCAAAATTCCTTGTATCTTCAGGAACAACTAAAGATGGTCACTTGGTAAAAATCTCAAAATTAGATTTGACTGACTCAAAGATTAGTTTTGAAGATTTAACAACTGGAACTGAAACAAATGATAAAGCATTTAATGCAATTGGGGCTAACACTTTCTCATTAAGTGGTGGTGCTGGTTCAATTACATTAACTTTCGATGGTGGAACTGCAACAGCTGGAACAAGTGCCATTACCTTTACTACTTTAGGTAGTGGGTATACTGCATATACTGGAGTTGTTGGATGTACAGCACGTGCATCTTTTGTTCAATTGCAAACAAAAGAAAAAGGAACCATCGCTTTTGATAACTGTCAAGCAGGTAACATATCAGCAACAAATTATGGAAATGCATCATTTGCACCATTAAACCTTTCATATAACCCTGGTAACTTTTCAGAATACAATGATGGTGATTTAGCTGCAGCAAGCTACGTTGCAGGTGCAAATACATTTTTATTTAACGCAACATACGATGACTCTGATGACAATGTTTTAGAATGGGGACATTCAGTTCCAGCAGCAGTATCATTTGGTAAAAAACCTGTAAGCAACACAGATGATGACAACCAAATAGCAATGACATTGAAAGGTACAGAAATCTGGATAGATGATGATTCATCAAAACAAAAGATTGTAGTAACACACCCAAGAAATGCTGTATATGCACAAGTGTACTTAGCACCAGCATCAGCTGCAACAGCAACTGTAACAGGCGGCGAATACACAATTGAAATGCAACCAATTGGTGTTGATCAAACAAAATTGGATACTGAAGTAACTGATGCAAAAACAAAGAATATCATTGCAATAGGTGGTCCATGTGCTAATGCAGTTGTAGCAGAATTGATGGGTAACCCAGCAGACTGTGCAAGTGCTCTAGGTATTGAAGTTGGTCAAGCAGTAATCAAGCTATACAACCAAGAAGGTGGAAAGATAGCTTTGGTTGTAGCAGGACAATCAGCTGACGACACAAGATTAGCTGCTAAGATGTTGAACGAATACAAGAAGTTCATGTTAAAAGGCGATGAAGTTGTTGCTTTAACAGTAAGTGAAAGTACACTTGCTTGGAAAACAAGAACTGAATTAGCAGTTGACAAAGAAAAAGTCAAAGCAGCTGAACCAGTTGCTCCAGCAGTACCAGCAGCAGTACCTGCAACTACAGAATAAGGAAATTTTTTTCCTTTTTTTTTAATTTTTATTATTCTAAAAAGATTATGATTTCTATTACGAAAAAGTATTTAAATAAGTATCTTCTTATGATTGCTATGAAAAAACAAACAATAGAATTAGTGCAAACTGAAATTGTTTCAGATCTAAAGAAAATAAAATCAATTGATGCAATACTGCTTTTTGGTTCTTATGCTCGAGGAACGCAAAAGCCACTTTCAGATATAGATATCTGTGTTATTGCAAACAAACATATCTCTCATAATCTCAAAGCAAAAATCCAGAGTTACACTTCAAAAAATATTGATCTATCTTTTTTCTGGGATTTACCTATTGGTGTAAAATACGCTATTCTTCGCGAAGGAAAAATATTATTTATGAGAAATAGTGGTAATTTTCATAATACTCTTGTACGGACAATGCATGAGTATCTTGATTTCAAGCCAGTTATTGATAAAAATATTGCACGGTGTTTTTTATGAACAACGATAGAATTGTCGTAATTATTAAGGATATTGAAAGATTTTTCGCAGATTTAGAAAGTTTCAATATTAAAACTATAAAAGATATTTCAAATAAAGAAAAGTTCTATGCAACGTCTATGCTTCTATTCTCAATAATAAATCGTGTCATTGATTTAGGGGAAGAGATCATTTCTGAAAGGAGATTGGGATTCCCTTCAAAATATAAGGAGATATTTGATATGCTTTATAAAAACAATTATATTGATAAAAAGCTTCATAATAATCTTGCTTCCTTAGTCTATTTTCGAAATCTTGCGGCTCATGAATATTACACTTTTAGAGAAGAAGATGTATTTAAAGCATACCAAAAAATTTCGTCAGTTAAACATTTTATAGCTAAATTAAAATAGTTATAGTTATCAAACAATTAATCGAAGAAGGTATTGAGATTTAGTTTATACTAATCATCATCTTTTTATATCACGTAATTCTTCTCAGTTTATAGAACAATGGCAGCAAATGACATCAAGATAACATACGAAGTATTGTTTGATATATTTCGCAGAGAAAAGAATAGGGAAGAGCTCCAGAAGCTAGACAATACTTTCTATATTGATATCATTACTTATCTTCGAGAGAAAGATGCTATTTTGAATGATAAAATAAGTAAGAATGAATCAAAAGAGGAATTAAAGAAACTCACAATACAATTAGAGAACATCCATAAACTATTGCGAGAATTGTATGACAGAAGAGAACGAAAGATTATTGTAATGGCTTTAAACAAAGTAAGAATACATCAGAATATAATAAATACCTCAGCAATGCTTGCTGAAGAAAAGCTTTTTTTTGACAAGATAACTGAGGATATGCGTTATTTTAGGGTAGAAATCCTTGAAAAGCTCATTCAGCAGCAAAAGCCAGCATTAATACCTTGTTATGCAGCAGATAAACATCAGAAACCGATTGAGCAAGAAGTACAGTCAAAAGAAATTCGTTTAGAAAAAACGTTAAAAACAATCCGTTTTATAACAACTGTCCCTAAGTTTGTTGGAGAAGAAATGGAAATCTATGGTCCTTATCAAGAGAATGAAACTGCTTCTTTACCAACTAAGATTGCAGATATATTGATCAAAAAAGGAAGAGCAGAGGAAATAACAGATGACCAAAAGCAGCAGCAAACTATAGTTAATGAAGATCAGCAATTGGTTAGTTAAATTCATTCAATTATTATTTTCTTTAAGTTCTCTATTTTTCCAAAATCTTTATCCTTTGTAACAAGAATAAGATTATGCTCCATTACTTGTGCAGCTATCAAAAGATCAGCAAGAGGTATTACTAATCCTTTTTTCTGCAATGTTCTTTTAATATCTGCTAAAATATGTGCTGTGTTTTTAGTTATGGTTATTATTGAGAATTTATTAATAAAAGAAAGGGAATTCATTTTATTTGCCAGATTTCTTTCATGCAATCCATAATAAAATTCAAAATAACTGATAAATACAATTTGAGCTGGTGTTGGATAAGATTTGATATATTCTTTTAATTCTGATTCAATTGATTTATTCTTTTTATCTAATTCTATTAAGATTGAAGTATCAAATACTAAACTCATTGTCTAAACCCATATTCTTGCCTATGTTTTCTTACTAATAAGTGCATTTCTTCAGCTTCTTTATTTGTTAATGTACCTTTATGATTTAAAATATCTTTCCAAAAACTCTCACTTCTCTTTTCGTATTCTTCTACAATCTTATGAAGTAATTTTCCCATTGTAACCCTATCTCTTACTGATAGTTTTTTTAATTTATACCAAGTTTCTTCATCAACACCTTTAATTGTTTTAATTGTCTCCATAATAAGTATTAAAATAATACTAGTATTTAAGCTCGATCTTACCCAATTATTTGCTGAGTGAGTGAAACGAACTCGCAAATAATAACATTTATAAACATAAGTAAACTTTTTCTCAATATTCAAGTTAATTATTAAGGTGAAAATATGAAATTACCAAAGACAGCAAACAGATATTGTCCTTATTGTAAGCATCATACAGAACATAAGATATTGCTCAATAAAAAAAGAGCGCCTTCTTCATTATCAAGAGGTTCTAAGTACAGAGCAAGAAAACGTGGAAAAGCACGTGGATTTGGAAATCTTGGAAGATATTCGAAGCCAGCAGTTACACAATTTAAAATGACTGGTGCAAAGACAACAAAAAAAACAGATTTGCGATATGAATGTACAGCTTGTAAAAAACAGCATGTGCAGCGTTATGGTATCAGAGCAAAGAGAGTTGAGTTTGTACAATAAATATTACTTTTGAATAATGGAGATTTTTATTCAATGGAAAGAAAACTGTTAATCAAAATTATTTTCTTTTCTATAATTCTAATATTCACAATTATTCCAATTATAGCAACATACATGTACATCAACAATAATTATATAATAAAGATTTATTCTAAAGAAACAAACTATCTTGAAGCAATGCAAAACACTCAAATAATCAATGATTTTAATACAGTTTCAGAGCAACAGACAATAAAAGATTCTAACATTCCAAAAAGCGATCTTATTTATAATTATGATAAAAATGTTTTTCAGTTTCATATGCCTCATCCATATGCTGGCTTTAAATCACAGCCAAGTGCAAAAGCAATTATGAAATTAGCTGACTCTGAGCAGTTAATAACTACTAATAGTTTAGGACATCGTTCTCCAGATTTAGGTATAAAAAATAATGGAACACTACGTATAGCTATGATAGGTGGTTCAACAGCATTTAATGGAAAAACAAATAATGATACAATTATTGCAAAATTAGTCAAATTAATTGAAAAAGGGAAAAATCAACCAGTTGAGTTTGTAAACGCTGCAATTGTCTCTGCAAATTCTGAACAGGAATTAGCAGTTTTTGTCCATGAATTGATGGACTTAAATTTAGATTTACTTATTTCATTTGATGGTTTTAATGATTATATCAATGCAGAAACATCTACTGCCCGTGTTCGTTGGCCTTCTATACAATGGAATGGAATTTATTATCCTTATGCACCTCCTTTAACTGTTAAAAAAGTAACTCCTAAAAATGTATTACCTATGTCTAATGCCTATATTACTAATTTACAGAAGATAGCTATTATTTCACAAGCAATGAACATATCATATCTTGCGGTATTGCAGCCTATAAATGGATATAATAACACTATTTGTAATGAAAATATCAATTTCCCAGCAAATGGTTATTATTGTCTAACAGAGCGCCAATATAATGAAATGGAGGAAATACATCTCTATAATGCAACATACATTTCATTTGCAAGTTTATTAAATGGTTCTTATTTTTCAGATATTGTTCATATTTCTGATGAAGGAAATACATTTGTAGCACAATCGCTTTATGATATCATTAATCTACGAAATTTATTAAAAAGATAATTACAAATTTTTAATAAATTATCCAATATCTTTTTATTTCAATATCACTTTCTTCTCACATGGCATTTGATTTTACAGCAGTTATACTCAAAGAACAACAACCATCTGTAATTGATATAAATAAAATAATCAATAAAACAACTAACAAAAGAATTGGTTTTATCCTCTTTTCTTCAATAAATGATCAACAAGAATTATTTGCAAGTGGCATCTGCATGAAACAAAATTTTGTTCTCGTTGGGAACAAAATTTTGTATGATATTAAAGAACTTGTTAATTATGATATTAACAAGATAATCTCTTTTGGATTAGACGATACTGCAGATTTGCTGATGGAATTCGCAAGAACATTTGACCAGTTGATTATCTTAGTCAATCTCAATGTTCTTGATGTTTGTCATTCTCCAACAAGCAGTCATACTTCAGTCGGTGGATTAAACATAAAGGAATTGTTTTATATTTTTTCTCGATTTTCACATCTTCGTACAGAAAAGATAATCTATGTTTATAATTATTCTTTGGTAAAAGATTCAACACAAACAACACAACTATTATTAGAGAAGTTTCAATCGCTTGGCGTGAGTAATCTTATTTAAAGAAACCTATTTTTTTTGAAAAACGAACAAAGTGAAGTTTTTCAATAGCTCTTTGCAACATACACAATATGTTTAGCTTCTTTATTGCAGATTATGCATCTTTGCCCAGTATGTACTTTTTCAGGATTTTCAAACTTTGTTCCTGAGACAACGCCGCCTATTGTTTCTGCTTTCAATGTTTCTGCGCATTGCTGTCCATCAAAATCAGTGCTGCAGAATGGTACTTTGATAAATCCTTTATGTTTTTCAATTATTTGTTTTAATTCAGTTAATGACTCTGTTTGTGTTGTATTATCCTTAAAATATTCTTCAGCTCTTTTCTTCATATCCTGCTCGTAAGCTTCAATCTTGTCTTTAATCTCTTTATCAAGATGTTTCAGGTTTATTTTTTCTTTTTTATCTCGTGTGCGTAAAGCAATTGTTACTTCATCACCATCAGCTTCTCTAGGACCAATCTCAATCCTCAATGGAATACCCAGCATCTCATATTTATTGTACTTAAATCCAGGTGATTCATCGCTGGAATCTAATTTAGTAATATATCCAAATTCTTTTAATCTTCTTTCAACTTCAGAACATTTTTGTATCACTTTTTCATTTAATTGTTGTTTGTTTGCAAAAGTTATAGGTATTATTACAATATGGATTGGTGCAATACTATATGGTAAGATTAGTCCTTTATCATCACCATGAATTCCTATCAAAGCAGCCATCAATCTATATATCCCTGGACCAAAACATGTTTGATATACATATTGTTTTGTTCCATTCTTATCATTAAATTGCACATTATATGCTTTTGCGAAATTATGTCCGAGATCATGTGTAGAGCTCATTTGGTTTCTTCTGCCATCTGGCATTAAGCTGTCTGAAGCAAATGTATTGTCTGCGCCAAGAAATTTATCCCATTTTGGCCGTTGAAAAAAGATAAACGGCAAGTTTAGTTTTTGAAATGCAACTTTCTGCATTATTTTCATATCTTTATGTATCTGCTGTAATGCTTCTGCATGAGTTTCAAACACATCGTGTGTTTCAAAAAAGCAGAATTCTCTTCCTCTTAAGAATGGTCGTGTTGTTTTTTCATTTCTAAACACAGTTATTCGTGTTTGGTATCGTTTTAATGGCAGATCTTTATGCGTTCTGATCCAAAGGCTGTACATTGGATAGATAGCTGTTTCTCCAGTTGGTCGTAAAGCAACTTTTCTGTCTAATTTTTCTTTTCCAGCTTCTGTAATCCAAAATACATCAGGAGCAAATCCAGCATGTTCTTTTTCTTTTAAAAGATTCTCTTCAGGAATGACAGTTGGAAACAGCATTGGCTCATGATTATCAAGTTCAACTTCCTTTTCTAATAATTCATAAATCTTTCTGATGATCTTAAATGCCCATGGCTTGTGTACAACAAAACCTTGCACATCATAACGAATATCAACTAGATCAGCACCTGTTTCTCCACATACTTGGGTATACCATTCGCTGAAATTGTCAGATTTCTTAATAATACCTAATTTATTTTGTTGTTCCATATTTTAATACTAGAATTTCGTTTGTATTTAAATGTTTATTTTTTAATTATCTCTTGTTCCAATAAGGTATGTACTCTCTCTTGTCTCGGCCACGCCATTGTTCTTTTAATGCTTTCATCATAGCAACAACTTTTGGAGGATACATATATGCTTCTGCTGTTGTTTGCCATGGTTTTAATTCAAAAGGATTTGTTGTTTTTGCTTTTTTCAGATCTCCATTTAATCCACCTTTTCCTCTATTGTATGCTGCAATTGCACAAAGCCATTGTGTTTCTCTATCTAAATCTTTGCCAGCAAACGCATCAAAATAATATCTAATCAGCATTGCCCCACATTCAAGACCTATTTCAGGATATTTTCGTTTATAACAATCAATAACATTAACACCATTATCTTTTTGTAATCTATTTTGCAAGTTATTTAGATGTTTAGCAGCAATTGGTGTTATTTGCATTATGCCATTACTATTAACATTAGCATTTGCTCTAGATTCAACAAGAGCAATTGCATAAAGTATATCTACGGGAATATCATATTTTTTTGCAAGAAATTCAATTATTGGTTTATACTGCATAACTCTATCAAGAATCTTATTAAGATTATCAGTATTTTTCTTATCTGTTAATTTATCATATATCTTTTCTACTCTTTCTGGCAACTCCTCAATATAAAAAAACAATGGACGTAAATATTCAGACAATTTTTTAGTTTCTTTGTTTGGTTCTGCAACTCTTTCCTCTAAAATTATTTCTCCTGAAGTTCTTGCATCTTTTTTTGAATCCATTCTGTTCCATTCTTCAGGTAAATACGAGAAATCTAATCTTCTATCAGATAGTTTATAATCTAGATAAGAGGATTCATCAATAGTTGTAGCTTCTGCCTCGCCATCTGTTGCACATTTACCATCTGGTGCAAAAATAGAGTATATTCTATTTAATCCTTTAATTAACACAGGCTGCATTGCTAAAGCAGCTAAAGTTCCAATTAAAACCTTCTTCCGACCATCCATAAGTTATTTTATATACAATTATTATATAAATGTTTCGTTTTTGTAACCACTATTCAATAACAATTACCCTAATCCTTATGATAAGGCAGACCTTTTAAGATAGTAAATGCTCTATATATTTGTTCTGTAAGAATCAATTGTGCAATCTCATGTGGAAATGTCATTTTACTTAAAGAAAGGATAAGCTGTGCTTTCTGTTTCACTCTTTCATCAATACCATAGTAATTGCCTATAATAAATATGATTTCAACGCTATTATTTATCTTATCCTTAATACAGTTGCTTAGCTCATAACTGCTCATCAACTTCCCATGTTCGTCTAAAACAATGATAAAACCATTGTTTAGATGTTTTAAAACGTTTTGAGTTTCTTTTTGTTTATCCTTCTCATCTTTTATTTCTATTGTTTTTATCTTTGTAAACAGTTTTATTCTTTGTTTGTACATTTCAATCAATTGCAAACAATTCTTATCTTTCACTTTTCCAATAGTAATTATAGTTAGCATTTATTATATATTTTCTTTTCTTTTTAAAAAGTTTTATGTAATTAGTTTTTTTGAACGAACACAGTGAGTTCGAAAAACAAAACTTTATAAATAAATTAGTATAACTCATTCTTGGTGTTATGATTATGGGAAGAATTAAGACAACAATGGTAAAACGATTATCGCATAAATTAATTAAAGAATATGGAACTGATTTTAAGAAAGATTTTGATGAGAATAAAACAGTTGTTAATGGATTACTAGAGAATTGTTCTCCAAAAATGAGGAATGTTGTAGCGGGTTATGTTACTCGTCTTGTAAAAAAAGGCATTGAATAATTCTCAAATGATGTTATAGCTATATCAGTGGTAAGGAGGAGATATACGATGACAGGAACAGATAATTCAATATTTATAGGAACCAAACCTTTTATGAATTATGTAACAAGTGTTGTAATGCAATTTACTGCTAAAAATGCAGAAGAAGTTGTTATTAAGGCAAGAGGAAAATTTATCTCTACAGCAGTTGACATTGCAGAAGTGTCAAGCAAACGATTTCTCGAGGGAAAAATTCGTATAAAAGATATCAAAGTAGATTCAGAACAATTTCAAAATAAAGAAGGTAAGGACGTTCGTGTTTCAAGTATTGAGATTGTAATGTGTAAGATTTAATTAGTTTTCTTTTTTTTCAATAAATTCAATGCAAAACTATTAAAATAGGTACTTATTATTCTTTGGTAATGGGCCTGTAGTATAGCTTGGATATTTGCTGCCTTGCTATGCAAGGATTAGCATGTAGTGCAAATAGTACTAGCGGCTTCGGTGTATAGCGCAGTAACCGCTAAGCTCCGGTTCAAATATCAAACAGTTAATTGTTTGTTTGAAAGTCCGGACAGGCTCGTTTTTTCTTTTAGATTTAGTCTTTTTATTAAATCCTCGTCTGTTCCAAAATATTGTTCCACAAAATTTATATATAAGTTCACTTTACCTGAATATGGTTGACTTAAAATCAACGGTGTAAGTTAATGAAAGATCACAAAAAACAAGTAAATATTCATCAAGAGCATGAAAAACACAATACTGAAGCACATTCAGAAAAAAAAGAAGAAAAACAACAATCACAGCAAGAGTTGCAGGAACTTAAGATTAAAGAATTAACATCATTATTGCAGCGATTGCAGGCAGATTTTGATAACTTTAGAAAACATGCAGATAAAACATCAAAAGAGAGTGTTTTTCGCGGCAATATCGCTGTTATTACTCAATTGTTGCCGATTATTGATACATTCGAATTAGCACTGCAGAATGTACAGAACAAAGATGAGTTTGAAAAAGGTATGAGTTTGCTTTATTTTCAGTTCATTGATATTTTAAAGAGTTTTGGTTTGCGCCCAATTGATACAATAAATATTCCTTTTGACCCATACAAGCACGAAGCATTATTACAGGAAGAAAATAATAATCTTCCGGAAAATACTGTGTTAGTGATTTTACAGAAGGGATATGCACTTAATGAAATTATT
The DNA here is from genome assembly GCA_018303075.1 of Candidatus Woesearchaeota archaeon. Lineage (GTDB taxonomy): Archaea > Nanobdellota > Nanobdellia > Woesearchaeales > DSVV01 > JACRKF01. The sequence goes on along the minus strand of JAGVYW010000041.1, from coordinate 17,259 downwards.
ATTAGATATGCTAAAGTTAAAGTAAGTATGCATAATAAAAAAAAAGAGGATCAAGCAGATAATGGAACTACAGCAGATAAAACAAATGATTAAGAAAGATTCATCTGTTATTATTGAGAAAGATACACCACTAGATATTGTTGAAAATTACGGAAAAGAGTGTAATCAATGCGGCAAATGTTGTTCCATTGACTCGGGATTAGTATTAGAAGAAGATATTCCAAAAATTGCAGATTTTTTCAGAATATCAGCTGAACAAGTAAAACAATTGTATTTGGATGAACATCAAAAGTTCAACACATCATTACACAAATTAAAACAAGTAAAAAAAGAAGGCAAGCCTTATGGCAGGGGTATATTATTCAATGAAAAAAACAAGTGTGCTATACACACAGTAAAACCAAAACATTGTCGTGTTTGCAGTGTTAAAAGCAAATATGGCGAACAGCTTTCGATTTGGTTTTTGCTCAATCATTTAGTTAATGCAGATGACGCGGAATCAATACGTCAATATGCACAATATTTGCAAACACATCCAACAATTCCAGGAGGAGAACTAGAAAAATTAGTTCCAGATAAAGAGAGATTACGCAAAATATTGAATTATGAAATATTAAGATAAAAAAAATATAGGAATAATAGAGGGGGATGATAATAATATGGCAGAACGTAAGGTTAATTTTTCCATAGCAGACGGGCAGGAATTTTATGCGCATGAAGTATCTGTACATTTCAATCCATTACAGTTTTTTATTGATTTTAAATCATTAACACCTCGTGTTGATGTACGAAGCAATGATGCTCATATTATTTCATTAAAGCACAATCTTGTGATGATTGAGCCATATCATGCTAAGCAATTTAGTAGATTACTATTGCAGGTAATCAAAAGATATGAAAAAGAATTTGGTAAAATAGAGATGCCAAAACAATTGCAAAAAGTTAAGCAGCTAAAGAATAAAGAGTTGCAAGAAGCTAACAAAGAAAATAATGAACAAATAAAACCAGAAAATCCTACCTATTTTGGCTAAGCTATAATATGAAATATGGCTTTTATTATTAGCTTATATGCCTATTAGCTTATATGCCTATTATATGTTAGATAATCTGGTTTAATTACGGAGATGAGAATATGGGAAAGATAATAGGGATTGATTTAGGAACAAGCAATTCAGCAGCAGCTGTATTGCAGGGTGGAAAATCAGTAATTATTCCAAGTGCAGAAGGTGCTTCACAATACGGAAAAGCATTTCCTTCAGTTGTTGCATTTACAAAAGATGGTCAAGTATTGATTGGAGAACCTGCACGAAGGCAAGCAACAACAAATCCAACTGGAACAATTACTGCAATCAAAAGAAAGATGGGTACTGATTATAAAGTAACTATACACGGAAAAAGTTATACCCCTCAGCAAGTTTCTGCACTTGTATTGCAGAAGATTAAGCGGGATGCTGAAGAGTTTCTTGGAGAAAAAATAGACAAAGCAGTTATTACAGTCCCAGCATACTTTGATGACAACCAACGACAAGCAACAAAAGATGCAGGAATAATCGCTGGATTAGAAGTTGTAAGGATCATTAACGAGCCAACTGCAGCAAGCTTAGCATATGGTTTAGACAAAGTGCACAAGGATATGAAGATAATGGTATTTGATTTAGGTGGTGGAACATTAGATGTTACTATCATGGAATTTGGAGAAGGTGTATTTGAAGTTAAATCAACATCAGGTGATACACAGCTTGGTGGAACTGATATGGATAATGCTCTGATCAATTTTATAGTTAAGGAATTCAAGAGAATAGAAGGTGTTGATCTAAGTGATGATGACATGGCAATGCAGCGTTTAAGAGAAGCATTAGAAAAGGCAAAGATCGAATTATCAACAGTAATAGAAACAGATATTAATCTTCCATTTATTACTGCAACAGACAAAGGTCCAAAGCATTTTCAATATAAATTAACACGTGCAAAACTTGAAGAATTAATAAAACCAATTATTGACAAGTGCAAACACCCAATGGAACAAGCAATACAAGATGCAAAGCTTACATCAAAAGGAGTTGATAAGATTATCCTTGTTGGAGGGCCAACACGAATGCCTATTGTGCGTAAGTTTGTTGAAGACTTTGTTGGAAAACAAGCTGAACGTGGTGTTGATCCTATGGAATGTGTAGCGCAAGGTGCTGCTATCCAAGCAGGTGTATTATCAGGAGAAGTCAAAGATATCCTATTGCTTGATGTTACACCATTAAGTTTAGGAATTGAAACATTAGGTGGAGTAATGACTAAATTAATTGACAGAAACACAACAATTCCAACAAAGAAATCGCAAGTATTCAGTACAGCAGCAGACAATCAGACCGCAGTAACTATTCATGTTATGCAGGGTGAACGGCCAATGGCTGTTGATAATAAGTCTTTAGGGAGATTTGATTTAATAGGGCTTCCACCTGCACCAAGAGGAATACCACAAGTTGAAGTTTCATTTGATATAGATGCAAATGGTATTGTTCATGTCACTGCAAAAGATCTAGGTACTGGTAAAGAGCAGTCAATCAGAATTACAGCATCGCAGAAATTGAACGAAGCAGAGATTGAAAAGATGAGAAAAGAAGCAGAAATCTATGCTGAGCAGGACAAGAAAAAGAAAGAAGAGATTGAGATATTAAATCAAGCAGAATCCCTTGTCTATACATCTGAGAGGTTGTTTAAAGACTTTGAAGGAAAAGTTGACGCAAAAGAGATAGATGACGTTAAGAAAGAAATAACAGAATTAAAAGAACTACTTAACAAAGAAAAGAAAGATGTTGATGCTGTTAAAGCAAAGATGGATGCAATCAACCAGAAATTACAGAAGATGTCAACAGAGCTTTATCAGAAAGCAGCACAAGCACAGCAGCAAGCACAAAGTCAAGGTGCAGATGCGCAAGCTCCAGGAGCTGAAAAAGCAGAAAATACAGCAAATGCAGAAGATGTTGTTGATGCAGATTTTAAGGTTGCAGATGACAAGAAAGAAGATGCTGCCAAGAAGAAGAAAAAATAATGATTTTTTTCTTTTTTCAATTATTTTTTTATCTTCAATAAATAATCTTTTCAACAAAATGGGTGTATTATGGATATTATAAAGCTTCCTTCAAGAGAATATTGTGAACAATTATTTATCCAGTATAAAGTTCCTCACAATATAAAGATTCATTGTTATAAAGTAAACCAAATAGCTGTATTCCTAGCAAAAAAATTATCAGAGGCTGGGCAAGACATAGATATTGATCTTGTTGACAGACTTTCATTATTGCATGATTTGATGAAAGCAGTAGCATTAAAAAGATTAGACAAAAATCCTGTTTTTAAGTCAGATCCAACTGATGAAGAAATTGTAATGAGGAAGCAACTAAAACAAAAGTATCTAAATAAGCATGAGACACAGATAACAAGTTCTTTAGTGAGAAAAGATTATCCAGCATTTGCAGATTCTATTGAACAAGAAGGAAACAGCGCCATATTTACCTCTAAAAAAAGATTGGAAGAACAAATTGTTCATTACGCAGATTGGAGGGTATTTGTTGATGATATAATTCCATTGCAGCAAAGGATTGATGATTTGTTTAAACGTTATAATGAAAAGATTATGGCACGAGGCTTAGAGATATGGAAAAAACGTGTTGCAGATGAGTTAGCAGTTGAAAAACAGATATTTAATAAATTAGCTATTAAACCAGAGGATTTAAAGAGGATTTTGAAATGATGAATGATGATATCAAATTGATAATGTTTGATTATGATGGCACATTAATGGACACATTTACTTTAACTTGTCATATTTATAATGAGATATTTCGCCAATTTAAAATTGAAAAATCATTTACAAAAAGGCAGTTTCAAGAATTATTCGAATCAGATTGGAAAAATTGTTTAAAAAAATTGGGGTTATTAGAAAAGAAACAATTGGATAAGGCATCGCAGATTTATATGGAGATTACAAAGGACTTTGAGGATGAGATTCGATGTTATCCTTATATAATGGAAATGATACCTTTATTGCATAAGAAGTATAAACTTGCAATTATCTCAAATGGAAACAAGGATATAATCTTGTCACGCTTGAAAAAATACAATCTTTTGCAGTATTTTGATTATATCTCAGGAAATGATGACGGAGAAAAACCTTCTCCACAGCCTTTGATAAGATGTATGCAAAAATTAGTGGTAAGATCAGAGCAATCGATATATGTAGGTGATATGGATGGTGACATTATTGCAGGAAAAGCTGCAAAAGTGCATAAAGTAATTGCAGTTACATATGGTTATCATCATAATAGCAGATTGCAGGATGCAGATATTATAATTAATGCACCTGAAGAATTGATTAAGATATTAAATTAATCAGATTATTTAACTCAAAATTATTCAATTATGAGATTTTAAGTGATAATTATGGCTGCCAAAAAGGATTATTATGAAATATTAGGAGTAAGCAAGAACGCTTCCAAAGAAGAGATTAAGAGAGCATACAAAAATCTCGCTAAAAAATGTCATCCAGATCTAAATAAAGATAACCCTCAAGCATCTGATAAATTCAAGGAATTGAATGAAGCTGCTTCTGTTTTAGGTGATGATAAAAAGCGTGAGCATTACGATCAATTTGGAACAGCAGATACTTCTGCATCACATGGGTTTAATGCAAGTGATTTTTCAGCATTTAGTGAAGGCTTTGACATGAATGATATTTTTGAATCTATTTTTGGCGGACAAGCATCTTCACGAAAAAGACGTTCTTCTCGAGGAGAAGATCTAGGCTATGAGATTGAGATTACTTTAGAAGAAGCAGCAAAAGGTGTTAAGAAAAATATTTCTGTGCCAAAGCATGAGATTTGTGAAGACTGTCAAGGAACAGGCGCAAGATCAAGAGATGATATAGTAGTTTGCGAACACTGTCGTGGTACTGGCGTTTACATGAGGCAGCAAAGAACAGCTTTTGGAATTTTTCAGACAAGTTCAACATGCAATAAATGTGGTGGTAGAGGTAAAGTAATTAGAGCAGTTTGCCAGAGATGTCATGGAAATGCAAGAATAAAGAAAACAAAAAAGATAGAAGTTACAATTCCTGCGGGTGTTGATTCAGGACAAAGATTAAGAGTAGCTGGAGAAGGAGAAGCAGGTGACGCAGGTTATGGTGATTTATATCTCATTATAACTGTGGTACAGCATGATTTATTTGAGCGTGATGGTGATGATTTAAAATTAGAAGCAAGAATCAGCTTTGTCCAAGCAGCATTAGGTGGAGAGATAGACATTCCTACAATTGATGGCAAAGTAAAAATGAAGATTCCGGTAGGAACACAAACAAATACAATTTTTCGTCTGGCAGGCAAAGGAATTAAAAATCTTCGTGGTTATGGAAGTGGTGATTTATTCGTAAAAGCAGTTATCCAAACACCAACAAAACTATCAAAACAACAAAAAGATTTATTGGAAGAATTTGATTCTTTGGATAAAGAAACAAAGAAAGGTTTGTTTGATAAACTATTTTAAAATTTTCTCCACATACTCATCCACTATCTTTTTCACATCATCAAATGCTTGTGGTATGAAACTAATGCTTCCTGCAACTCGATGTCCTCCTCCATCTACTTGAGCTCCAGGTAATTTTTGTTGCAGCAATTTAATTATTTCATCTATAGAAAATTCTTGGATTTCAGTGCTGCTTCGGAATGTGATTGCATCTTTTGAATATCCTATTGTTATTACAGGAACTTTATTTGTTCGTTGCATATAATCCTGCATCATACCGACGCATTTTCCTCTTCGTGGATATTCATTTCCTTTTTTAATCTTTTCAAGATCAAGCTCAACATATATTTTACTTAGCATAGTGTTCTGCAAATGCGTTATTTTTGCATAAAAAAGGTTTGATTCCAATTGTTTCTTCATCTTTTCATTGATAGAATCTGAAAAAAGCTTAATTAGTTGTTTATGATTGGCAGAATCAGGGTTAAATAAATCAACCAACATATCATTGCTCTCTTTATTTCCTAATTCATAACCAAAATAATCAATGCAGATAGCAGCAGTTGAAATATCATCTTCTGTTATTCCTTTATCTTTGCATAGTTCCAGATATTGCATATATTCTTCGCTTTTAACTTTGTCTGCATATCCAGCAACTGCAGCTATAAAATAAAGAGCTTCGATATCCTGATTAATTATATTTGCAATTTCTGCGCACATCATACCTGTACAAAAATCATAATCACTCTTAATAAGATGAGGATTTAAAAGTATATCAGCTACTTCTTGTATTTCTTTATCAGGTGGGTGATGGTCAATGACAATTATTTTTGCGTCATAATTCTTTGCAAGTTTTATTCCAGTAATGCTTTGTTTAGTAGTTCCAATATCACAGATAATAATTAATGGTTCTTTATGCTGAAACTGTTTTTTATCTATAAGAAAATTAGTTACATCTCGTAATGCATCTTGATTATCATAATATGGTGTTAATGAAGGTAATCTAGTATAATAATGCTGCATATCTCTTTCTCTTGCATGAGCTTTGTACAGTAAAGGCATTATTGCTTGCTGTAATGCAATAGCTCCTGCATAACCATCTGTATCAGCGTGGTGTCTTATTAGAATAGGTCTTTTCTCTTTTATAGCTTCTTTGATTGCTTCTGCAACTTTATGTAATACTGTCTGCAATTTTTCTAAATTATTAGATTTAATTAAACATTTGTTCATTATATTCTCCTTTATCTCAATTTCTTTATTCAACTAAATGTATAGTAAATATAAATTTATTGTTATCGCCAGTCACTATGGCCGAAAGAAATCAATAGCTCTACTCCTATCTTTTCTAATTCCATAGGTAAATCACATGCACCATAACAACTTCCACCCCAGATAAGAATTTCTGCTGTTGTTTCTTGCTGTAATTTGTCTTTTATCTCTTTTGCAAGTGGTTTTAATCCATCTGGAAGTTGTACACAAACCATTTTTGCATTGCTTTCTTTTATTTTTTCAATAGCTTTTTCTAGTTCAAGCTTGTAGATGATTCTCTCTTGTACTACATTTTCTTGTTTCATAATGCTTTTGTCCGGATTGCCAATATCAGAGAATTTTGAGAGTAAATTAATTGCAAAGCAATTATGGCTTTTACCACAAAATTATCTTTGCCATATATACTCCATTTATATATTCTTCTTTATTTTTTATTATTAATTTCCACTCTTTTTCTAAGACTGCTTCTTTTACAAAACCAAAACTTTCAAATAATTTTATAGCAGCTTGATTATTCTCAAGCATTTTTGTCTTTATTTTGACTATCTCTTTTTTTGATTGTATATACTTTAACAAATAGCTGAGCAATGCTTTACCTATTCCCTTGCCATGGTATTCTTTTGCGATATTTATATGCACTTCTATGCAATGCTCTTGATGATAGCCATATTTATATTTTTGATACTGTATTGCAATGTGGCCAATAATATCTTTTTTCAGTATGACAATGATATACTCATTGAGTTCATTATAGGCAAAATTCTTCATATCAGCTTCATCTAAAAGAACATCTTCATTTAGATAAAAAGGAATTGTCTGAAGATAATTAATAAATTCCTGCTTTTGTTCTTCTTTTAGTAACTTTATTGATATATCTTTTTGGTAATTTATCGGTTTTTTGTTTTGTTTCATAGTATCATAAAATTACTTATCTGATTTCTCTTAGCCACATTAAGCCTATCTTAATCATAGCTTTGTTAAATTTATCAGAAATTCTGTATGTTTTTTTATAAAGATCATAATCAATTAGTCCCATTGCCTTCATAGGTGTTAATATTCTATCATAAAACTGTCTTTTATTGTAAGAAATCTTTACTTGTTTTCCTTTATATTGTGGAAGATCAATCTCTGTAATAACATTTCCTTCATGTAATGCTATTGCAAACATAGACATTTCTGTTTTTGTTACTTCGCCGCCTTTTTTCTTAATCTCTTTTATCAGCAGTTTTCCTACAATTCTTTGTTGATCTGTTGCAAATATAACCTCATATATATCTTCTGGAAGATTAAATCTATCAAATAAGATAACCATTTCTATACCCCCAATTGTCTATACTTAGTGATACTGGTATATAAATATTGTTATTTATTAGAAAAGGATAGAGATTAAAACTTTTATTCAACTGTTTTAATGTATCCACTTTATAGTGTATTTTGAAGTATACAAATATTTATAAACAAAGATTACCAAAAACAAACAGTTGAGGGTTATGTTAATAACTATTATCATAATCTTAATATATTGTTTGTGTGAATATACGGTATATAAGTAAATCATAATCAAGTTGGGGGTGTGGTAAGGATTTATAGGATAGAAATATTCTATCACCTCTTATTTATACCAAAATTTCCTCTACCACCCCTTTTTATATTATAGATTTATTCATATAATATATATTCTCAAAAAAGTTGGGTGTTAGTAAATATCTATTATAATAAACTAAGTAGATAGCTATATGTTTATTTGATAATTATTATGGTTGGGATATATATGACTAAAAAAATACGTTTAACAAATAAAATTATTGAAGACACATTAGTAGAAGCAATAGGTTCTGATGTTATACCTATTGTGAATTTCTTGAAAAGCAGAAAAAACATTTCAGAATTTATCATTGCTGAAAAAACAAGGGTTGAAATTCATCAAGTGCGTAATATTTTGTATAGGATGCATAATCAAAATCTCGCTTCATACAAACGAAAAAAAGATTCTAAGAAGGGTTATTACATCAGTTATTGGACATTTCATCAAAAGAAAGTAAAAGATCTTTTATTAGGGATGCATAAGGAAAAATTAGGCATGTTAAAACAACGTTTGCAGAAAGAAGAAGCAAATAAAGGATGTTTTTTCCTTTGTACAAATGCTTGTGCACGTCTTGATTTCGAGCAAAGCACTGAAGTAGAATTTAAATGTCCTGAATGTGGTAATTTATTGCAGCAGCAAGATAATACAAGAACAATAGACCACTTACGTGATAAAATAAAAGAAATGGAAGCAAGTTTGTAATTTAATAAGTTTTATATATTATTCTTTAATCTATGTTAATATGCAGCAAAATTTTCAAGAATTTCTTCAACTTATAGAACAGTTGCGATCTGAAAATGGTTGTCCTTATGATAAACTTAAAGAAGAATTAGGAGACTTACTGCTTAATATTTTATTAGTTGCTCAGATTGCAAAAGAAAAAACAAGGTGAATCAAATGGATAATTGTATTTTTTGTAAGATTATTAAAAGAGAATTACCAAGCAATGTTATCTATGAAGATGATACTACTATTTCATTTCTTGATATTTCACCTGCAAACAAGGGTCATGCATTAGTTATTTCAAAGAATCATTTTACTAATATTTTTGATGTTCCAGGATTAGAATTCATAAATTTATCAAAGACTGTACATACTATTGCAAAAGCTATTAAAGAAGCAACAAAAGCAGATGGTTTAAACATATTCCTAAATAACGAAAAAGCAGCTGGCCAGATTGTTTTTCATATCCATTATCACATAATACCTAGATATAATACAGATGGCATTCAATTCAAATGGCCTAACAAGAAATATGAGCATAATGAAAGCATTGATTATTGTGAAAGAATTAAAAAGTGTTTGGTAAAATAATTCTTAACATTATATAAATACATTTTTTTACATCCACACATGAATGCCTTTATCTCGTTGGTTCCACAACTCAAATATCTGTCTTCTCTCTTTGATTTTGTTGCACATATCTAATAAATAATCATCACAAATAGGATCTTTATAATCAGCAAATAATTTACATTCTTGTGGCATTCTAATCTCAAGTATTTTAAGAGTTTCTTTAGAGATATTTGTATCTAATGATTTTTCTTCTTTATTCTCTACTTTCTTATCAATATTCTTATCTTCTTCCATTTTTGTTCACTATTATATAGGATTTAATAATATATATGTCTTGTTTTATAATTTATATATAAATGTTTCGGAAAAATAATTACTACTTAGTAACTACTGGTCGTGATATATCTCTCAACCTTATTTACAACGCCAAATAACCACTCTGGAAATTCCTCTTTTTTAGAATTCATTTCTATCCATTTATATTCTTGGTGTTCTTCAGAAAGCTGTATGTTTTCAGTTAGTGACTTGCATAAGAAGATAATCATTGTGATCTTCTGCTGATCTTCTCTGATGAAATGGTGAACATCTATAGGAATAACGATTTCAATATCCAATCCTGTTTCCTCTTTTGTTTCTCGTTTTAATCCCTCAAACGGGTTTTCACCAAGTGCCAACCTTCCTCCAGGAATATCCCATGTGTTAGGTTTATGAACATCATTATCCCTTCTTTTGATCAGTAAAATCTTATTCTCTTTTACAATAAATGCTTTTACTGCAATTCTAAAGTTATCAATATTAAAGTTATCCATATAATTGGTGAAATGCCTTTCTTATTAAAATATTACTAATATTATTACGATTCCACGATTTCAATTCCATAATACATATAAATACAATTAATCTTCAAGAGATAAAGATACTACATGGGGTGTAAATTAATGGGTAAAAAAGAGTCAAATGATATTTGGAAAATAACAACAATTATTTTAGCGGTGCTTCTTATTGCAGCAATTATTGCGATATTTGTTCCAAAAACAAATCTTCCTTCTTCTGGTGGAAGTATAACTATTCCGGAGGATGTAAAACAGAAGAATATCTTGCTTTCAGATGATGATTCTGTAAAAGGTGATAAAAATGCTCCGATTACAATCATAGAATTTTCAGATTTTCAATGTCCATTCTGCGGCAAATTCTATCGTGAAACATTACCATCAATTGAAAATGACTATATCAAAACAGGAAAAGTAAAGTTGGTTTTCAGAGATTTTCCATTAGGATTTCATCAATACGCGCAAAAAGCTTCTGAAGCAGCAGAATGCGCAAAAGAACAAAATAAATTTTGGGAGATGCACAATAAACTGTTTGAAAATCAGCAGGCATTAACCATTGAAGACTTAAGAAAATATGCTGCCGATCTAGGATTAAATCTCCAGCAATACAATAACTGTTTAGATACAAATAAGTTTGCAGCAGAAGTGCAAAAAGATCTAGCAGATGGAGAAGCAAATGGCATCTCAGGCACTCCTGCTTTTCTTATTAATGGACAGCTTCTTTCAGGTGCATTGCCGTATAGTGAGTTCAAAGCAGTTATTGAATCAATTCTGACAGGCAAATCTGTTACTCCTAGTAGTCAGCAAGATGATGCTCAACAACCTCCGCAATTAGCAGATACTTCAAAAGATCCTAGTATCAATCTTATCATTATTAACGACAAGAATTGCGCTGCTTGTGATACTTCGCAAGTAATGCAGGTTACAAAAACATTATTTCCTACAGCAAAGGAGAAAACTGTAGAATTTGATTCAGATGAAGGAAAGAAACTCATCAAAGATCTCAATATCAATACATTGCCAGCATACATTTTTGATGAAAATGTAGCAAAAGCAGCTAATTTTGAAAAGGTAAGTAATGCAATGGATAAATCAGGTGTTTATTATGTAATTAACCCTGCTGCTGTAGGTATTGGTAAATTACTAAATCCTCCTTCAGCAGATGATGATCCAGTAAAAGGAGAAAAAACTGCAAAACTTACAATCATTGAGTTTTCAGATTTCCAATGTCCTTTCTGTGCAAAGTTCTATAATGACGCATATAAACAGATAGATACTGAATATATTAAAACTGGAAAAGTTAAGCTAGTTTTCAGAGATTTTCCATTAGGATTTCATGAAAATGCTCATAAAGCAGCAGAAGCAGCAGAATGTGCTGACGAGCAGGGAAAGTTCTGGGAGATGCATGATAAGATTTTTGAAAATCAGCAAGCAATTACAATTTCAGATTTAAAAAAATATGCTGGAGAATTAAATCTTGACAAGCAGAAGTTTGATAACTGTTTAGATACAGATAAATACAAAGCTGAAGTTGACAAAGATATGGAAGATGGAAGCAAAGCAGGTGTTTCGGGCACTCCATCATTCTTTATCAATGGTCAAAGTATATCAGGTGCAATGCCATTTGAAGAATTCAAAAAGATAATTGATGCAGAATTGGCTAAGTAAGTTGATTAATCTTTTCTTTATTTTATCGATTAATCTTCTATATAAGTAAAACTATAATAGAACACCTATCCACCAGCCAATAGGCTGGTGGCATTACGGTGTTCAAAAATAATCAAAAAGATACTATGGATAAATGACTACGATCAGCCGTGCTATATTGTTCTGGATCTCGAGGGAAACCAAATCTGAGAAACTCTGTGTATGTGTTTATTCCACTTTTTCGCAATTCTTGTTCACTGGAGTAGTCATTGGTATCAAATTGAGCATAGAATTGAACAAAACGTCTTGTCTCCGGTCGTTTTGGTAGTTTTTGAAAATCAATGGATACTGGAAGCATATGGAATATTTCTTCTGGATCATAGGCTCCTAGAGTACCATCTGATCGGAATCCCGGTGTTCTGCCTCGCCATTCACCTTCAGGAACTCCTCCAACTACTGAGATTTGAGATACAAGTCGTTCCAATAACCCTACAATTTTTTCTTTGGTAGCCATGTTGAAAATCACTTCCTATCTGATTTCACCTATCGACAATTTGTTTATAACAAGATTTCCAATGTATCTTCCACTTCCTCGTTGCACAAGTTCTTGTTCTCTCTTAGGTTTTTCATCCCATGGTTGTGCAGGTTGCGGTTCAATACTCCCAAAAGCATTAAAGTAGTCAGCAAAAGAAAAATGATCTCGGATAAATGAATAACAAGAACTTTCACTTCTAAATATATCTACACTTTCATCAAATTCTAATCTCAGCTTTTGCATTTTAGTAAGTATTTCTTCAATCCTTGCATCGTTTATTTGCTTCCCTTCCTTTATTGCATCAGTATAACGCTGACCCCATTCATCAAACCCTTTACTATTGAAAATATCGTATAGGCACTCTCTGAACTCTTTCCAGTCTACTCTTCTACCCCATCCACAATTAGTGTTATCATAAAGAGCCGAGTTTATCCTTTCGAGTTCCTCGGGATCAGGCACCAGAGAAACTAATAATCTTGAAAAATATGCTCTCAACAAAGAAGATTTTAATGGACTATTATGAATATTTCCAAAATCCGCCACAAAACCATAATGCTCAGAATTTTTTATTCCGGGAAAAACCACAGTATCACGAAGTTCAATAAAAACATCATCGTATGCTTGTAAAACCCCAATAAGATCTTCTCCTAGGTATTGAATTTGCACTGGTCTAAAAAGTCTGGCATCCAAAATAGAAGATGAATAATCTCTAGTCAGTTCGTGTAAGCTGGTATAACTTGCAGGAAGATTTTCGTTTTTCACATCAAAAACATCTCTCAAGATATAGAGTCCGGGAATTCTCTTTGATAATGCTCTTCTAGCCAGAGACGAAACATCTATTCGGAAATCGCATATATTTCTTGTTTGACCTGTGGAAAGATCAACCCACCACCAATCAACGCCAAGTTCTCCAGGTCGAATATCCTCCCCGCTAATAATAACGTCTAAATCCTTTCTTGGAAGTTCTTTTGTCAAAATTCCGCCAACGATAAGCCCCATTTGGCCGGTTTTCTTGAGATGCTCGTCAACTTCTCTCACAAGATCAACAGTTCCCGAACGGCCTTTAAACTCGTCGTCTCCGACAAATACTTTTGGGGGTTCTTGTTTTAATGATAGTTCTAGGCCCATAGGATACTGTTATAGCAGGAGCTTTATAAAGTTTTCGTCTTTTCTAAGTGGTATTTGTAATTTCCAAATATCCACCATTCGCTCCACCAACCATTTTCAACAACCCATTTTTCTTCAACGTTTCTATATTCTTGTCAATAGCAGTCGTGCTTGTGCCGATTTTCTCAGCCATTTCTCTCTTAGAAATGTGTGGATTTTTGGCTATCATTCTAAGCATCTTCTGCTGGTTTTCTACCAACCCTTCTACTACCCTTTCTACCAACCATTCTACCCCCTCAGCTTTCCTCCTAAATCGGGTGATAAAAATGCCGCCCACTAGCTCAAATTCAGCATCTGGCTCTTTGGACAGAATCAAACTAATGCTCCTACCAAACTTTTCCACAAAATGAACTTCATGGAACATATCCGCAATCAGCTCATTTCTTCTTCGGGAAACCATTTTCTTCCTAATTTCTTCTATAGTTAAACCACTATATATCCCGCCGGGACTTCTGATTTCAACCTTATCTTTAAAGACAGCAATATTGACAGAATCGTACTCGTAGTAATCTCTATGGCAAAAAGCCTGCTCAGGTCTCCTAACAGGCCAGATGTTATACGCAATATTTTAATCACCTTTTCAGGCACGCTGTCGCTTCCGTAAATCTTACGCATGGCACCTTCGTTTAGCTGAGAAAAACGGCTAAGAAATTGAAACTTCTTCTAACGTGTGCTAAACAAAATTTTCGCTAACGTAAAATAATAACGAGGGGGAGTTCTTACTACTAACTATTTTATACGAGAACAAGTAAAATAACTACTGCTTTATTCCTTTATATTGTTCTGTCTCCATTAATTGAGAAATTCCTTCTTGATCATTTGCACGCCTAAAATCTCCTAAGATAGAAAACACTCTTCCTACAGTATATGCATTAGCTCTTATTCTTTCTAAAAGAGCAGCCCGTGCTATTTCCATACCAAAAGCATAATTTATTAGGGTTTGTTTTCGCATAACCTTCCCTTCCTAATTGAATTAATTCTTCATCGGTAAATCTTTGACCTATGAAATAAAGAGTAGAGAATATCACATGATGACGATGTTCTTCCCTACCTTTTACTTCTGCTGCTTTAATTTTACAGTAATGCACAACCCGCTTTAATCCATCATCATCTCTTTCACTCTCAAAGAACAAGAAGATATCAAAAGCATCCTGACGGTCGCTAACTTCGCCTGAAATCCATCCTTTCTGTGGAAGTACATTCCCAGATCGAAGTACATTTTTTGCAAGTTCCTCTCTCGTTTGAGCAAGCAGTTCTTCATCATTATAACTCTTAAAGAACTGATAAACACCCTTTAAATATGTATGAGGTGTTTCTGGAGCTTTTTCTTCATTAGGATTATTACCAATCCATCGGTTATTTTCAGTAGTGCTATTTTTATGTATAGCATCTTGGAGTATTTTTGATCCAATTTTTCCATTACCCTCTTGATAACTACAATTATGACACCACTGATATATGTCGGTCAAGCTTACTTCTGTAGTTCTAGTGGTCTCTAATACGCTTCGTTCCAAAATCATTTCAATCGCGGGTCTATCTCTCTGAAGAACGGTCATAAATGTGGATTCAAGAAACTTGCCAACGTGCCTAGCATGTCGAAAAACAGACGGTTCTGCTAGTGGGTCATAAGTTGGTATCTTTCTCCTAAATATTCCCTGAGCTTCTGAATTTCCTTCTTGAGAATATCGCCAATATAATCTACTAAAAGCAAATGGTCATTCCGTACGGCTTAATTCCTTAAGTTCTCTTTCAATTTGCTGTTCTAGTTCTCCGCTGTCCATAAAGGAACGTTTAATCCGCTCATTTATAAATATTTTGTATCTGTATGGTGGTACTATTAATTGCAAACATTTTTATATTAGTTAACCTATTTATAGGTAAATCAATACCAAAAAGTAGGTAAAATGCTCACAAAACAACAATTAACTATTTTAGGCGTCTTCAAGAAAGACATTTTTACTAGTTTGACTTTCAAACAGATTAAAGAAGAAAGCAAACAAAAATCAAATAATATTGTTCAGATTGCCATTAAAAAATTCAAAGAGCAGGATTTAGTTAAAACAAAAGCAACAGGAGATATAACTACTTATTCTTTGAATCTGGATAATAACTTAACTTTATCTTACCTAAACATAATCAATGACTTAGGGATACACAAAAGGAAATTTCCCAAAGAAATATTGACGGAAATCCAGAAGAGAATCTCGAAACAAACCAATTTCTTTATTTTAATTGTATTTGGTAGTTATGCTAAGAATAAAGCCACTGAAAAGTCAGATTTAGACATTGCAGTTATTGTTGAATCTGAACAAACAAAAAAGGAAATAGCTCCACTTTTAGAAACTGTGAAACGAAGAGAAATAAAACCAATAGATTATCATATTTTTACTATAAGTGAATTCTTAGAAATGTTTAAAGCAGATATTGAAAATGTAGGCAAGCAGATTTATAAAAACAACATTATTTATTATGGTTTTATTGAATATTGCAATCTGATAAGAGGAAAAAGAAATGAATGACGAAGCAGAACTCTATCTTCAAAGAGCAGAGAACGAACTGGTAACAGCACAAATGCTATTTGATGTTTCCAACAACCCAACACTTCAAAAAGAACAGTTTAAACTTGAGAAAGATTTCACTTTTTACAGTCCAGTGATTGGTCATTCTTATTATTCGATTTTCTACTCAGCGAAAGCTATTTTAATCAAAAATGGAATCAAAACAGAAGCACCAGAAGTGCATAAGAAAACATTGAAAGCTTTTGAAAAATATTTGGTCAGCACGGGAAAATTGGATATGGAATTACTCAAAATTTACAAAAAGATGATTGTCAGAGCAGATGCTCTACTTGGAATTTTCTCCATGGAAAAACGAAAACGAGGCGAATTTACCTATCAAAAACTTCCTCAAGCAAACAAAGAGCCTGCTCAAGAATCACTCAACAATGCTTCATTCTTCTTCAAAAACATCAACAAGATTCTACGGTAAGAACTCCCCCTAAATTCTAGTCTGCTAAATCAGTAAAATGATACCTCTTATGTTAGCGAAAACTCCGGTGCAAATGCGATTTACGGTGATTAAAATACTCTGCGGTTTAATCTCTTAGGGGAGTTAAACCTTAGTCTCTCCACTCTGCTCGGAAATTCTATTAACGATAATTTTAGTCCTCGCTCGTAGGTCGACGAGTATAACAGGAATTTTACGGTTGCGCAATTTTGAGCCTCTCCTCTAAATGGCAAACTCCCATTCAAAATTGCTTCACCCAAATTCGATTTTTCCAGCTCTGATTTCAGCTCTGTTCGGATTTTCCAGCTCTGTTCACTTCGCAGGTTGTGTCACAATCCAAAAAGATAATTAGAATCAAACATAAAAAATCCTTTTTTTATAAATTCCTTTAGATTAATGCTGTTTTTTTTCAAATT
>JAGVYW010000040.1 GCA_018303075.1 Candidatus Woesearchaeota archaeon | reverse complement strand
CTAAAAGATAATAAAATATAAAATAACAAAATATATATAGTTAACTTGTCTATCGAGGCTATAAAGATAATGATGCAGAAAGGGTTATAAAAATGGTATTTGAAACAAATCAAGTTGCTGGAGCAGAAATAATTGTATTAAATCTAATCCCATTCATAATTAGAAAACCAAAATATCTATTGATAACTGCTTTGCTAAGTATAATTATTCTTTTCTTGCTGATAAAACAATAATCAGAATCAATAGTTAGAATCTACTCCTGAGTGAACCACAACCTTTTTATTATTTTTGATTATTAAACTGATTAATGGTCAAGTTAATCTGTTACAACATAGAATATTGTGAAGGAATTCAAGGACGCTGGTATCAATATCTGAATTTATGGAGAATATTCTTCCCGCCAAAAGGATTAGATCAAAAAATAGTAGATGCATTAAGAAAGATCAAGCCTGATATTCTTGCATTAGTTGAAGTAGATACAGGTTCAATTCGTGCAAGAAAGAAAGATGAAGTGCAATTCTTTGAACAGGAGTTAGGAATGAAAGATTTTGTTGAGATGATAAAATATCCTTTCAAAGGCTGGCTAAAATTTCTTCGTTTTATTCCTATACTTAGAAAACAAGCTAATGCAATCATTTCTAAGTATAAGATATCAAATATTAAATGTCATACTCTAAACAAAGGAGCTAAACGGATAGTAATTGAAGCAACAATTTATTGCCCAAAAGCTGTAACATTGCTTCTTGTGCATCTTGCATTAGGCAGAAAAACAAGAGAAAAGCAATTAAAAGAACTAATTAAAATAGTTAACAGCATAAAAAATAATGTTATTTTAATGGGTGACTTCAACACATTTAATGGCAGTTGTGAGATTAAACAGCTGTTAAAGATGACAAATCTTAAAGACAGTGCAAGGTTGCATCATCATACAATCAGTTCAACACAACCAAGTTGCCGTCCTAAAAGAAGATTAGATTATGTTCTAACATCAAAGAAAATAAAAGTCAAACACTATGAAGTATTAAAATATCCATTTTCGGACCATATGCCAGTGTTTGTGGAGTTTGATTTAAGATAATATTATTATACAGTGAATTCGCAAATACTAAAATATATAAATATAAACAAAAACCCAGATTTTATGAACCTAAAAGAGATAGTCAAGACAGTAGAACAAACACAGACATTTAAAGATTTCAAAAGACAATTCCCTAAAGCATATCTTGTTCACATATTCTCTATGACTAAACAGCCATTGCAGCTGGGTTATTATGATGAAGATTCAGAGCTGATCACAACATTTGATGTCAGCAATGGCGTGCAGAAAGAACAATCTGCTCCATTTAGAGAACCAGATAAAAAAGCAATAAAAGCATTAGAGATTACACAAGTTTCTTTTGCTTTAGAAGAAGCAGAAGAGATTGCTTCAAACATCCAAAAAGAAAAATATCCAAAAGAAATGATCCGAGAAACAATCATCATTTTACAGCATCTTGATGTTGCTCAGATATTTAATGTTACATTTATTACTCATTCATTTAAAACATTGAATATTAAGCTCGATGCAAATACTAAGCAAGTTCTTTCTCATGATTTAACGAATTTGATTGGATTTTGAACTAAATCATCTCACAATATTTATATAATACTAACCATTCCTTATTAACATGGGCATAACAAAAGTATGGAGAGGATTTTTTTATTTTCTGATCACAATAGTTATCATTGCAGTTATACTGCTTTTAGCATTGCCTTTTGCTCTTATTGTTTTAGTTATTATTACAGCTATAGCAATTCTTGGATTTATTATTCGCTTTATATTTTCAGGAAGAGTTAAATCAGCACACTATAATCATCAGCAGGGTTATAATCAAACAAATATAGAGACAAAAGCTAAAGAAACTGCTAAACAAAACATAGTCGATGCAGAGATAATTGAAGAAAAACCATCAGAAGATTCAAAAAATAAATCAGAGGCAGAAAAATGAAAGGCACTTTTATCATGATAGATGGCTTAGACGGCTCTGGCAAAGGCACAGTAGCAACAGCATTAAGAGAATACTTATTATCGCAAAACAAGAAGGTCTTTGACATGAGAGAATACTGGAAAGAAACAAATAATATTCCGGAATTTGAAGAGATAAAAGATTCTGATATTATAATCTCTTCAGAGCCAACTTTTTCAATGATTGGTAAAGTAATTAGGGAAGAGATTATCAGGGATAATGGCAGAAAATATTCAGGATTAACCACTGCTCATGCATTTTCATTAGACAGGGAAATTCTTTATAGAAAATTAATAATTCCAGCATTAGAAGCAGGTAAAACAGTTATTCAAGAGCGTGGTGTAATCACTTCATTGGTTTACCAGCCGATTCAATTAGAAAAGATAACATTGATGGACATTCTTAATCTGCCAGGAAACAAGTTAACTCTAAAGTATGCTCCAACGCTTTTGGTCATCACAAAAGTTGATCCATTGGTAGTTATACAGCGTTTAAAGCAAAGGCAGGATAAAAAAGATCATGCTATTTTTGAAACATTAGATTTTCAAAGGAAGTTAGCAGAACGATATGAAAGCACATGGCTAAAACAATTGTTTGAATCAAAAGGCTCAAAAGTAGTTTATCTTGACACAAATGCTCCTGCAACAGTCGAAGATACAAGAGAGAAAGCAGTTAATTTGTTTAAGACGTTCTGTTCTGCATAAAGAAAAGAAGAGCAAAAAGGCAGTGATATAAGATCTTCTCGTAACTAAGAAACAAATGGATTTCATTAATAAAACACATTACACCATTTATCAGATTCCAGACAGTTGCATCTTTCTGAAATTCTTTGACTGATACTTTTTTTCCTATTCTAAGTAAAGAAATAATAGTTTTACACCAGCTGCAACTAATGCATCAAAGCTTCCAGCTGGAGATAATAGTTGAATTTTATTCTTTAGTTTCATTATCTAATTCTTCTGTTTTTTCTTCAAACTCCAATAATTTCTTATTTTTTCTGCTTGCATTGTAACTAACTTTCAAACTATCTCCCCCTTTTTGCTGATAAAAAATTATCTTAATGCTTTCCTGTGCTTCCAAATCCAGATTCTCCTCGCGCGGTTTCGTCTAATTCTGCAACTTCTTCAACAGCAGCATAAGCAATTTTATTAAACACAAGCTGTGCAATTCTCTCTCCTCGTTTTACTTCATACGGATTTTTGCCATGATTAATAAGAATAACGCCAACTAATCCTCGGTACATACAGTCAATTGTTCCTGGAGTATTTACAATACTAATGCCATGCTTTGCAGCCAGCCCGCTTCTTGGTCTTACTTGTACTTCATAACCATAAGGAATAGCTAACTTAATTCCAGCAGAAATCAGTTTATGTTCACCTGATTGCAGCATATAATTCTCAGCAGCATAAATATCCATGCCTGCATCGCCATGATGTGCATATTTTGGTGTTGGTAAATCTTTGTCAACCTTAACAATCTTGACCTGTATGTTTTGTTCGTTGTTTTCCATGCTTGTGTAAATATTGACCTATTTATAAAATTATTTATCTTTCTTATTTTTTGCTTCAGCGAGAAAAACATCAATTACCTTTTTATATTGAATAACATTATATACAGTAGGTGTCATTTTGGGAGAAGAATTAGATAAATATTTAATCAAAGATGTTTGGTATATAGTGCCTGGTTTTATAGTTATGTTTCCATTGTATTTAATTCTTAAACAGTTTAATTCTGGTTTTTTTGGTTCTTTGAATTTTGTTTCAGTTCTTGGTTTTACTTTAGTCTCATTTATTTCAGGTTATTTCTGTCACCAAATTTATAGATTATTTTATCACATTTTTCTTCTTAAAAAGAGAGACTTAATTAAAGCTTTGAAGAAAAAATTATATAGTGAAATTAAGACAACATATGTGTTTTTTCCTCAGAAATGGAGTGACTAACTATGCACAAACACAAACTAATCGCAATCGTTGGCTTAGCTGGCGCAGGAAAAACAGAAGTTTCTCGTTTTTTTGAATTAGCAGGCTTTGTTAAGATACGTTTTGGTGATTTGACTCAGGAATATCTGCAGCAGAATAATCTTGAAGTAAATGAACACAATGAGAAAAATGCAAGAGAATTTCTAAGAAGAAAACATGGCATGGCAGCTTATGCAAAATTAAATCTAGGCAATATTCAAAAGCATTTGGAAGTAAACAATGTTGTGATTGATGGTTTGTACAGTTGGGAAGAATATAGATTTCTCAAACACTATTTTGGCGAGCAGCTGCATTTATTAGCAATCTACGTTTCTCCAGAACTGCGGCATATCCGCTTAAACACTCGCCATCTTCGTCCATTAGATAAAGAGGAAGCAGAATCTCGTGATATTGCAGAAATCGAGCATTTAAACAAAGCAGGCCCGATTGCTTATGCTGATTATATGATTATCAATACAACAACAATAATAGATTTGCGTGAGAAAGTGCACGAATATATTAAATCTATAATCAAGTAGTTTTCACCCGAAAGCTTTTTAAATAGTCATCATCAATATTATTTTTTCTTTCTTGAAGATATAATCTTGTTTCAGGCATATTTGCTTTTACTTTTATGGCAATTCTTTTAGAATTTTTGATAATCTTTCCTATTTCTTCTGCAGTAATTGCGCTGCTCATTGTAGTTGTTTCTCTAATTGTCTCTCAATTGATTTGCAGACATTATCCAATCCAAAATATAAATTAGTATCTTCAACAGCAGCAATATATATTGTATCAAATTCAAACATTAGCTGTAGTTTATACATTTCTTTATCTGCTCTGTCTGGATTTAACAATGTCAAACAGCATTTCTTAAAATTTTTTCCTTCAGAAACAGATTTCACAAAACTGCCAACCATCTTCTTAATAACAACCAGCTCATTATTCCTAAGTTTTTCAAATCCAATCAATTCAATGTTTCCGCCAAGCAATACCATAATTTTTTCCTGAAAAAAGAAGTATATAAATCTTTCCGTAACATTTTTAAAATACTCTTCATTCCAAGATTTATGCCATTTACAATCATTACAGGAGCGCAGTGGGGAGATGAAGGAAAAGGCAAGTTTGTTGATCTTCTGGCAGACCAGCAGGATATAATTGTACGTTTTCAAGGTGGCAATAATGCTGGTCATACTGTTGTTGTAGCTGACAAAGAATATAAGTTTCATCTGCTTCCTTCTGGTGTAATACAAGGAAAAAGAGTTCTGCTCGCTTCAGGAGTTGTTATTGATCCAAAAGTTATTTTGAAAGAGATAGCTGCATTAAAAGAACAGCAATATGCCTTAAATCTAGGCATTGATGTTCGGGCAAATATAATCATGCCTTATCATATTTTATTAGATATTGCACGGGAAAAAGCTGCAAACAAGCCAATTGGTACAACAGGCAGAGGCATAGGCCCTTGTTATGAAGACAAAGTTGGAAGAAGAGGTGTTACTTTTTTTGATTTGATTGACACAGTTAGATTACAGCAGCGTTTAGACAGCATTTATCCAGAAAAAAAAGCATTGCTTGAGAAAATATATGGAGACCAGCTTCCATCAAAAGAAGATATTGTTTCTGAATATACAGTATATGGCCGGCAGTTAAAACAATATCTTGCAGATGTTTCTCTTGAACTATCACAGAACAGCAATCTCAAGATTCTTTTTGAAGGAGCTCAAGGAACTTTCTTAGATGTAGCATTTGGAACATACCCTTATGTAACTGCATCACATACATTAGCAGCAAATGCTTTTGTCCAGGCTGGTATTCCCTCTGAAAAATCAATGATAATTGGCGTTGCAAAAGCTTATACAACTAGAGTTGGTTCAGGTCCATTTATTACAGAATTATCTGCAGAGAACAATACAGTTAATACTACAAATGATGCATTGATTGGTGACTATCTTCGTAAGCAAGGCGCAGAATATGGTACAACAACAGGACGCCAGCGAAGATGCGGCTGGTTTGATTTAGTTTTGATTAAAGAAGCATTGCGATTAAATGGTTTTACATCTTTAGCAATAACTAAGCTTGATGTTTTATCTGGGTTAGATGAGATTAAAGTTTGTACATCCTACTTATTTCAGGGCAAGCCTATCGAAAGTTTTCCGCATGATGCAGCGCAGTTAGAGCAATGTACTCCAGTTTACGAAACTTTGCCAGGTTTTAAACTAATACCTGAATTGATAACAAGTAAAACTCTTCCAGAAAATGCAGTAGAATATCTTCGCTTTATTCAGAGAAGATTAGGTATTCCAATAAATTTTGTTTCAATAGGACCAGAAAGAAATCAGACAATTCTGTATGAAAATGGTGTAAAATAGATTATTTGCAAAATTCTTATATCAAATAACAAAACAAAATATGCTTTAGATAAATATAAGAAGATTTCTGAAAGTTATGCGAATACTATCAATAGATTGCTTGAAGTTGAACGAAGGAAAAAATTAAGAGAATTATTGATAGAGAGTTGATGTTAGACGCGATGATATCTGGCTTGTAACTTTAGACCAAACGATAGGTAAAGTGAATCCTGAACTAATCCAGCAGATAAATGAAGCGATCAAGATTAGTCTTGGAATAACTGACTTTTAAAAGAAATAACACAATTTTAATAAATACATCATTCTTTCCAAGATTCATGCAAGCTCCTCTCGACCACAAGCCATGGACAATCAAGTATCAGCCAAGAACTGCAAAAGATGTTCAAGGCCATGACGAAGCTCTAACAAACATTAAGACATTCATTTTAAACTACAAAAACCAAGAGAAAAAAGCAGTACTTATTCATGGCAGTGTTGGTTCTGGCAAAACTTGTTCAATTTACGCAATTGCAAAAGACTTGAACTATGAAATAATTGAAGTAAACGCTTCAGATTTTAGAAATGCAGATGGAATTAATGCAACAGTTGGCAATGCATCCAGACAATTATCTCTTTTCGCGCGAGGAAAGATAATTCTTGTTGATGAAGTTGATGGCTTGTCTGGTACAAATGATAGAGGTGGTGTATCTGCATTATCATCATTAATCGAAAAATCATATTATCCTATTATTTGTACAGCAGCTGATGCCTATGATGACAAATTAAAGCCATTAAAAAAGATCTGCAGTTTTATTGAGTTCAAAACATTACCTTATACATCAGTCTACAAGATCTTAAAAGATATTTGTTCAAAAGAACAGATATTATTCAATGAAATGGACTTAAAGTCATTAGCTAGAAAATCAGCAGGAGATGTACGTGGAGCAATAAATGATCTGCAAAGCTTGGTGCAGGATAAAAAGATTCTGCAGACAGAGGCAATTGATGATTTAGGTGACAGGGAAAAAGTAGAGTCAATATTTAATGCATTAGTTAAGATATTCAAAGCATCAGATGCATCTATTGCAAACACAGCATTAGATTATGTTGCAGAGGATCTGGATGAATCCGTTTTATGGATTGATGAAAATCTGCCGAAAGAATACACAAACCCAGCAGACCTCGCAGCAGCATACAATGTATTATCAAAAGCAAACGTCTACAAAGGCAGGATCAGAAGACGAGAACACTGGAGATTTTTAGTTTATCAGACAACATTGATGACAGCAGGAATCGCTGCAGCAAAGACAGAAAAAAACAGAGAATTTATCAAATATTCTCCAACGCAAAGATTATTAAAGATTTGGCGTGCAAATATGCGCTATGGCTTGCGCAAAGAGATTGCAGCAAAAATCGCTGTAAAGACACACACTTCAAAAAAAGAAACAATCCAGAACACATTGCCATTTGTCTCAATAATGATGAAGAAAAACAAAGCAATGAAATCTGCTTTTATCAATGAGTTTGAATTGACAGATGATGAAGTTGGATTTTTGATTGGTTGAGCAATATCACAAGAAATAAATCTAATTGCAGATATCCAAACACGCTTAAATCAAATATTTCCTGAGTGAACAAAGTGAACTCGGAGATATTTAATTCCACAAACTATATTAACCAATTCAATTAAAATATCTATTGAGGTGATGCCAATGCACGGAAATGATGAAAAAAAAGAAGGTTGCTGCATGCAAAAAAAAGATAAGAAAAAGAAAGATAATAGCTCATGTTGTTGTGGATAATTCTGCATTTTTGCAAAATTCTTCTCAAGGACTCTTTCTCAACATAGTTCTAGGAAATGGAATTGCATCTTTAATATTGTCTAAGCCGCAGATCCATGCCACAACTCGTTCGACACCCATTCCAAATCCTGAATGAGGAACACTACCATATTTTCGTAGATCTAAATACCAAGCATAATTCTCAGGTTTTTCTCCCTGCAACTTCAAGTATTTGTTCAATTCATTTATCTCTGTTTCTCGCTGTGAACCGCCAATTATTTCTCCATATCCATCAGGTGCTAGCATATCAAAGCATAATGCAGTTTTTGCATCATTTGGATCTCTTGGCTTGTAAAAAGCCATTATTTCTTTAGGATAATTAGTGACAACAATTGGTTTGTCAAAATATTTCATCAAAAGGTCTTCTTCGATTGTACGAAGATCTTTTCCCAATTCTACAATCATATTTTCTTTGTCCTTCAGGATCTTTAATGCATCTGTATAAGTAATTGTTTGAAACGGTAATTTTATCTTCTGCAGTTTCTCAATATTTCTTTCAAGTATCTTCAACTCTTCCATATTCTTATTCAGCACTGTTTCAATAATATATGCAACTAATTCCTTTGCAATTTCTGAAATATCATGGAGATTGAGCCAGGCTGCTTCCATCTCTGCCATCCAAAACTCAGCAAGATGTCGAGATGTTTTTGACTGCTCAGCTCTAAAGCATGGACTTATACAATATATCTTTTCCAATGAAAATACAGCTGCCTCAGCATACAACTGCCATGACTGTGTCAGATAAACCTTTTCTTTATCAGAAAAATAATTGACAGCAAACAATGTTGCCCCGCCTTCGCATGCATTTGGTGTAAATATTGGTGGAGGAAACTCATAATAGCCTTTATTTCTGAAAAAATCATTGACTGCACCAAAGATAGTTGATCGTATTTTCATAACAGCAGTCATTTTTCTTGATCTAAGCCATAAATGTCTATTATCTAGCAGAAATTCAGTTGATTGGTCTTTAGTGATAGGGAAAGTATCACATTGTCCAATTACCGCAAAATCAGTTACTGCTATCTCAAATCCTGATGGCGCTCGCTCTTCTTTTTTTATTGTTCCATGTATCTCCATTGAAGTCTCAATTTGTAATTTGTCAGCAACAGAATATTTCTCATCGCCAACAGCATCCTTTTTGATGACACATTGAACAATCTGAGAAGAATCCCTTAATACAACAAACTTCACTTTCGCAGATCCACGTTCTCGATAAATCCATCCCCGTACAGAGATTTCTCCACTGCCTTTGTCAATTGCTTCCTTGATTGAAATAAATTGTTTGTTCATAGATAAACAGAAATGAGAAATGGTTTATTAATATTACTCTTTTTGAAGAAGAAAACTGTTTCTATCTCCTCTCAACTTTTACAACATCCAGCTTAATATGTAATTCCTTCAACTGTTTGTCATCAGCAGTACTTGGTGCCTCATCCATTAAAGAAACTGCTGCTTTATTTTTTGGAAATGCAATTACTTCTCGAATATCATGAATTCCTTGCATTAATGCAGTCAGCCTGTCAATTCCCAATCCAAATCCTGCATGTTGTGGAGCTCCGTACTTATAAGCTTCTAAAAGAAATCCAAATCTTTCTTTAACCTTATGCTCAGATAATCCCACAATTCTGAACATCTTCTCCTGCAATTCAGGGATTGTATTTCGTACAGAGCCAGAAAATAATTCTGTGCCATTTACAACAAAATCATATTGATAAGTATAGATTTTTCCAGGATTTGTTTCTAAAAAGTGCAGATCTTCTTTCTTAGGCATTGTGAATGGGTTATGACAGAAATCCCATCTGTTTTCTTCGTCGTTCCATTCAAACATAGGAAAATCAGTAACAAAACAAAATGCAAACTCTTCTTTAATTAGTCCAAGATCATTTCCTAGTTTAAGCCGCACTTTTGATAAGATATCATTGACAACTTTCTCCTTATCAGCTCCGAAAAACAATAAATCCCCTGCTTTTGCTCCTGTCTTCTCAATTATTTTTTTCTGAATATCGTTCGAAAAAAATTTCGCAATATTGCTCTCAAGTTTATGTTCTGCTGTGACTTTCATCCATGCCAATCCTTTTGCTCCTTCTTTTTGTGCAAATGAAATAATCTCATCAATCTGATTTCTGCTTAACTTCTCTGCACATTTCTCAGCATTCAGTACTTTAACAATGCCTCCTTGGTTAATAACTTCTTTGAATACCTTAAATTCTGCATCCTTAACAATACCAGTTACAGTTGTACAGAAGAAATCAAATCGAATATCTGGCTTGTCAATGCAATACTTTTCCATTGCTTCTTGATAAGTGAATCTTTTGAATGGTATTCTTATCTCTTTATCAAGCATAGTTTTAAACACGTGTTTGAGCAAACCTTCTGTTAAAGTTAATATATCTTCAACTTCAGCAAAAGACATCTCTAAATCAAGCTGTGTATGTTCTGGCTGCCTGTCTGCTCGTAGATCTTCATCTCGCAGACAGCGCGCAATCTGGTAATATTTATCAAATCCAGCTATCATCAGAATTTGTTTATATATTTGTGGTGACTGTGGCAATGCATAAAATCTGCCAGGATTTACTCTGCTTGGCACAATATAATCTCTTGCTCCTTCTGGGGTAGTTTTGATTAGCATTGGTGTCTCAATTTCAACAAACTGTAGTTCATTCAAATATTGTCTTATTGTGCTGATTGTCTTATGTCTAAACATAAGTTGTTGCTGCATTTTTGGTCTGCGAAGATCAAGATACCTATATTTTAGTCTTATTTCCTCAGAAGCTTCTGTTCTATCATCAACCTCTAATGGAGGAGTAATTGCTTTATTTACACTGGCAATCTTATCAACAAGCACTTCAATTGCTCCTGTTTTGAGTTTTTCATTTGTCATACCTTTTGGTCTATGTCTTACATGACCTTCGACAATTATAACATCTTCTCTCCGAAAAGTTTCTCCTACCTTATGCACATCTTTACTATGACTAGGATCAAATACAATCTGTGTTAATCCATACCTATCTCTAAGATCAATAAAGATAACTCCGCCATGATCTCTAGGTGATTGCACCCAGCCGCCAAGAACTACTTTCTTCTTAAGATCTTTCTCACCCAATTCTCCACAAGTATGTGTACGCAGCATAGATAGAGAAGTTTTGCTTGTCTTATTTAAATCTTACGGGAAAAAGTATGTGCATAGCTCTTCGAATGGAATTGCGCTTGCTGTACCGCATGATTGTCGACGACACGTTGCAATATGACGCTGACTCGTGGAATCGAAATCTCTCGATATATTAATCTAGTGAGATTTCGATGGAGTCGACGGTACGCTGGCGCAATTCCTTGATTTAGCTATGCACATACGAAAAACAGTAAACTATTAATACTTAGATGATTTGAAAAGAGGAAGATTCAAAAGGCTTGCTTAGATATTTGTATTGCAATTTGTTTAAACTCATTCAGATTTTCTTTTATATGATTAATTGTATTTTACGATATAGAAAGATATTTTGGATCAAAATGTCCTGTTGAATGCACATCTGGCATAGGCATGGCAAGAAGCAGTCAAATAAAGCAAACAGTTTGCAAAAGTTATGAAACAGTTTTGATAACAAAACCAAGCAGATGAACTACTCAATCTAAGCAGAGCTGCGGAGTATAAAAACAATGTTTTTCAAATCAAACAACTTTAACATCGCAATCGCATTCTTTCTTAAATCCACCAAGACTTACAAACGAAGTAGCAGAAGAATAAGCAACACCAATAACTTTCTTTGGCTGCAATTGTTTGACAATCTTCAAAGCATCTTCATTATTCATAGAATCAATACCATTGATGACAAGAATAGCCATATCTACAGGTAATAATTTCTGTATTTCAGGCACAAAATCAGTAAAGCCAGAGTAATAGATTCTTTTTCCGTCAATATTAAACACATATCCAAACCAGCTGTTATTATATGGATGAAAGTTATTATTGACAGTATATGCATGAATAGTATCAACACTTACACCACCAATATTATATGTATATCCTGGATCCAAAGTGACAACTTTTGCAAATTGAATATCTGCAATCTTTTGCAGGCAATCAAGAGGTGCAATAATCCATGTGCTTGCTTTTGTTACTTTTGCAATATCTTTTGCAGAGCAGCTGTCAAAGTGTGAATGTGTTATATATATTTGGTCAGCTTTTTGTTCGACTATTTCTGGCATTTTGTAAGGGTCAATATATATAACTTTATTCTCAGAAACGAGCTTAAATCCAGCTGCTTCGTTAAGATATTCTATTTGTGTGTTTCCAAGAATAGTTGTATTGTTCTTACAACTCGCAATAAAAATAAAAGTAGCTATTATCAACAAGAATAGTATTTTTTTGCACATAAGTTAGTGATATTTGTTATAGCTTTTAAAGATTTCTGAATTTTTTTATAAAAATATATATTTCAAGTTATTTCTATTTTTCTTTCATACTCGCATCATACAGGATATCTTCCATCTTGCGAAGATTCCATTTGACAGCATCAAACTTCTTTCGTAGCTCTCCATTGCGGATATCTAAAGAAGAAAAAAATCCAAAAATATCATGGACAATATCATTTAACACTTTTACTTTTGCAAATTCTTTTTTAGTTGCTAACAGCACAGCTTGTCTTGCTAATTCTCCAGTTAGATCACACAATCCTAAAAAGTATTCATCATAGCCAACAGTTAATTCTTTATTTGTTGGTATTTTCTTATGCTTCACAATTCCATAGAAACATTTTGCTTCAACATACTCCTCTAAAGATGCAAAATAACTTGAAACATCAATAAGATTGTTATTCTTCTCTAACATACTGTTGCATTTATTGATTAATTTCTCAGCCTCAGCGATATTTTCCTCAGCTTGTTTTATCTCATCTCTATGGATACTGTAGATTGCATGTTTAGAAAACTTCAGGATATCTCTGGATATTCTAATAAGTTCTTCTCGTTTTTCTTCAAACTCTTCAAACTCTTTTTTGAGCGCAAGTAAATTTTTTTTGTCAATCATTATAATACCTGTATTACTAATCTTTTTTTATTTTCTGGATAAATAATAACCTCTTCTCCTTTTCTTAATTGTAAAAATTCAGCAATTTTCTTGTTAATAGTTACACCAACACTTCCGCCTATTTGATTTATTTTAGTTCTATCGTTTAATCCCCAAAGTCCTTTTTGCTTTGTAATTGCTGCAATCTTTTTAGTAATCTCTTCAGTAAATACTTCCTCTCCACATTTAGTACAGACTTCAGCAGGAAAACTGCCAAGATTCTCACCTAGAAAAATATAGTCTATGTTCTTCTTAACAATCTTTCCATCGCATTCATCGCATATTTTTCGATTCATATTAATCACCATTAGTCAACAAATACCGTTTTTATCTTATATTCATTTTCACCTATCTTTTTGTAAGCAACTGAAATATAAGCATATTTAGCTAAATATCCTTCAGTCTGTTTGAACTTAGCTCCTTGTTGTATAGTTTTTCTGATCTGCTCTTCAGTTATTCCTAACCATAACATTTTGTTATTAGCATGCCTTGTAATAATGAGCTTAATCTCATCCATATAATAAATATAACTTATTTAATATATAAAACTTTTCAATATCACTTAAAGAAATCTAAGAATCAAACCTAATTAATTCTTTCTTCTAAAACCTTCACTGTTTCATCAAAAACAGTTTTCACGCATTGCAGCAATCCTTCTTCACTGTTTCCTGCAATATGCGGCGTACATATGGTATTTTCTAATTTATACAATTTTGAAGGTTTTGGTTCATCAGTAAATACATCAAGAATTGCTGCTTTTATTTCTTTATGAAGCAATGCATTGTATAATGCATCTTCATCTATCAATGCTCCTCTAGACGCATTAATCAAGATAGTATTTTTTTTCATTAATGCAAGCTTTTTTTCATTAATCATATATTTAGTTTCATCAGTTAATTCGCAATGTAATGTTATAACATCGCATGATAACGCTTCATCAATTGTATTTTTTGCATCTTTATTATAAGGGTCGAATGCTTTTATCTTCATTCCAAAAGCGTTTGCTCTTGCTGCAACTGCTTGACCAATTCTTCCAAGACCAACAATTCCAAGTGTCAAGCTTCGTAGTTCTTTTCTTACATTATTTTTTTTAATAGTTGTGAAATCTCCTCCTTTTTTCAATAATTCTGAGGTGTATAGAATATCATCAGTTGCATAAAGCAGTGTTCTCATTACATAATCAGCAACTGCATCTGCATTTTGTCCTCTTGCACTTACTACTTTAATGCCTTTTTGTTCAGCAGTTTTCATATCAATATGATCAACACCTGATGTAGCTGTTGCAATTATCTGCAGTTTTTTCATTTTAGCTAAATATTCTCTATCAATCTTTGTTTTTGTTCTTATTACAATAATCTGTGCTTGTTTTGTTTTTTCATCAGGTTTTGTAGTATCTGTTACAACAACATTGCCCAGTTTCTGAAACAATTCTTTAGCTTCAGGATGCATTGTAGAATCAATAACAATTAATCTTTTGTTTTTTTCATTCATAAATCAACTACCTCATTTTTTTCATTGACAGAAACAAGTTTGAATCCGCAACCATTTTTGATCAGTGCAGTGATTATTGCCATGTGCTCTTTACCTGTACCTGATGCAATGTTCAACGCAGCTTCAAAGTCAGCAATTTTTCCTTTCAATGCTTCTGTTATTTTCTTTGTCAGCTTATCCAAAGAAAGCGCATCACTATTGAAACAAATTATCTCAACTGGCTTTCTTGGCTTAAAGTTTTCTTTGCCAAATTCATTTGTAATAATAATAATTTTCTCCCATTCAAAAGCATCAATAAGTTTATTTACTTCAGCCCAAGTTCCTTTTCCAGTTGAGACATTTACAATTAAGCTTGGCATAAGCAGATAGTTTCTCAAGATTATATAAATCTTTTTAAATAAGTACATACAATATATTTAAGATGCCTGAGATAAATGCTGAAATAAATAAAGAAATAAACAATAAACAAGATAATTCTCAGTTCAAAGAAGAAGATAAGATTCCAGAACCTCATTTAAAAAGTGGTAAATATATTCGCGACGTAGTTTTCGGCGCAAATGATGGTTTAGTTTCAATTCTAGCCTTAGTTGCAGGTGTTGCAGGCGGTGTTGCAAACAATAAGATAATACTTCTTGCTGGTATTGCAGGGACAATAGCTGGTACAATATCAATGGCATTAGGCGCTTATATTTCTACGAAATCCCATCGAGAATATGTTCAATCAGAGATAAAAAGAGAACGATGGGAGATAGATAATGATCCTGAAAAAGAGAAAAAAGAGTTATATGATTTTTACAGCAAAAAAGGGTTTAAGGGCAAGGAGCTAGATAATGTTGTTAAAGTAATCAGTTCAAACAAGGAAATTATGCTTGATGTGATGGTTAGGGAAGAGCTTGGTTTGGATACAGAGCCAAATAATCCATTAGCAGCAGGAACATTAGCAGGAGCTGCTTTTTTAGTTGGTTCATTGCCTCCAATAATCCCTTTTTTCTTTGAAATTTCAAATGCATTATTGATTGCAGTTATTGGAAGTTTGATTGGTTTATTTATTCTAGGTGCATTAAAAACAATTATTACAAAAAAGAATGCATTAGTTTTAGGATTAGAATCTATATTTGTTGGTGGAGTAGCAATGGCTATAACTTATTATGTTGGTACATTATTTAGGGTAGCAGGGGTATAAATTTTCAAGACTAAAAATATACAATTAACTTTAAATATTACTAATAGTTTCTTTCAAATAAATGAAAAAAATAATACCTCTAATTTTATCAGCTTTTTTTGCAGTAACAGGTTGCAAAAAAAAATATAGCTCAATTGATGAACTTTGCAGAAGTTTTACAGGTGAAATTTTTTTTTTGGATTTATATTTATCTTTTAAAGAAAGTAAAATATTACCAATGATTTATTCTCCAGCTTTTGAAAAAGTATTAAGTAAATAAAACAAAAACTAAGGAACGTGATACTTATGGATACAACAACTAATTATGAAATAAAAGACATGAAACTAGCAAAACAAGGTTCATTAAATATAGAGCTGGCAGAAAACAATATGCAGGCATTGTTGCAGATAAGAAAACGCTTTGAAAAAGAACTGCCGTTTAAAGGATTAACAATTGGCTTAGCATTGCACGTTACAAAAGAAACAGCAGTATTAGTGCGAACGCTAAAAGCAGGAGGGGCAGCAGTAGCAATTACAGGTTGTAATCCATTATCAACACAAGATGATGTAGCAGCAGCATTAGCTGCAGAAGGAATTAAAGTCTGGGCATATAAGGGAGAAACAAAAGAAGATTATTACAAATATTTAAGCAATGTAATTGCACAAAAACCACATATTACTATCGATGACGGCTGTGATTTAGTTTCTGAGATTCACACAAAACACAGACAATTGATTCCAACATTAATTGGTGGTTGTGAAGAAACAACAACGGGTGTAATTCGACTAAAAGCAATGGAAAAAGACAAAGCATTACATTATCCGATTATTGCAGTAAACGATAATAAAACAAAACATTTGCTAGATAATATTATTGGTACAGGTCAGTCAACAATTGATGGCATTCTTAGAGCAACAAACACATTAATAGCTGGCAAAAACTTTGTTATAGCAGGCTATGGTAGCTGCGGTAAAGGTTTATCTTCGCGCGCGCGAGGATTAGGTGCAAATGTGATTATTGCAGAAGTAGACAATTTTGTAGCATTACAAGCTGTCTATGATGGGTTCAGAGTAATGCCTATGCTGGAAGCAGCAAAAATAGGAGATATTTTTGTAACAGTTACAGGAAACAAAAATGTTATTGATTTGTATCACATGAAAGAAATGAAATCAGGCGCAATATTGGCAAACTCAGGTCATTTTGATGCAGAAATAAATATCTCAGAGTTAAAAAAACATACAACTTCAAGACAGATGCGGCAATATATGGAAGAATATATATTAAATGGAAAAAAGATCTTTGTATTAGCAGAAGCAAGACTGGTTAATCTTGGAGCAGCAGAAGGGCATCCAAGCGAAGTGATGTCAACATCTTTTTGCGGTCAAGCATTAGCATGTGAATATTTAGTAAAAAACAAAGGCAGAATGAAAAACGAAGTTATTACATTGCCTGCTGAAATTGATGATCACATTGCAAAACTTCAATTAGAAGCATTACATGTCAGGATCGACAAACTGACAGAAGAACAAAAAAGATATCTTGCATCATGGCAGGAAGGGACGTAAGTTTTAAATAATAACTATTATTTTTGTTATATTGTTATTATCAAATAAAGGGTGTTAGATTTATGCAATGCTGTATGTGTGGAAAGGACGATTATCTTTTGAGAGTAATCATAGAAGGTACAGAACTAAATGTTTGTAAAGGTTGTTCAAGATTCGGCAAAGTTCTTGGTAATTATCGTCCTGAAGTAAAGCATCGGATACAGGAAGCTAAGAAACAAAAGCCGCAGGTTCCAGCAGTTGAAACCATACAATTAGTCAGAGAAGATTATGCTCAAATAATAAAACAAAAGCGAGAGCAGTTAAATTTAACGCAAGAAGAATTTGCAAAAAAACTCAATGAAAAGCATTCATTCTTACAGAGCATTGAAGCTGGCAAGCACATGCCTTCATTAGAATTATCAAGAAAATTAGAAAAAGTACTTGGAATTCTGTTAGTTGAAGAACACAAAGAGCTTCATGAAGGAAATCTAAAACAGCAAAGCTCAGGAGTAATGACTTTTGGCGATATTATTAAGTTGAAAAAGAAATAAGTTAATTTTTATTGTTGTTATCATCATCTTCATTATTCTTATCATCATTATTATTCTTATTATTATTTTCTGTCCAATGAATTATTCTTCTTTCTAAAGTCAGAAATAATATATTTAACAAATATCCAAGCATCCCAGTAATGATAATCAGAGCATACATTTTAGGGATATTATAAGTAAGCTGGGCATTAAGAATCGATTGTCCTAATCCATCGACAGAACCAATAAACATCTCTGTTACTATGACAACAATCAACACTAATGAGACTCCTATTCTTAGACCAGAGAAAATATTAGGTAAAGCTCCTGGAAAGACAATATGTAAGAGAATATACATTTTTGAAGTTTTGTAAACTTTAGCCATCTTCAAATATACTTTGTTAGCATGTCTTACCCCATAAGAGGTATTGACTATAATCACCAATGTAGCAATCCATGCTCCTAGCATAATCTTTGAAGTATTACCTATACCGAAGAATAGCATAAAGAGAGGAAAAAGAGCTGTTGCAGGTATAGATCTGGAAAAATCAATAATAAATTCAAACATATCATATAATTTGGTGAAATAACCCAAGACTAAACCAAATGGCACTCCAATTAATATGCTGATTATTGTTCCTAAAATTACTCTGTTTAGAGTTAGGAAAATTTCAGAATACATCTCTTTTGATATCATTAGCACAAAAAATTGTTTAATGATACTAAAAGGATTTGGAAACATGAGTTTATTAAAGATTCCGAGATAATAAATAAGCAGAGCTGCCAAAAATATTGAAATAGGTACTATGTAATCTTTTAATAAATCATATTTAATCTTCAATCTTATTTTCATTTTCAACCTCATATAGAATCATTTTTTCATATTCTAAAAATTTTTTAGATGTTAATATTGTGCTGTCTCTAGGTCTAGGTAATTCTATCTCAATGATTTTTTTGATCTTGGCAGGTCTTTTGCTTAGTAAGATGATTTTGTCCGAGAGTAATATTGTTTCCTTAATATCATGGGAAACAAAAAATATCGTAGGTTTATCTTTTTGCCATAATCCTAAAAATTTTTCTCTTACAGTTTGAGCCATATTATAGTCAAGAGAAGAAAAAGGTTCATCCAAAAATATGATATCACACTCAAAAACAAATGATCTCGCA
The DNA here is from genome assembly GCA_018303075.1 of Candidatus Woesearchaeota archaeon. Classification (GTDB taxonomy): domain Archaea; phylum Nanobdellota; class Nanobdellia; order Woesearchaeales; family DSVV01; genus JACRKF01. The sequence continues at coordinate 18,951 of JAGVYW010000040.1, read as the reverse complement.
ATTGCAAGAAGCTGTTTCATCCCCCCAGATAGTTGATAAGGAAATCTGTTCTTGAAGTTCGATAATTTTAATTCATCCAAAACATCTTTAATCCTGCTCTCATCTATATTTTGATTATCTAATCTAAGATTATCAAGTACATTTTTCCATGGCAGTATAGAATCGTTTGAATTCTGGAAGATGAATGCTTTTCTTATACTATTATCAGTAAATTTTACAGAACCTGTATAACTATTGTCCATTCCCGAGAGGATATTTAGAAGTGTTGTTTTTCCGCAGCCATTTGGTCCAAAAACTGAGACAAATTCTCCTCTTTGAATCTCAAAGCAGATTTTATCCAAGACATGAACGTTAGGATACTCTTTATTCAGCTCAGAAACAGTAAGAAATGTCATTTGATAGCCTCATTATTGTATCAAAATCTTTGAAACATTAACCTCTTCTTCAATCAAACCAGAAGTGGCAAATAAATTAGTAGTTTCTTGGAATTTGTTAATATCCATCTCATATGAAGGGATATAACGTGAAACAGGAAGTTTATTTTCAAATGAATCTTCTTCTACAGGAGTAAATTCTGAATAATAAGTTCTTACTAAATCAGGATTATTGTTAATAAAAACTATTGCTTTATCAATTGCTCTTATTATTTTCTTTGCTGTTGTTGGATTCTTATTGATAAAATCATTAGACATAATACTAGTTTCAAATAGTAAATCTGTTCTAAAATATTTTGAAATTGGACTTTTTATTAATATTCTGCCAATATTTTTTTCTTCAGCGATTGTTGCTAAAGGCTCCAAAACAAAAATAGCATCAACACTTCCTGAAACTAAAGCATTGAGTTGCTGAGAATCAGCAGTTTGGATAATAGTTATTTTTCCATTAAGTTTTTCTTGATCTAGCATCCTATCCATCCAGATCTTTGCTGCTGTTCCAGGCAATGAAGAGATTATTTTTCCCTCTAAATCTTGAATTGTTTTGATATTAGAGTTTTTTGCAACAACTAATGCATCAAAGTCATCAGTAAGAATACCTAAATTGAAGATTCTTAATAATCCTGGAGTTTTACCTTCAATTGTTAGTGGAACTACAGCATTCACCCCACCTATTGCAGCATCAACATTTCCTGATAAAACAGCTTCAACTAATTGGTTTGTAGAATCAAAATTAATTAATTCTGCTTCTAACCCTTCTTCAGCATAATAATTATTTTTCTGTGCAACATAAGCAGGAAGATAAAGTAAATGTTCACGATAACCTATTTTTACTTTTACATCATCCTTAAGAATAGCTTGGCCAGTAATTGGTTGGCTTGATTCATTCGATAAATATAAAGAAGATACAATTACCATTCCGATTATAATAATCAAAGAGAATATTACAATCAACAACATATTAATTTTTTTCATCTTTATCAGATGATGGTAGTTTTCAATTAGTATATTAAGATTTGTTGTCATATAACTTTATAACAAACAGAAATATTTATAAATCTATAATAACTATCTGCATATTGAATGAATACAGAAGTGCTGACCAAAATTGGTTTAACAAATAACGAAGTTAAAGTATATTTGGATTTGTTAGGTATGGGGTCTACATCTGCAGGTGATTTAATTAAAAAAGTAGAGTTGCATAGAACAGCAGTTTATGATATTCTGGAAAGACTTATTGAGAAGGGTTTAGTTACTTATGTAATTATTGGAAGAATAAAGCATTTTGAGGTAGTTGAGACAAGACAATTATTGGATTATATAGAACATCAGAAAGATGAACTTGATGATCATAAAAAAGAGATAGAGAAAATATTACCGGAATTAAGCATGAAAAGAAAGCTTTCAAAAGAAAGCCAAGAAGCAACAATCTTTAAAGGGAAAAAAGCTGTTAAGACAATAGCAGAAGATGTGTTAAGAACAGGAAAAGAGATGTATGTTTATGGTGCAGAAGGTAAACTCAAACAAATCTTTCCAATATATTATCATCATTTTCATAGAAAAAGATTAGAGAAAAAATTGAATATTAAAATAATATATTGTGAAAAAATTAGAAAACAGGAACGTCATAATGAATTAAAGAATGTTGAGATAAGATATTTACCTGATGAATTTGAAACGCCTGCTAATACATGGATATTTGGAGATAAGATTGCGATTATTGTTTGGAGTGAACAGCCAATTGCAACATTAATTAGAAGCAAAGAGGTAGCAAAAGCGTATCATACTAATTTTACGTTATTATGGAGTTTAGCAAAAAAGTAAGTGATGTTATCTCTTATTATAATGCCCTTTCTTCCTTTTATTATTGATAACAGCAACAGAAATTATTCCAAATAACATTATCCATGCAGTATATGCGAATAATTTAAAATATAATCTATCCTCACTATTATTGATTGCACTTACAGCATGTGCAGTTGTGCTAGCGCTTGTAACAACAGCATCTCCAGTTGCCACAGCAAATCCTGTCAAAAAAGGCATGGCCTGCAAAAATGCAAAAAATCCAACTAACAGCAATCCAAACATAAATACAGCTTCAGTTGTTTTTCTATGATTCTCTTTGTGTATAGCATGATGTTCTAAAAAACGATGCTTCAAACTCTTTTTCTGCTCTTTTTTAACCATTAAATATTTTTTAGTTTTAGTTATATATAAAGCTTTCTTTGAAAAAAAGTTAAAATCTCAGGAATATCTATAGATAATTTTATATAGCAATACTTTCATAAACAGCATATGAAAACATCTACCAGCATGAGTCTGTAAAGTTAGAGCATGACTTTCATTTTAGAGATGCAAAAGCAGTTTTGCCAGGAACTCATGGCTCAAGAAAATGTTTTTTTTATTTTTCAATACAAGCTTTCACAAATTCATAAAACAACGGATTTGGTTTAAATGTTCTAGATGTAAATTCAGGATGGTACTGCACGCCGCAAAAAAATGATTTATCTTTCAATTCAAATATCTGCATAATATTATATTGTGGCGCTTTCCCTGAAAATATAACACCAGCTTTTTCAAACAGCTCTATATATTCAGGATTGCATTCAAATCTATGCCTGAACCTCTCTCGGATCATTGTTTTTTTGCCATAAAGTTCATACACTTGCGTTCCTTCTTTGACAACTATATCCCTGCCGCCAAGACGCATATTTCCTCCAAGTCCTTCAATCTTTTTCTGTTCAGGAAGAATATCAATGACAGGGTGATTTGTTTTTGGATTTACTTCTGTTGTATGCGCATCTTTCAGTCCAATTACATTCCTTGCAATTTCAATCAATGCCATCTGGAATCCATAACATAGTCCAAAATAAGGAAGATTATTTTCACGAGCATATTTGATACATGTAATCATTCCTTCAACTCCTCTTTTTCCAAATCCTCCTGGAACAATAATTCCAGCTAATCCAGCTAAAGCTTTTTCAACAGAAATCTTTCCATCTTCAATCTCAGTTGTTTCTATCCATTGTACATTTACTTTGCAGTTGTTTGCTACTCCTGAATGTTCTAATGCTTTCAAGATTGATGCATATGAATCTCGAATTGTTGTATACTTGCCAGTTATTCCTATAGTTATCTCATGTTTTGGATTTTCAACAACAGTAATATAATTCTGCAATTTAGTTAACATCTCTTTTTCTTTTTTTGCGTCTATTACCTTAGCAATATGGAGCAGTGAAATAACTTCTTCGTCAATCTTAGTTTGCTTCAGCAGCATAGGAACTTTATAGATAGAATCTTCATCATGTAACCCAACAACTCTGCTTACTGGAACATTTGAATAAATGCTGATCTTCTCTTTTATTTTTTCAGTAATTGGATGATGTGATCTGCATGCAATTATATCCGGCATGATTCCAGCTGACATCAATGTTCTTAGACCAAGTTGTGCAGCTTTGCTTTTTTGTTCACCAAGAAAATGTGGTTCAAGAATATAAGTTAATGCAACAAAACAAACATTTTCTTTTCCTTCTTCGTATGCAAGCTCCCGCATTGCTTCAATATAATACATACTTTCAATATCACCTGCAGTTCCGCCGATTTCAACGACAACAACATCTGCTTTTTTTGCTACAGCTAAATCTCGCAGTTTCTTTTTGATTTCTCCTGTAACATGTGGAATAAATTGTACATCTCTTCCTAGATATTTTCCTTTTCTTTCTTGTTCAAGCACTTTTGTTAATATCTGGCCATTTGTCGTAAAATTTTCAGTTAATAGTTCTTGGTCAAGAATTCGTTCATAAGTGCCTAAATCCATATCTGTTTCCATTCCATCGTCTAAAACAAACACTTCCCCATGTCGGAATGGATTTAATGTTCCTGAATCAATATTAAGATAACCTTCTAATTTAATCGGCGCAATTATTAGACCTTTATTCTGCAGAAGAAACGAAAGCGAAGAAGCAAATATCCCTTTGCCTAATCCACTCATAACTGTACCAAATACAATGATATATTTTGTATTTCCTACTTTATATTCAGTAGGAATAGGAGTATAAAACTCATGTTCATCAGAAAGTGTAGAAATACTGTCTAAAATATCTTTGCCTGTCTTTGCCTGCATTTCTGCTTGTTTTATTGGCTGCATTGTTTGAGAAAATCTCTGGAATTTTTAAAGTTAATTGTTTTGAAATAATTCCACAACAGTAATTAGGTTCTCTTCCTCACTATGAAATCTTTCAGCGTAACTTCTTTCTTCATCTCAACAACAACATTATCATTCAATTTCAATCTTCCTTTTTTAGCTATAGCTTTTGGAATTGTAATTGCTAACGAACTTCCCCAGCGATGAATTGTTCTTCTGAACTTTGTTTGCATAGGAAATCACCTTTTATCATTATTATGGTTGAATAAGTATAAAAAAGTATCTTATCCCAACAATGCAGCAAACAATCCTCGAAACACACTTGCTCCGTCAAATGGTCCAATTGGAATCATATTAAAGAAGAACAAGAACATATTGATATACTTAGTATATTGTAATACAACAAGTAATTTGCCTTTAACAATTGTAGTTTTCAAAATAAGCCATGCTCCAATCCATAACACCAAATTCAAAAATGGTCCAGCAAATGCAATTGCTGCGTCAATTAATGGAGAACTTGCAGCAAAATGGCTAACATATCCAGGTACAAAGAAAATAAAGCCAAAATTAAGTAATTTTAGCACAACACCTATCATCAGCCAAAAATAAGCAGCATGAAATGTAGCTTCAATTCCAAATCCAAGCGCAGTGAACTTATGCGCTAGCTCATGAAATATTATCGCTGGTGCTGTTGCCAGGCAGGCAATAAAAAAAGAACTCTGCAAGAATTGTTTTGTCCTCTTTACAGCAGCTTCTTTATTGTCAGTAGTCTCTATATATTTGTCCAATGGATCATAACTCTTGTCAAACTTTTCAAGATGATGCTTCTGAAATACATCTTTAAAGATAAATCCAACAGCAAGCGTCATTATGATAATATCTGCAATTTCAAAAATACTTATGATTGCCATACTTGATTAGATATGAGCATTATTTATTAATGTTATTATTCCAAAACTCAATAGCATTCCCAAAAAATATATAAACACTTCTCTCTATAAACTAAAGAAAAAGGGGTTTTATATGAAAAAGAGCATGTTGGGAAAGAATTATACATATGTTATCTTAATTGCTGTACTTTTTCTATTAATAATCTTTACAATAGTTATGTTAGTACAAACAAAAGATTATGTTGGTCAGGCTTTTCGCCAGTATCAGATAGAAACAAAATTCTCACCAGAGGATATTTCTAGATTTAGTGCTGAATATAAAGAAAAAACATATGAAACAGCAAAGAGAAAATCACAGCCAAAAAGATTGGCTGCAAGCAAACCAGGTTCTGGCAATGCACAAATATCATGGTACTCTGAAGAGGAGTATGCATCCTGTAAAATTAAGCAAAATTGTGTTGATAATTTTGATGCGGAAAAGGATGAAACAAAACAAGGTACAATTCTATATTATGACCCAAAAACACAAGAGTGTTACACAGCAACAGATAGCTGTAAGGATAATAAATACTTAATTGAATATTCTTGTGATAATTATTTACAATCAAAGAGTAAATCTCTAAATATTTTTGATGCAATTACTTGCAAATATGGATGTAATGGAAAACAAGCTCGTTGTTATACAGAAACTGAACAGCAATATGGCAGCTGTAATGACGGCATTCAGAATCAAGATGAGCAAAGTATTGATTGTGGTGGTTCTTGTCCATTATGTTCCGAAAAACAAGATTGTTCATATGATTCTGATAAAGACTTATCTGGAGATGAAAACAAAAATAAAGGCATTAATTTTGCAGTTGCAGGATATGTAATCTCTCAAGGAAAGAAAATACCTGATTCTTGCAATGGTGATATTTTAAAAGAAAAATATTGCACAACAGAAGGAGATGCAACAGAGTTTAAGTTTTGCAGTGATGGTTGTTTAGAAACAGAAGATGGTGCATTCTGTGATAAAAAAACATGTATTGATTCAGATGCATATGCTCCTGTATTAACAGTCGAAGATTCTATTTTAGGAATTGATTTATACAGTTATGATACAAAATATTCAATTCCTGGTTCAGCAGAACAGAAAAACTCGCAAGAGATAATCACATCAGGTCCATTACAAGACGATTGTATTGGTGATGATACAGTTAATGAAGCATACTGTAATGGAAATACCCCAAGTTATAAGCAATTTGATTGTCCAAAAGAAGTATATGGATATGATCTATTTGATGGTTGTGCAAATGGTGCATGCTGTTCAAATCAAATAAAATGTGTAGATGGTGATGCAGATACAAACGCTGGAAAAAACATTTTCAAGAAATCAATAACACAATCTCCAAAAATATGTTTGTCAAGCAATCCATCAGTCTATAAACAAGATAGTTGTGGTGTTACATATTGTTTAGCTGGTTCAACAGATGAATCAATTGCAGATGAATCAATTATTGACATTACCGATAATGGTTATAATTGTAATGCAGGATTAGGCAAGAAAATAGAATCTCAAGATGGCAATTATGGTGATATTGTTAAAGAATATTATTGCGACGGAACAACAGTACAATCGCAATGGTTTAGTTGTCCGCATGGGCAAGCATGTTTACAGGGAGAATGTAAAGAATTAACTTGCCTAGATACAGATGCAAAAGAGCCAAACCCAGAATATGTAACAGGTTCTGCTGCTGGAATAGGATTTGAGAATTCTCAGCCAATCCTAAAAACATTCAATGACATTTGTATTGAAAGCAATCTGTTAAAAGAATATAAATGTGGAGCAAAGAATTTGGATTATGCATATCAAGATGCAGAATTAATCTCAGATTCTATCTATGTAACATATGAATTGGTTCATTGTCCAGGCAAGTGCAAAGCAGGAAAATGTGATTTTGATGTTGTAATAAAAGATCCGCTTGCAGAATGCATTGACAGTGACAAAGATGATATTTATACCAAGGGTTTTATAGAGATAATTCATAAAGGAAATCCTCCAAAAAAAGAGATTATGGAAGATGAATGTTTAGCCTCAGACAACACTTTTGTAAAAGAGTGGACATGCAAAGATAACGGAATTCCTATATACAAAAAATGTGAAAACGGCTGTTTTGAAGGCAAATGTTTTGAATACTGACAAAATTTAATATTGAAATTATAGAGGAAAAAACATGACACCTAACAAAAAAAACAAAAACAAAATAATAAAGTGGACAATCATCATTTCTTTAATTATAGTAATCATCTTTTTTGGAATTTCATTTGACTCATTTACTGCAACTACACAGAATACAAACAGTTATTCTTCATTTGTTGGCCAAGCATATAAAGCTTCCGCAAAGATGAAAGAGATAGATATGTATAGCATTAAGAACATAAAGCAGAGTTCTACTCAAACATCTCCATCTTGTAAAGAGACAGATAATATTGGCATTGTTCCAACAGGATTTCAGCCATTTATACATGGAAAGATAACTTTTCAAGAGCTAGTTAAGCAAACTCAATGGGTTGATAAAAAATCAACTTCAAAATTTATAACAACAACACTTTCTGATAACTGCAAAGATTTTCAATATTTAATTGAATATAGCTGTGACAATTACGTTCCAAAATCACTTTACAAGATTAGTGAAAAATTATATTCAGTTGTAAAGTGTGATTATGGTTGTAGCCAACAATTTGGAAAATGCAACACTCAGCCAAGCTGTGATAATAAAGTAAAAGATAGCGATGAACTAGCAGTTGACTGCGGCGGAGAATCATGCAAACCTTGTCCTAATCAGCAATTCTGCAAAGATTCAGATGGATTAAATTATGAGACTAAAGGTTTTGCAACAGTCGAAGTTGATAACAATGACAAAAAAGAAAAAATGCCAATTGACGATTATTGCAAAGAGAATATATTATACGAACAAGCATGTACAATAAATGGTTACAAAGAAGAGCAATATGATTGTATTAAAAAAGGTTATGAAAAATGTGAAGATGGAAGATGCACAGGAAAAGCAAATTGTGTTGATAGTGATATTCATGGTGATTTCGCAGATGATTGTTATGGTTCTCTTGGTACTTTTATTTTTTTTGGTGGTGGTTTAAATGAGAATTTTTGTGATAACAATAAATCTTCGACTTCTGATTTCACCTCTTATAAAATAATCAACTGTGATGAATCTGAGATATGTTATGGATACAAACAGATATGTAAAGCAAAAACAGATCTATTTTGTTATAAAACATATAATTTTGGGATAGTAAAAAAAGAATATTATATTGAAGGTGATACTTGTATCTATCAAGAGAAAAAGACTGAAGAAGAAAAAGTTACATTTGATGCATGCCGAGATAGTTACTTTGTAATCTCTGATGGGAGTCTGGATAAATTATATGTTGTTAAGATACTTAATTGGAAATCATTACAGAAGGATCAAGGTGCAATTGAATTTCAGTTTAACTTTAATGTTAATAAATATGTAAAGATTAATGAACAAGAAACAAAATATGTTTCACAAGAAAAAAAATCTTTCCCATTCACTGACGGAAAAGAAACAACATTCGAGTACGAAGGAATTAAATTCATTTTAATAATCGACACGCAGAAGAAATCAATCTTCTTTAAAGATCTTGGTGATTATCCACCAGAACTTCAGAATATTCAATGTTCTTAAGAGAACTTTGCAAAATTCTTTGCAAAGTTCTCTAAAACAATTGCTTAGGAAATAAAAAAGAATATATAATATAAACTCTCAAAATAATCATCTTTAAAAACACAAACATACACCAAAACTCATGACAATCCTCAGCGACAAAGACATCAAATCATATATTCAACAAAAGAGAATCACAATTGAGCCATTTCTCGAGGAAAACATTGGTCCAAGTTCAGTTGATCTCAGATTAGATAATAAATTTCTTATTTTCAAACATTCTGATATTACTCATGTTGATCCAAGAAATGTAAAACGAGAGGAATTGATGTCTGAAGTATTAAAAGATGGCAATAATCCTTTCATTATTCATCCAGGAGAATTCATTCTCTCAAACACAATTGAATCAGTTACATTGCCTGCAGATATTGTTGGTAGGTTAGACGGTAGAAGTTCTTGGGGACGTTTAGGTATTATAGTTCATTCAACTGCTGGAAATGTGCATCCTGGATTCTCAGGTCAATTAACTTTAGAGATTGCAAACATCTCAAAACTACCGGTTTGTTTATATCCTGGAAGTAAAATCTGCCAAATCGCTTTCCAGCTATTATCTTCACCAGCAGAAAAGCCATATAATGTCAGAAAAGAATCAAAGTATGTCAATCAACAAGGTCCTGGCGCAAGTAAAATTGATCAGGAAAATTGAATAGGGGATAACTACTCCTAAATACTTACAAACATTTATTATCTATTATCATTTCTTATAAAATATGGCAGATCCAACAGATTTTCAAATGCAGCAGCAGATGCAATCAATGCAGCCAAAAAAGCGTGATTTCTCTACTGATTTGCAGGAAGTTTCTGAAGTTGTCAGAGATACATCAGGCAGGATGCGTGTTATAGAAGAGCGTTATTCTAGTCTTAGAAAGATTTTGCAGGTAACAGAGCAAAATGCTCTAAAAACAAACAAAGATGTGCATGAAAGCGTAAAGTTATTGACAGATGAAGTTTCAGAGCTAAAATCACAATTATCTGAGATAAAAGATGAAATGAAACTTATAATCTCAGAATTAAAAGCAACTGCTAAAAAAGAAGATGTAGAGATGTTAGATAAATATATTAATTTATGGGAACCGTTAAATTTTGTCACACAAAGGGATGTTGATATAATTGTCAAAAGAGCATTAGAAAACGCAATGCATGATAAAAAACAATAAAAAACTCACTTCATTCGCTTTTTATTGTTTAACAATAAGGATACTAAATGTAATTAATGTTAGTTATGGTTAATGATAACTAGTATTCACTGGTTACACAGATTACTAAATTATTTTAAAGCAAAGCTTTAAAATAATTTAGAAAGTTTTATATAACAACACAGCTCTATAGTTGAAAGTGAAGTTATATGGGACTTTTTGGATTTGGAAAAAACGATGATCATGGAGATCATGCACATCATGGTTCTCCTCAAGGAGTTCCTGTTGACAGAGTAATAGCAATGCGTCAGCAAGGATTGAGTAATAATCAGATTATACAATTATTGCAAAGGAATGATTATGAATCAACACAAATTTTTGACGCAATGAATCAAGCTGATATTAAAGGTACTGTTGAACTAAACACAGACCATATGTCAATGCAAAAAGAGGCACCACCAATGGCACAACAATTACAATCAATGAATACTGAAATGGCTCCGTCAGTTTCACAAGGAGATCCATTTGGAGAAGCTCCTCCTATTGGTCCAAGATTAGGCGATGTACCTAATTCACCGCAATCTTTTGCACAAGATGGTGGATATTCTGGAGGTCCAAGTTATCCTGGAGGAAAATCACCGGAACTTGAACGAATGGAAGAATTAGCAGAAGCAATAATTGATGAAAAATGGAATGAGATTGTACGAAGCATCAATAAGATTATTGAATGGAAAGATCGTGTTGAAAGTAGAGTAACAAAAGTAGAGCAAGAGATTGAAGACATGAAAAAAGATTTCACAACCTTGCATACAGGTGTTCTAGGTAAAATAGGTCAATACGATCAAAACTTATCAAATATTGCAGCAGAGATTAAAGCAATGGACAAAGTATTCTCTAAAGTCTTGCCAGTGATGACAGAGAATGTAAATGAATTATCAAGGATTACACGTGATTTGAAGACAAAGTAGAAATCGAAATTCTGTAGATTGAACGACAAGAGCGAATCACATAACACTGAGCCAGGTTCCCAGACCATAGTTAATGCCCATGTCCTCCTCCCCCAGAGCCAAAACTAGGTGTCATTTTTCCAGTTAATAAACTTATTGTTAAAGCAGATAGAACAAGAACAAACAAGATTCCTAATGTTTTTGGATGATAAAATGTTCGTTCTAGATTGCTTTTAAAATTAGGTGAATCAGTTCCTGCTGCATAATTTCCATCATCTCCTTCAAAAGTAATAGTATCTCCTGTATCTGTTGCTGTTCCATCGGTTCCTTCAAGACTTTGCTGTCCAAATGCAGCAGATAATGCACCTAATGCAATAAGTATGCCAATAATTGCAATTGTCCATTGCAATCCGCCATATTCTTTTATGACAGTATGGATGTCTGCATCAGTTGCACCAAATATCTTATATGCAATAATTCCAAATATCATAAAAATAAATAACACTGTAAACCATGGTGCCATAAATTCAATCATTCGCATAATTGGTGGAGATAATACAACACCTATAGATATGCCTAATGCAACCAATGCATAAATTAATTTTTGGTCACCTACTGGTTTTGTATGTGCTAATAATGCATAAACAAGTACTAAACATAATAGAAATATAAATACAGGAGAGAATCTTGCAAGTAAACTTATATCAATTGCAGGCGTTGCCATCTAATGATGACCTCCACCGCCGCCACCAAAGAATTTTCTGACATCTTGCATCACATTGCTAAATGCACTTGCTTTTGTTGCAGATGTTTCATCTTTAGTAATATAACCAATAATCAGTCCAAAGACTAATATGATTATAATTATTGACGTAGTATCAGAACCCCACCATGAAATGGTAATATTTTGCCACCATCCAGCTGCTGCTCCAAAAAAATAGATTATTGCACCAAATGCAGCAATTGCGATAAAACTTGAAAATGCTCCTCCACTTGCCCAATCAGGTCCAACACCAAAAATTCCTAATAGTAACAATAACATAACAATAGCAACTGCAACAATAGAAACATTTGGTATTGCACTGTTCATAATAGTAACAACATCAGCATTTGGCGGATATTTTCCAAATACATGAGGTAATACAACCATTAAACCAAGTAATAATGATAATGCAACATTAAACTGTTTTCTATCCTTGCCTAGAATATGTGTTTTTTGCAATGCCGCAAATACAATTAAGAATACTAATAAGAATGGGATTATAACATCACTCAAACCATAGTTGTCTAAAAAGTATAATAAATCCTGTGCTCTACCACCTGCATATAATGGCATAATTACACCCTCCTTTTTAATAAATTTATATTCAAATAATAAATATCAACTTTTTACTATTTACTTGTATATAAATCTTTAGGTATTTATTAGATATTTAATCTTTTTATATTAATGATGTTCTTTGTCGTTATTGTCTTCGCCATGTCCACTTTTTCCAACATGGCTATGTTTTGGTTCACGAACAATATACATCATAAATATTAGCACGACAATTAATAACACGATTGAACTGACTGCAGTTGAATCAAAGTTATTGACAACAGAATCAATAATCACTTGCAGCCAGCTTTTTCCAGAGCTAGTTGTTATAGCTGCTAAAAATATAAGTACAACACCAATAAGCATTACAATCATAAAAAATGTTCTCCATCCTCCAATTAATTTTACTTCTTCTTTCTCAGAAAAGAAAGATCCAATCAATAGTAAAAAGCAGACTGAAATCAGCAGTAATAAAACAATATTTGCCAGTGATTTATTAATAATTGCTACAAGCTGTGCTGAAGCTATTACTAAAAATGCAATAACAAATGCAATCATTGCATTAAGATTTTTTTTTGCAGTTTTTACTCCTTCAACATCTTCTGTACCAAATATTTTTGTTTTTTCAAATATCGCAAACACAATTGTAAATACAAGGATAAATGGTAGTATTACATCATACACTCCAAGTCTTTCTAAGAATTGAATAACATTGCCAAATACAGTTTCTTGAACCATTCTTTTTTTCTCTATCGATGAGAATATATAAATATTTCGTTTTCAAAATACTAAAACTATATAAAACAAAAATAGAATCCCTTATTATCATGACAATAATCTGTGGTATTGACGAGGCTGGACGTGGTCCTGTTATTGGTCCATTAGTGATGGCAGGTGTTGCTCTCAATAAAGAAGATGAGCACATATTGAGATCATTAGGTGTGACTGATTCAAAACTGCTTTCAGCACAGAAAAGAGAAGAGCTCTACCAAGAAATAATTAAGCTAGTTGCAGCATATGAGATTGTTATTGTTTCTGTTGAAGAAATTGACCATGCTCTTTCAGCAGCATCAGCATTAAATCTCAACTGGCTTGAAGCAGAAAAGTGCAGTATCATTCTTAATAAGCTCATACCTGATGCAGCCTATATTGATTGCCCTAGTACAAATATTGAAGAATATACTAATTATCTGAAGAAATCTTCTCCTAAAAAAACTAAACTTTTTGTGCAGCACAAAGCAGATTTAAATCATCTTATCTGCAGTGCAGCATCTATTTTTGCAAAAGTAACAAGAGATAGAGAGATTGAAAAGCTTAAGCAGCAATATAATATAGACTTTGGCTCAGGTTATGCAAGTGATCCTAAAACTCAAAATTTTATTAAAGATAATTATAATCTTTATCCTTTTTTTAGAAAATCTTGGGATACATATAAAAAGGTAATAATTAGTAAACAACAGAAGAAATTGACATTATTTTAATAAAAAACATAGTTTTATATATAAATTCTTAATCATTAATCCTACAAAAGTGTAAAAAAGGGGTTATCGTGACAAAGATAAATCGAATGGTGATGAAAGGATTCAAATCCTTTGGCAACAGGGTAGAGATGGTATTTGGCTCAGGCTACAACTGTATACTTGGACCAAATGGTGCAGGAAAATCTAATGTTATGGATGCACTCTGTTTTGTTCTAGGAAAAGGTTCAGCAAAAGAGTTGCGTGTTGAAAAAGCTTCTAATTTAATTTACAATGGCGGAAAAACAAAAGAGCCTGCAAAATTTGCTGAAGTTTCGATTTATTTTGATAATACTGACAAAAAGTTTCCAATGGATGTTGCTGAGATAAAAATAACGAGAATCGTTAAGCAGGCAGGAGTAAGTGTATACAAAATTAATGATGAGCGGATGACACGTCAGCAGGTTCTTGATCTTTTATCAGCTGCAAATATTGATCCAGATGGTTATAATATAATTTTGCAGGGAGATATTGTGCGTCTAGTGGTTATGTCAACAGTTGAAAGACGGCAGATTATTGAGGAGATTGCAGGTATCTCAATCTATGAAGAAAAAAAGAATAAAGCGATGAATGAGCTGCAGAAAGTTGATGAAAAGATAAATGAAGCAGAGATTATTCTCAAAGAACGTGAAACTTATTTAAAAGAATTAAGAAAAGAACGAGATCAAGCATCAAAGTACAAAGATTTGAACGATAAGGTTGCTAGAAATAAAGCAACATTGCTCAATATGAAAATTAAAAAGAAAGAAGATGAAAAAACAAATTTCGATGATGAAATAAAGAAATATGATGCAATAATCAATGAATTAAACAAAGAGATTGAAGGAAGCAAGAAGAAAATAAATGAGATGAAAGAAGAAATAAATAGAATTAACAAGGAAGTGGAACAAAAGGGAGAAAAAGAGCAGGTTGCAATGCTCAAGGAATCTGAAAAGTTAAAAGTATCAATTGAAACAAATAAAGCAAGAATAGGTTTCTGTGAAAATGAACTGCTCAGGATATCTACTAGAAAAAACCAGCTTCTTGCAACATTATCTGAGCTGGATGCAAAGATAACTGAATTAGAAAAAGAGAAAAGTAATGCTGAAAAGAACAAGCAGTCAGCAGGAAAACTAATTGATGAGATTGAGAAGAAGATTGAAGAGTTCAGGAAAAAAAATAAGTTGGAAGGTGCAGGTGACATAGATAAGGAGATAGAAGCAGTTGACAAGCTTATAGAAGATACACAGAAAGATGTTCAATCCAAGCGTGAGCAGCAGCAAAATTTATTGAGAGAAAAAGATAAATTAGAATTTCAGATAAATTCATTTGAAGAGAAGATTAACAAAGTGATGGCTGTTGAAAAAGAAAATAAAGATGAACTTGAGAAATTAAAGCAAAAGAGAGTAGAGTTCAAGAAAACAACGCTTGAGTTAAACACATTGCTTAATGAAGATTCAACAGTGACTGTACAATTGGCAAATGCAAGAAATAGATTAAATTCTCTTAGAGAAGATTTCTCAAAATTAGAGGCAAAATCAGGCGGTGCAAGGGAAAATGCTGCAATGGATATTGCATCAAAAGCAATTCTGGAGAATAAAAACAAGTTTGGAGAAGTGCTTGGCACTGTCTCAAGCTTAGGCCAGGTTGATGCAAAATATGCTGTCGCTTTGGAAATTGCAGCTGGCGCAAGGATGAAAAGTATTGTAGTGGATTCTGACAAGACAGCAGCAAACTGCATTAAACATCTTAAGGAAAATAGATTAGGCACAGCTACATTTCTTCCATTAAACAAGATAAAGTCTTCATCAGCTCCTGCAAATGCAAAAGAACTGCTTTCAAGCAATGGCGTGCATGGTTTTGCTTTGGATCTGATTCAATGTGAGCCAAAATTAAAAGGTGTATTCTCTTATGTATTAGGTTCAACATTAGTTGTTGATAACATTGACGTTGCAAGAAGGATTGGCATAGGTACAATAAAGATGGTTACGCTTGATGGTGATTATGCAGATATTTCTGGAGCAATGCAGGGTGGATTTCGCCAAAAGACCCGTGAGCTTAAATTTGTAGAGAAAGAATTAGCAGCTGAATTAAAGCGTGTTGAAAAAGAGCTGCTTGATACAGAGATGCTTGCAAAAGCTTTAGAAAAAAGAAAATCAGAAAGTGAAGAAAAAATAACCAGTCTAAGAGAATTAAAAGCAGCATTAGATGGCGAAATAATCAAACAAGAAAAAGCATTGCACCTTGAATCAGATGATTTAACATCAACAAAAAAAGAAAAATCTGATTTTGAAACAGCTGTGCAGGAAGTTGAGCAGAAAATCACAAAGATACAGAACTCAATCAGCGAGGCTAATCGAATTTTGGCTGATGCAAAAATCAAAAAACAGGATCTGCGTTCAAAAGTGATGCAGCTTCGCAATCCGACTTTGCTTGCAGAATTGACAACATTTGAACAGAAAAGATCTCAGCTCAAAGAAGAAAATCTTAATTTCGAGGCAGCTATCAGAAATATTACGATGCAGACTAATAATATCATTCTTCCAGAAAAAGAAAACGTCACAAAAATATTAAAACAGCACGACAAAGAAGAGGAAATATTTAAGAAAGAAATTCTCGACTTAAAGGAGAGAATTTCTTTTCAATCAAAAGAACTAGATGAAAAAGAAAAACAGCAGAAAGAATTTTATGGTAAGTTCAAGGAATTATTTGGAAGTCGAGATAAATTATATGGAGAAATACAGAAAATTGAAACAAAATTAGTAAACACAGAGCAAAAATCAAGAGCAAATGAGCAGAAACGCAATATATTCTCAATAGAAAACGCGCGGGTAAAAGCAGAATTATCTGGTTTGCAGGAAGAATATGCAAAATACTCAGGTGTAGAGTTGTTTACTTCAAAGACAGAGGAGCAGCTGCAGAAGGATATAACAGAATTTGAAAAAATGTTCCAGAACATCGGCAGTGTTAATATGAAGGCTCTTGAGGTCTATGACACAATCGAGAAAGAGTATAATCGTTTATTAGACAAGCGTGATAAATTGCGCCAGGAAAAAGAAGAAGTTCTTGTCATGATGAATGAGATAGAGACAAAAAAGAAAGATTTGTTCCTCAAGGCATTTGAATCAATTAACCTGCAGTTCCAGCAGATGTTCCAGTCAATATCAACAAAAGGAATTGCATTCTTGCAGTTAGAGAATGAAAAAGATCCATTAGCAGAAGGTGTTGCAATCAAAGTAAGGATCACTGGCAAGAAATTCTTAGACATTAGAAGTTTGTCTGGAGGAGAGAAAACATTGACAGCTTTAGCATTTATCTTTGCAATCCAAGAATACGAGCCAGCATCATTCTATGTCTTCGACGAAGTAGACGCGGCATTAGACAAACATAACTCAGAAAAATTATCCCAATTAGTCAAGAAATATTCAGGTAAAGCTCAATATGTCATAATTTCACACAATGAAGGTGTGATTTCTGAAGCTGACACTTTGTATGGTGTATCTATGGATGAGCATAACATGAGCAAGGTTGTAAGTTTGAAAGTGTAGTCGCACGACTTTTCTGAAAGAAAATGTCGTGCTTAGTTTGTTTAATCACTTTTTTATTGCAGCAGCCATTTCCATAATGGGATATATTTTATTTTTCTATTTTCGATTGTTTCTTCTTCTTCTTTATCTTCTGTGATTATTATCAGATTATTGCACTTTAATTCTTTGCTTGCTTTTATTAAAGCAGTTACTTCTCTTTTTTTTGTTTCTGATACGTTTAAATCATAGCATACTTGGATAAGATATTTAATTTTTGTGTTTTGTTTGATGACAAAATCTATTTCATAGCTTTCAGTTTTATAATAATAAATCTCATGTTGTTTCTGATGTAGATAAATAAATACGGCATTTTCATAAATTCTCCCAATATTTCTACTGAATGAAAAACTAATCATTGTAGCGATTCCTGGATCAATTGTGTACACTTTTCGTTGATTTATCTCTTGTTCTTTCAATGAATAAGAAAATTTTCGCACATAAAATAAGAGATAACATTCACTGAGATATTCCGAAAATCGTTCAATTGTATCAAGGCTAACTCCAATTACTGGAAGAAGTTTCCTATATGAAAAGAATAATGAAATTGTAGTAAGATAATATTTAGATAGGTTTCTTAATTTCTCTATTTCTCTGACATTATTTCTTTCAGCGATATCTTTAGTAATTATATCATCATAATATCTCTTAAGAATGTCTTCTTTTTCTCGCTGCAATACCACAAGAGGAAATCCTCCAAATTGGAGATATTCGCGTAATAATTGTTTTATTTTTATCTTCTGAAGTAGGATTTCTGATCTTTGTTTAATGCTTATTTGTTTAAACTCTAAGAATTCTTTAAATGTAAGAGGATATGTTTTAATCTCTAACCATCTTCCTGTAAGTAGGGTTCCGAATTCTTTGCTGATTAAATCTGCATTCGAACCTGACACGATAATCTGAGCTTCTTTCTTTTCATGTAAAGCCCTTGCAAATTTCTCCCAACCTTTTATTCTTTGGATTTCATCAAGAAGGATAAAATATCTGCCAATAGGTTGGATTATCTCTCTATAAGCATCATATATCTGCTGGAGAAAATCAAGCGAAAGCAGTCCCGTAAATTGTGGCTCTTCCAGATTGAGATATAAAAAGTTTTTCTTATCTATTCCTTTTTGGATATTATGTTTGATGAATTGTTTCATTATTGTAGATTTGCCAGATCTTCTTATTCCGCTGATCACTATAATCTGTTCTGTTTTTACATATTTCTCAATTCTCTCAGAATAGCTTTCCCTTGTGATACCGGTATTGATTTC
>JAGVYW010000021.1 GCA_018303075.1 Candidatus Woesearchaeota archaeon | reverse complement strand
AATCTCTATAGTTTTATCTGTTGAATTGTCGTCTACCAGAATAACTTCTATCTTTTCTTTTGGGTAATCCTGGTTTGAGATTGCTTCTAAAACTAATCCAATATATTTCTCTGCATTATATGCAGGAATAATGATTGAGACAAATGGTTGATATTGCATATTATTAGAATATTTTATTTATTTATATGCTTTACTTATCTACGATACCATGAACTTGATTGTTTATAAAATCGATAATTACTTTTATTAACTGCTCTAAATCATTTGGATCTGAAAAGCGATGATCTCCTCCTGTTATCTTTACAAACTGCTTGTCGCATTGCAATAATTTAAATAACTTTGAAGACTGCTGGAAAGGAACTGACCTGTCTTCTGTGCCATGTGCAAGCAATACAGGGATCTTAATTTTATCTGCGATTATGTATGCAATATTATTTTTAAAGTCTTTGTATAAAGATAGACCTAACTTAATTTTATTTCCATCTGCTTTTTGATAATAAGCATAGCCTTTGTTCTGCCAGTCTATCAAATATTGTTCGCCTTGTGATTTTCTTTTTGCATCTTCCCAATCTGAAACAGGTGCAACTAAGATTAGATATTGAATATCGTCTGTTTTTACTGCCTTTGCAGCTGCCATTATACTGCACAATCCACCATAGCTTGAACCAAGCAGACCAATGTTTTTGTACTTGAGCTTTTTTAGATAATTTATTGCTGAAAGAATATCATCAATACCTTCTGAAACAGTTATATTTTCAAGAGCGCCATCACTTTCTCCATGAGCATAAAAATCAAAACGAAATGTTGAAACATCATTTAATCTCTTTGTGATCTCAATATTTTTTGCAGAGTTCTTGTCGCTTGTGAATCCATGACAGAGAATGACAATATCTTTGCTGCTCTTCTTATTTAGAATGCCAACTAGCTGATCACCACGGGAATTGTTGAATAATAATTTTGTTTCCATAAAAAAATTCCTCACTTCGTTCGTCGTTTTGTCAAGAACCAATAAACCAGTGGCATGCTTATCGATAACACCTAAGGTGGTTCTTGACGCTTACGAATTCCACCACCTGTCAATAGACAAGTGGAATTCGTCTTGTTTTAAACTCAGTTAGTGCGATTGAACATTTTTAAAATATTCATTAAAAACTGCAATAATATAATCTAAATCTTCTTTAGTTAAATCTTGATGACAAGGAATGTAAAACCCATTCTTGTTGAGCCAATCAGCGATAGGATAATCTGCACAATTAATCCTAAAGAGTCTCTTATAGATTGGCTGATTGATTAGTGGCATTAAATCACGCGTTTCTATCCCGTGATTTTCTAGAAAGTTGACAAATTGCTGTTTTTGTTCATTATGCAGAACTAAAGGAAACATCATGAAAGAATGCTCAGCACCTTCTCGTATCTTTGGCAATTGTATGAATTTAAACAGATGAGAAAGCTTTTGCATTAGATAATTCCCATTATGCCTTCGCTTTGTAATCATATCATCCCATGTATCAAGCTGCGCAACACCTAATGCAGCTTCCATCTCTGTTACACGAAAGCTGTGGCCAACTGAAACAAATGAGAACCTTTTTGTGATAATCTCTTTCAGTTCATCTGGAGATTTGTTGTCATCATCATCAATCGAAAAATAGATAGAATCCCTGCCGTGATTGACCAAAGAACGAAGCTTTATTGCATATTCAATATTATTTGTTGTGTTTATGCCGCCAACACCTGTTGTCAATAAATGCGCAATATATGTCGAGAAACAAGCAATATCACTGAGATTTCCTACTGATTTATCTTTGTATTTTGCAAACATTGTTTCACATGAATCTTCAATTATCTTCAGACAATGTTTTTTTGCAATTGCATTGATAGCGTCCATATCACATGGCATACCAAATAAATGCACGACGATAATTGCGCGTGTCTTTGGTGTAATCTTCTGCTCTATCAGATGCGAATCAATACCATAAAACTCTTTTTCAACATCAACAAAAACAGGAGTCATCTTATTATGAATCACTATGTTTGATGTTGCTACAAATGTTATTGCAGGAACCAAAACTTCATCGTCATCATTCCAATTGTGTATTTCTTTCAATGCTGCCAATGCTACATGCAATGCAGATGTGCCTGAGTTGCTTAGAATTCCATATTTACATTGATGAATTCTTGAGAACTTTATTTCAAACTCTCTGCTGAATCTTCCATAAGATAATCTATTTGAATCAAGAACTTCATTGACTAATTGTTTTGCTTTTGATGAAAGCTGCAATGTACCTAATTCAATCTTTCTTTTTGGCAGTATATCTGAATCCATAATACTGAAGAAAAAGAAGGCAATTTATAAATTTTAGTATTTGTTGAGTAAACGAAGTGAACTCAACAAATACTAACAGTAATTATCAGTAAACTAATTCTTTCTTTCTATTTTAATCAAATAAATAACATTATTTCCTGAAACAAATATTTGTTGATTATTATTCACACTTATTTCTGATAACCTTTTGTTTAATTGTAAAATAATTGCCCTGTCTTCATCAAGCAATTTATCTTTTGAAGGATCAGACGAGTACATTCTTATGCTTGTGTATAAATCACCTGCATTTGGAAAAACGACATAGTTAATATTGTTTGCGACAAGATATGAATAGAATTGTTCAATGTCTTGTGTTCTTCCAAGAGCTCGAAATTGATTTTCAGTGATAATTAGATTCTTTATATTATACTTAAAGAAATAATAGTAGACGTCATGTGTCAGAAATAATATCTTGTCCTCTTTATTAACTTTATTCTCTATAAATTTATACAAACCATCATAATCCCAATATCTATTATCTATTTCATGATATGTTTGATACAGAGTTATTGTTATGACAAAAAGAATTATTACAAGATAAAAGATATATTTTACTGTATTTGTATTAAACATGAAAAATGAATAAAGCCATTCTGTGAATATGAAAAAGATTAACAATACTGCAGGCAGAAAATGGAGATAAAAACGAGGAACTGCAACACTCCAATTATAAGATGTATAAATGAGATATAATAAAATAATCCAGATAATAAGCAAACGTTCCTGCGGAGTTTTCTTTTTTAAAAGAATAAATAAAAAACCGATTATTGCAATTATTGCTACAGGAAATGTCAGCATCAATGGAGACAATTCTGCGTACATGCTCAATTTTGTTATTGAAAATAGATTATGTATTAAAAATTTATAGCCCGCAGAATAAGACTGTGCAAGATATTTGTTACTTATAACTAACCAGAATAATGTAAAGAAAAGAAATAAGAGAGATAGCAGGATAAACGAGGTATTTTCTTTCCAATATGATTTCAGAATATCTTTTAATTTTACTATATCTGCTTTTACTGTCAACCTTTTGAATGTGTCTTTTATTATCTCAAAGATAAGGAATAAGACAAACAGAATAAAAATAAACAATAATGAATCCTTGTAGAAAAAACCAAAAAACAATGTGAGAAATGTGTAGAAAAGATAATTTGGATTCTTTTGCTGATACCATACTAAGAAAAAATAGACACTTAATAATGTGAAGAAAATAACTCCTGATTCCATAAATGCGTGATTGCCAAAGTAGAATACAGACGGAAGGACAAGGAAGAGAACTGCAGCAAATGCAGCTGATTTTTTATTTATATAGAACTGGGAAATATGGTACAAAACGATTGCTGAACAAAATGAAAAGAATAACTGCAGCAATCTGATAAAGAATAATTCCTGAAATCCTATTGCTGAGAGGATTGTATTTAAGATTGTTCCAATTGGACCATAACGAATAAGCCATGCAAACTGCTGCTGACTTAGTACAGGGAAGAATTTATGCACTGTATAATAAATACAAAAATGATATAGTGTAATAATTACGAAAAATAGGATTATTCCTAATGCTGATTTGTAAAGTAATTCATTATAGGTGTTTAGTTCAATGTTTTTCTTTTTTATAATCCTGTAAAAAAAATAAAGAATTGTTATTATCAAAATAAATAGAAATGACATGATTATCGGATAATAGTTCATAAGAGATATCTTTTCTAGAATCATTTTTATTGGAATCATGAAAAACAATCCTTTTGCTGCATGAAAATGTTCGTCGTCAATTGGCAAAACAGGAAACGTCAATGCGTATGCATGCAGAATAAATAGCAATATGAAAAGCATTGCTAGAAATCTCCAATGCTCTTTGACGAATGAATATAGATTTAATTTATCCTGCGACTGTGAAATCGGCAGCTGATTGAAAGAGATTTCTGATGATGAATCCTGTGCTTCATCTTGCTTATCATGCTGTGAGTTTTGCAGATATTTCTCAATCAATCTTCTGCTTATGATCAAAGCAATGAACAATAAAGTAATAATTATTGTCTGTATGATTATTGAGTTTAGTACAAGCCACCATGGAAATAAAATAAGCACAGCTATAGCAAGGAGAAATGCATAGTTGAATGTCTTAAGTGTTTTTGTGTTCATTTAGAGAATGGAGAAAGAATTGATTAATAAGAGTTACGAAAAAGTGTAAGAAAAGATAATATTGGATTAACTTTATAAAACAACAATCATTCTTTTTGTTTATGGAGAACAATGGAAACAATTTTTGGAAAGGAAAGAAAGTATTGGTCACAGGCGGGTCCGGATTTATTGGAAGCTATGTTGTTGAACTTCTGCTTGAAAAAAAAGCAATTGTAAGCATCACCTCTTTCAAAACAAGAGGCAATAATGATGAAGATAGAAATATTGCTGTGTTTAAAGACAAAATACAGATATTTGAAGTAAATCTGCTTGATATGGAATCATGCAAGGAAGTTACAAAAGGACAAGAGGTTGTATTAAATTTAGCTGCCAGAGTTGGTGGAATTGAATTAAACAGCAAACACCAAAGCATCATGTTTAAAGATAATCTTCTAATTTTTATGAATTTATTAGAAGCTGCAAGGCAAAATAATGTCCTGATATTCTTAACTGTAAGCAGTGCTTGTGTATACCCTCAGCTATGTACTATCCCCATTTCAGAGGAAGAAGGATTTAAGGATACCCCTGCGCAGACAAATGAAGGATATGGCTGGGCAAAAAGAATGCAGGAGTTTTTGTCAAAATGTTATGCAAAAGAATATGGAATGAAAATAGCGATAGTCAGACCGTCAAATGCATATGGGCCAAAAGATAATTTTGACGCTGCAACTTCGCATGTTATTCCAGCATTGATAAGAAGAGTATTAAATGGCGAAAATCCTCTTGTTGTATGGGGCAGTGGAAACCAAACACGATCATTTCTGTATGCTACTGATTTTGCAAGAGGCCTACTAGATATCACTGAGAATTATGCAGAATGTGATGCATTGAATCTTGGCGATGAAAGAGAAGTGACAATCAAAGAACTTGTAGGAATAATTTTAAGATTATGCAATAAAGAAAATGAAATTAAAATTGTCTTTGATACATCAAAACCAGAAGGGCAGCCAAGAAGATGCAGTGATGTGTCAAAGGCAAACAAAAAAATAAATTATAAAACAGATGTTAGCCTTGAAGAAGGAATAAGGAGTACGATAGAATGGTACAAAAAAGAACTGTTAAACAAGTAGAAAAATCAAAAGATAATCTAAAAGAGAAAAAGTATAATTCAACACTTTTTATACTCACAAAAAATGAAATAAAAGGATTAAATGCGCTGTTTCAGAAAATTCCTGTCAATCGATTTGCAGAAGTAATTGCAATTGATGCACAGTCAAAAGACGGCAGCAAAGAATTTCTGTTAAAGAAAGGATTGCGTGTTATCACTCAAAAAAAGATGGGGCGTGCTGAAGCATTCCGTATTGGTTGTGCAGTTGCAGCATATGAAAATGTTATATTTTTCTCCCCTGATGGCAATGAAGATCCCGCAGACATAGTTAAACTTGCTTATTGGTTAGAGCAAGGTTATGACATGGCAGTTGGAAGCAGATTTATGAAAGGTGGCAGAAGCGATGATGATGATGTTTGGCTGCCAATACGAGGATTAGGAAATAAAGGATTTACACTAGCAACTGATATTCTTTGGAATGGAAAATTAACTGATTCAATCAATGGTTTTCGCGGCATGAAAAAAAGCAAGTTCTGGAGATTAAATCCTGACAGCGAAGGATTTGGCATTGAATTTCAGATATCAATCAGAGCATTGAAGCTTGGATATAAAATTAAAGAGATTCAAACATATGAAGGTGATAGGATTGGCGGACAAAGCACAGCAAGAACATTTGCAACTGGATGGTATTTTGTAAAGCTGCTGCTTAGAGAGTTATTTATTGGGAAATCTTTTTTGCGATGTGTGCAAATTAAGGAGAAGTATAATGTGAAATAAGCAAATTGTTTCATCACTTTTTTAAACCCATAATCATTTTATTCTTTATATGATTGCATCTATGAAAGTCGCACGTGTAATTGAAACATTTTTACCAAATATTACTGGACCAGTAAATCAGGCATATAAGATTTCGCTTGAGTTAGAGAAGAAAAATATCAGCTCTCCCGTATTTACCACCTATTATAATGTCAAGAATGTTCCTGATGAAGAATTTATTAATCTTGTTTCTGTCAAAAGACTAGCGTATGCACGGATAATGCAATACTGCATCAGCCCAGGCTTAGGAAAAGCATTGGAAGAAAGCAATGCTAAAAAAAAGATTGACATCATTCATGCACATACATATAGAAGCTATCAAACTGAACAAGGCTATCAATTTGCTAAAAAGCATAAGATTCCTTTTGTGTTAAGCACACACGGAAGTCTGCTTGGATATGATAAGTTTCTTAAAAATAAACTTGTGAAGATGCCTTATCTTGTATATGATTCTTTGAAAAGAAAATTGCCAGCAATTGATGCTGATGCAGTTGTTGTGAATTCTAAATCAGAATATGAAGATGCAATAAAATTCGGAGTTGATAAAAAAAAGATTCATATAATTCCTGTTGGAATCGATACTTCTCTGTATGAAAAAACAGCTGAGGAAAAATTAATCCAGAAAAAAGATAAGAATAAAATTTCATTATTATCTGTTGCACGAATATCTAGAAATAGAAATCTTGAATTATTAATCAAAGCAGTTAAAATATTAAAGGAGAAATATCCTAATAAAAATATTGAACTGAATATTATTGGGAAAGAGATTGTGAACAGCGGCACAGACAGAACAGGCTATATTGGAGAACTAAAAAAATTATCTAAAATGCTGGGTGTTGATGAACGTATATCTTTTAGAGGAGAAATGAAAGGAGATGATTTGATAAGATACTATAAAAACGCTGATATCTTTGTGTATACCTCATTGTATGAGAATTTTGGACAGCCGTTCTTAGAAGCTGCTGCTGCTGGCTTGCCAATAATATCAACACATGTTGGAATCGCACTTGAGATAATCAAAGAAGGGGAAACAGGATATTTTATAGAATATAATACTAAAGATGTTTGTGATAAAATTGCTTTGTTGTTTAATAGAAAAAAAAGAGAAGAGTTTGGAAAGAAATTGCAGATGATTGTAAAACAGAAATATGATTGGAATATAATCATTAAAAAATATTGCGCATTATATAATTCATTGTTGAATAAGTAAAAATAATAATAATTATCTATAATGACATAAATAATAATATAAATTATTGAATAATACAATGATTACAAATAATATAACCAGAAATATTGAAAGAAAAGATGTATACATAGCAATAGCATTGTTTCTTCTTGCATTTATTGTTCGATTGCCAGCTCTTCATTATCCATTAAGCGGAGACAGTGTCGTCTATGCTGAGTTGACTAAAAATCTGTATGATACAGGAACTTACACTATTGACGGAAAATTACATACACAATATCCATTTCTTTTTTCTATGACAAGCGTTATATTTATGTTATTTGGAGATCAAATGTTTGCCGTCAAAATTTCTGCATTTTTCTGGGCAAGCCTTGTTGTTGTACTTATTTATTTGTTTAGCTTACGATTTATTGAGAGGAAATTTGCTGTCGTAACAGCACTTCTAACATTATTTAATCCATGGTTTTTTTACTTTACAACAGCATTACCATTATCTGAAGCAATAACCACATTTCTTGTAGTATTAGCTTATTTCCTTTATGACTTTGAAGATAAAAATAAACATAATTATTTATCTGCTTTTTGTTTTGGACTTGCAATCCTATCAAGATATACGGCAGGACTGTTTGCATTGCCTTTTCTTATTGTGAAATTGACCAGCATAATAAAAAAATCAAAAATAGACAAAAAATTGGGAGCCATTTTTACTAAAGAATTTCTCTCAAAAATAATCCCACAAATAATATTTATACTATTAGTTCTGCTTCCTGCTCTCCTCTGGCTATTTTTTACAATCATAAATACAACTGATATCACTAATCATGGTTACATAGGTCCATTACTTACACAAAGCAGTTTAACATTTAGTAATGTAATATATAATAGCTTTTTAACTTTGATTATCATACCAATATTGCTGCTCTTTGGAATGATTCTTTTTCTTGCCTATACTTGTTTTTCAATTAGAAAATTAGTTTCAATACAAAAAAACTATCATGAATTTCATAAATATTTATTGTTTAGCTTCTGTATGATGTTATTATTTGGAATCTTCTGGTTTAGTATCTTTTCACCATATTTCCATTATATCTGGGAAAAACTACGATTTTTCGTAAGTTTTATACCGTTGTTAATGCTTATTTCTATGATAGGTTATAGAGAATTATTTCAAAAATATATTGCTTATAAAAAGCTGCTAAAAATTACTATTTACTTATTTTTATTTGTATCAGTTATTTTATCTTCTTATATAACGTATGGTTTTTTTAAGGAGAAAGTAGATATGTTTCTGCCATCTAAAGAAATATTTACTCAAAAAGCATATATACAAAGCAAAGCAATTACAGCAATAAACTCTTATGATTTTGGCAACAAACTAAATGTTCAACCAAGTGTTATTGCTATTCTTTCTGAGCAAAGCATTAGAGATAAAGAACATAAACATTTCAAATATTATTTTGATGTTTCTTCTGTTTTTATTATGAATCACAAATCAGAAATATTAGAAGCTACAGAAGAAAGAAACAAATTATCAGAAAAGATACTTGTTTATACTGAATATTCTTTAGATGAAACAAAACAGATATTATACAATGCAGATATCTCCAGCATAACTATGACAAAAATTGCAGAATATGGCAGAGTAAACAAAGCTGCAGTTTATGAGATTACATAAGAAATATAAAGTAATTACCAAATCCATCTAAAATGAAGCAAATTAACCGTATCAGAATAAAACATGAAGTAAATAAATGTGTTGGAAATAAGAATTGTCTGCTTTATGCTCCAGATTATTTCAGTTTTTCCAAGCAAAAAGCACAGCTACAAAATAATTATAAAAAAGCAAATGTAGAATATAGAGATATTACAGTTAATCACTCTGAACTAAAAAAACTTATGAAAGCTGCATACTCCTGCCCTGTTAATGTGATTAGTATCTATGATTTAAAGAATAATAGAATAATTGTTGATAATTCTATACATTCAGAATCTGCAATAGAACTATTTGCTGATAACCACAGCAAAGATAGAATGAAATTCGATAAAACAGGATATTTTCTTGTAAAAATAAAGAAAGAAATGAAGCAAATAGAAGTAGGATTATGCAGAAAAAGAAATATTGTTGCTGTAAAAATCATTGGAAAAACACCAGAAGATATTTACAAGACAATTATCAACAATAAACTATTATCCAGATTTGATCATGCTGCATATCTTGGAAAAGAACTACAGAAAGCTTATATTGCTTTACAACAAGATTTGAATTATGTACAGGATGATGAACTAGATATGTAGATTTCTCATTAATATATTGAGCGAAAGCTTTTAAAATAGATTAGAATTCATGATTAAAAATGGTAAATATCGCAGTCATTGGAACAGGAACAAACTTTTTAAGAAAAAGTTTGATCAAAAACAAATTTAGTACGGCATTCACTATGTTCAGCCGTACGTATGGGGTTACATCTTCATGATAAATATCGCAGTCATTGGAACAGGAATTTGGGGCAAGAATCATGTGAGAGTTCTCAGCGAGATTGGAGAAGCAAATTTAGTAAAGATATGCGATATGAATGAGAAATCTTTATTACCTTTACAAAAAACATTTCATGTTGATATTACAATAAATTATAAAGAAATTCTTAATGATAAAAGCATCATAGCTGTAAGCATCTGCACTCCTGCATCAATGCATTATCCTGTTGTCAAAGAAATGCTGCTTGCAGGCAAAGATGTACTTGTCGAGAAACCTTTAACGCTTGATATTCAGCAATCAGATGAACTAACAAAAATTGCGAGAGAGAATAATAGGATATTAATGGTAGGACATATTTTTAGGTTTAATGCAGGTGTAAATAAACTAAAAGATGAGATCAAAAAAGGAACATTTGGAAAAATACGATTTATGTATGGAGCAAGAATGGGATTAATGACTCCTAGATTTGACTGCGGAGTAATTGCTGATTTTGCACTCCATGATATTGATACTTTTTGTTATCTGCTTGATGAAATGCCTACTGAAGTTACTTGCGTAGGACAATCATATAAGGAATCTCCTTTTGAAGATGTAGGATTTATTACATTAAGGTTTAATTCAAACATTATTGCAAATGTCGGAGTAAGCTGGCTGACTCCTAAAAAAGTAAGGGAGTTATGGGTTGTTGGTGAGAAGAAAAGTGCTTATCTTGATTATTTAACACATGAATTAACTATATTTGACAAAGGAATTGTGCCGCAGTACAATAGCTTTGGAGAATTCAGCCTAATAACAAAACAAGATGGTGACGATATAAAACCATTTATTCCTGTACGAGAACCATTGAAAGATGAACTGCTACACTTCATTGATTGTGTAAAAAATAGAAAACAACCGATTGTTGATGGAGAAATAGGTACACAAATGGTAAGAATAATCAATGCTGCGTATCAAGCATTGAAAGAAAAGAGAACAATAGCAATCAGATATATAGGAGAATTGAGATGAAATGTATAAAAAAAATAAAATTGCAGTGATTGTTCCAGCATATAATGAACAGGGAAAGATTGGAAAAGTTGTTTCTGACATTAAAAGTAAATCTCTAATTATTGATAAAATCATTGTTGTCAATGATGGCAGCAAAGATAATACTGAAAAAGAAGCAAAACAAGCAGGAGCATTTGTGATAACACATGTTGTGAATAAAGGAGCTGGAGCTGCAATCAGAACAGGATATAATTATGCACTGCAAAAAAAATTTGATATTTTAGTAACAATGGGAGGAGACAATCAAGATGATCCAGTGTACATCGAAAAGCTTGTTTCGGAGATTGTTGATATAGGAACTGATTTTGTACAAGGATCTAGGTATAAAATAAAAGGATTAGTATTAAAACAGCCATTTTTTCGAAGAATAACTACAATGTGCTATTCATTATTATTCTCACTTGCAGCTGGAAGAAGCATTACAGATGGATCTAATGGATTTAGAGCTTTTAAATCTGCAGTATTGAAACGAGTAAATATCAATTATTCCAGTATGAACCGTTATGAAATGGAACCGTATTTATTACTGAAAGCAATCAAAAAAGGATTTCGATATAAAGAAGTTGGTGTGCCAAAGTATTGGCCAAAAGGAAAAAGCTACAGCAAAATGATACCTTTCAAAAGCTGGTGGAGCATTTTGCGGCCAATTGTCTATTCTCTTCTTGGATTTAATATTGAAAAAAGATTTAGGAAGATGTCGAACAACTAATTGATTTAGCAAATATTAAATACATCAAGTTATATAATAATAATTGGTGATTGAATGTCTGCAAGAAAAGAAAACATAAAAGAGAAAATTCTATTTTGGTTTATCATATCTTTAAGTATTTTAGGTATAATAGGGCTTCGTCCATTAAATCTTTTTTAGAAGCTGTGCTTTCCGACCAGTTTAAAACTGGTGGTGAAAATTTATCAATTCTGCATACATAATCCTTTTGAGAAGATCGACCAAAAACAAAAATACCATTAATAAATTTGGTTATAGCTTTAGCTATAATTCTTTAAAATTAAAAAATAATGAAGGTGATTCTTATGAAAACAAATCCAACTAGATATAGCTCTGCCGTCGGAGAAGTTT
>JAGVYW010000014.1 GCA_018303075.1 Candidatus Woesearchaeota archaeon | reverse complement strand
TTGTCTATTGACAGGTGGTGGAATTCGTAAGCGTCAAGAACCACCTTAGGTGTTATCGATAAGCATGCCACTGGTTTATTGACCAGTGGTTCTTGACATTGTTTTGAATTTATTTTCTTGATTATTTTTGATAATCTGTCATTAATATCATATCTTGAAGAAATTTCAGATATTATCCATTCTTTGCTATTAACGTTTGGAATCATCATGAATACGTCTCTTATATCTGTATTCTTGAGTGTTGAGAAATCCATTCTGCTGAGAAATTGACGCCTGTCATCCTATCGATAACATTTTTTATTAATATATTCAGTTTCATCTCTAATTACAATATCACAGTCTACTGAGAATCGTGGTATGCAAAAGATACAACAGATGCAATTCGTGATAGAAAATCTGCTATGCAAGATGATCCTGTCTGTTTGTGGGATGCTTTAGAGCCATATAGTCATCAAACAACTAAAACACCACCTACTCGACGTAGTCCATAAAAAAT
The DNA here is from genome assembly GCA_018303075.1 of Candidatus Woesearchaeota archaeon. Classification (GTDB taxonomy): domain Archaea; phylum Nanobdellota; class Nanobdellia; order Woesearchaeales; family DSVV01; genus JACRKF01. The sequence continues at coordinate 14,912 of JAGVYW010000014.1, read as the reverse complement.
CTCTTTAAAGAAAAAAATCTTAAAAATCATAACAATAGAATTGTTATGATTTTTTTACTTACAATTTTTTGTTAAGATTCTTTAACAATTTAGCTGCTGGTTCTTTTAATGCTAATCCAAAGCCAAGACCAAATGCTAAGCCTAGTGCAAGCATTACTCCTCCAACAACCAATAAAAAGCTGTTTTCTGCCAATGTTATATTAATGCCAAATTGTTCAAGCACCAAGAGTAGCAAAAAGATATATAATACAATCTCTATCCCTTTTGCAACAAGTGCAACTTTGTTTGCCTTTGTTTCTATTATCCTTGAAATAACATAATCAATTGCTACTAATCCTACAATTGAAACCAATACTGCTGCAATTAATTTTGGTATCCATATTGATAATCGCACTAATAATTCTGCGAATGTATCTAATTTGACTAAACCAGCTGCTGGTATCAAAAATAATACAAATACATACCATTTGCTGATTACAGCTAAAATATGGCTTACTTGCAGATTGCCCACTCTTTTGTTTAAGTTTGTCTTTTTGACAAGATATTCATCTAACTGAATATAGTCAAAGAGTTTGCCAAGCAAGTAATAAACAACCCATGCAACTAGATAACCAAAGACAAGCACGAGTACCGCTGCTACTAATCCTGGAAGCACTTTACCAATATTTAGAATAAGTTCCAATAATGGCTGCGCTATCGATAAACCTAATTCTTGTATTCCCACTGTTATTCACCCCATTTTATAATAATTATAATATTTTAGAATTATTTACCTCATACTATATAAAAGTTTATAACCACTTGGGAATTAAAAATCACATCATGCTCAATTTACCTGTAATCCTATCAACTTTACTTTCCTCATCTGGTCCAATTGCACAACATGTAATAGTACCTGGTTCAACTACAGTATGGCCTGCATCAGTGATGATTGCAGTTGTCAATCCTGCGTCTTTTGCATCTTGGATGTATAAATGAAGTTCTTTGAGATCTTTGACCTTCAAAACTATTTTTTTCATTCCTGAGTTGTGCCATTTTTTTGCAAGAGCTTGATTTGCCTTTAGAAATGCTTCAATACTTGCATGAGCACATTGTGCTGCCATTTTTCCCTTTGGAAGCTGCAGATCAGTTCTGACTAAAATTACTTGTTTGAGTTCCATTTTCGTATTCTTTTTTTCTGTTCTTTTTATTACTTTCGTTTTACGAAAAAGTAATATTTAAATAGATATCAAATTTAGAGATAAGTTATATGATTAACAACCTAAAAGAAGGGATTGTATGAAACATAAACCAATTATCATAGCAAACTGGAAGATGTACAAGACTAATCCAGAAGCTCTTTACTTTCTTGAAACTTTGAAGCAATATCAAAAAGAACTGCAAAAAGCAACTGTAATCATTGCTGCGCCATTTACTGCTTTAAGTGATATGCATAAAGCAATGACACGAATAAATACGAAAGATATGAAGTTAATCTCTTTAGCAGCGCAGAATGTACATCAGGAAAAAGCTGGAGCATTTACAGGTGAAATATCCTGCAAAATGATTAAAGAAGCAGGATGTGAATATGTTATTATTGGACATTCTGAAAGAAGACAGTATTATCATGAAACAAATGATCTGATCAATAAAAAATTAAAATACGCATTAGATAATGATATTGCTCCAATTCTTTGTATAGGTGAAACACTTGAGCAGCGAAATAATAAGACCTTTCTTAAATATATAACTGTACAGCTCAAAGAATGTTTAGATGGAATTAAAGCAAGCGATATTAGAAGAATGATTATTTCATATGAACCTATAGGGGCAATTGGCACTGGAAAAAATGCATCGCCGCAGCAAGCAGAAGAAATGCATGCTTTTATTAAGAATTTTATTTTTCAGAATTATACCAGAAAAATTGCAAATGAAATCAGAATCACTTATGGCGGGAGCGTCAATGAGAATAATATAAGCTTATATCTGCATATGCTTGATATTAATGGTGTATTGATTGGCGGAGCTAGTTTAGATGTTGAGAGTTTTGTGAGGATTATTGGGAATAGTACGAGATATAATAAGAAATAAATATATCTGTAAATAGTAATCTAAAAATTCTACTTCACTTCAATATATAATTTCTGCAAACCACCATAAGCTTCTTCGTCAGCAGCATCCCCTTCTTTAGTTACAATAACATCATAGATATACATTGCAGTGCTTGTTTTCTTATCAATGACAAATAATATTGCTGTTGTTCCATACTCTTTTCCTTCAACTGTAATCTCTTGCTCATCTTTTGCTGGTTTTGGACAATTAAGAGATTCAATGTCTACTCCATTCTTAACTGCTTTAGCACAGGAGATAGAAATAATAAATTTCTGATTTTTTTCTTCAATGTTTGCAATACCTAAGGCAAACTTCACATTCCCTCCTTTCTTTACAGTTTCTTTAAATTTTCCAAATGCAACAGGCAATGAAGAATCTCTTAATTTATTCTCTAACATTGTTGTTGTTTGCTGGTCTAAACTTGAACCAATTGTTGATGTTTTACTAAATATATTAGAAGCAAAGTAAATACCTACGCCAAAGATAGCCATAGCTAATATTAACATAACAATAAAGTTAATTGCTAATTCCATTGCTTTTTTCTTCATAAAAATTTTCCTCGCATATTGAAGCCATAATTGCTTCGCAATTAATTTACCGCTCGTCAAATTTGTCAAGAACCACTGGTCAATAAAAAACCAGTGGCATGCTTATCGATAACACCTAAGGTGGTTCTTGACGCTTACGAATTCCACCACCTGTCAATAGACAAGTGGAATTCGTCTTGTTTAAATTAGTGATTTTGGCTGTTATAGTATTTCCTGAATGAGCGAAGCGAATTCGGAAATACTATTTTTCAAAACAATTAATCTCTTTTGGCTCTCCTGTTTTGACAAATGCTATCTTTTCAGCTAACTTTTCTTCAAGGCTTAATCTTTGCAAATCTTCTCCTGATGAAATCTTTTTATTATATTCATAATCAATCTTGATTGAAACCTTCTTTTCTTCTTCACAAATGCTTGGCTTGTAAGATATCTTGATAGGTTGTACAGTTTCTTCTCCTACTGCTGTAAGCACTTCATCAACATCTTTCTGCCCAAGCAATAATTGCCCTGATAATAGTTTGATAGACTTAATTGTTACAGGGAATATTAAATTAGGTGAGTCATCTGTGATCTTAATCGCAACTTTGATGTTTGCTTTTGTTGGATCAATTACTTTTGTATATGTTGTCGTTATTCCAAACTTTAAATCACTTAATTTCTTTTCTGTTGTAACTGTTTGAGGTGTTGTAAATTGTTCATCAATCATAACTTCACAAGTGCTTGCTTTTCCTTCTCCGTCACATTTCTGCTCTAGAAACTTTGCGTACACTGGCTTTTTATTCTTTTCATCAATCTGCACTTGCCCTTCACATGCTTGTTTGCAGTCATCTTTACAGCTGCAGCTGTTTTCTGTTGCTTCGCATTTGCTATTGCCGCAGCAATTGTCTTTTTTTGTATATTTGCATGTTTTTTCTTTACTACACGTTGCTTTCTGGCATGTTTTCGTTGCACAATCAGAATCAACTTTGCAAGTGTCTTCTTTATTTTCTTTTTCTTCGCTGCTGCATGCAGAGAGAAAAAGAAAAACAGAAACAATTACTAATAAAAAAAGAACAATAGTTATTTTTTGTTTTTTCATCATTGTTGACACTCTAGTTTCAGATAGATTTTTTATATTCGGATAAAAATTCTTGTCCGGATTGCATGGCATAGAGAATTTTGCAAAGCAAAATTCTCTCTATTTTATTATCTCATATTCTCGTACAATCAATACTAAGAACAGTACTAATAAAATAGCTCCTGATACAAGGAAAGTAACTCCTTTTGCAACAGATTGATTTCCTAAGACTACTTCATAAAATCCAAGAGCCATAATACCAAAGCCTAGCCATAAAAACTTGTCTAAGACTAGTTTCATGATATCAAATTCTTGCTGTTCTGATAATTTCTTTTTTCCTGATTTTGTTTTTTTCATTGATTATCACCTTTTTAAAAAACTTCCCTTCGGTCGTTTTTTTAAAAATATAAATATACGACTTTTAGGGTTTTATACGATTTTAATCGGTTTTTATGTTCCTACGTTTAAAAAGAACTGTTTTGATTCTGCTTCTTCATCCTGATCTTCCGTAGGTTGTTCGTTTTTAACTACTAATGTGCATATATATGTTGCTTGCCCTAAATCTGGAAGAATTGTAACTTTAAAAGCTACTGCTTCGCCAGAATCTATTTTTTCAATTGTTGATGAAGTTACAGATGGCAATGATACATCAGATTCTGGATCTTTTGTATTAATGCATTCTTTTAGTTCTATTTTTGCTGAAGCTATTTCATAATCCCCATTATTATAAAAACCAATGTCTAATTTTGTAAGTTTTTTATTCTTTACTTTTATTTCTTCATCAACTATTAAAGGATTATCAGAAGTTGGTAGTATTTTTAAGTCATCTAGATTTCCTGCTCTTTCTACACCTGCTGATACTTTCTCCTTAATCAAATTAACAACAAATAAACCAACGCCTAACATTGAAAATGCAAGAACGAATACAACAATTGCGTTGACTGATAATGATAAATCTCCTTTTTTATGCTTTCGACGCATTATTATTACACCTCTTTTTATCATTTTTTATTACGGAAACTATATAAATCTTTCTGAAAAGAGTTATTATCCATGAATAACAAATTTATTCAAAACAGAAAATCTTAAATATAACTAAATCTAACTAATTAGTTTAAGGTGATATTTATGCAAAAATTTGAGGCTATACCTAAAAAATGGGGAAGTTCATTGGGAATAATAATTCCAAAAGAAATCGCTCAAAAGAGAAATATTAAAGAGAATGAGAAGATTATTGTAGAGATAAAAAAAGGAGTGCTTGCAAAAGAATTCTTTGGATTATTTAAGGGATGGAATAAATCAACTGATGAGTTAAAGAAAGAGATGAAGCAAGGATGGAAGTAAAACCTGTTTATTTTTTTGATAGTTATGCTCTTGTTGAAGGATTAAAAGGTTCCATCAATTATGCGAAATATAATGAAAGCATTACTGTAATAAGTATATTAAATCTAATAGAAATAGTTAATGTTGCTCTAAGAGATTTTGGTGAGAGCAGAGCAAGAGATGCATATAATCAATTTAAGGATTGCATAGTTGAAATAGATGAAGAGATTATATTAGGAGCTATGAAATTAAAACAAAAATATAATCAGAGAAATTTATCATATGCTGATTGCATAGGTTATATAATCGCCAAAAGAAAGAATATTTTATTCCTAACAGGAGATTCTGGTTTCAAAGATTTAGAGAATGTTGAGTTTGTTAAATAATAAGGCAATTTCTTTACAAAGCAATCTAATCCTTTCTGTCAGAATTGCCTGATTATGAGAATTTTGCAAAGCAAAATTCTCATGGTTATAAAAACAATTTAAACAGCGGTATTTTTTTCACAATTGTTTTATTGACTGTTTCTTTTGCTTCTTTGCCATTATAAATAATAATTGCCTGTTTGCTTTTGAATTTATTAATAAAATAATAAAAAGATGAAAGTTCGCTTTTCTGCAATAATTTTGCTTCTTTAACTTCAATTGGAATAATATCTTTTTCTTTGATAATTAGAAAATCAACCTCTTTCTGTTCTTTTCTCCAATAATATTTTGCATCAAAAAATGTTGCAGTTATTGTTTCAACATTGATATTTCCATTCCACGCAAATTGCAATGACCAATGATATGGATAAATTCTCTGTAATTTCCTTGTTACTGTCCGTATATTTGGTCTATAATTGTGTATTCTTCGTATGACATAAGCAAACTCAAGATAATAAATGTGAAGCAATAATGTTTTCTTGCTTACTTTCAATTCACTTGAAAGCTCATCATAATTAATGTAGCTGCCAGGATTATCATAGAATAAATCTATTAAACGTGTAATAAGATCAATGTTAACATAGCCAAATTTTTTATAGAGGTCTATTTTAACCACTTTTTCAATGATATTATCCCTAATATAATTCCTTATTAAAGATATATCTTGATAATCAACTATTTCTGGAAATGGTCTGATAAGATAGTTCTGAAATTCTCTTTTAATTTCTTCTTCCCATAATAATTGTTTGTTTAAATCAATCTTGCTTTGCTTTAATTCTAAGTATTCAATAAATGTCAGAGGTTCTACATTAACAACAAAATGCCTGCCTGCAAGATTAAGTTTTGCTTCTTTTTCTAATTCAAAACTGCTGGAACCAGAAATAATTATCTTCAATTGAGGAAAACTATCGTAAATCATTTTTAATTGATTGCTCCAATTAGGGAATTTCTGAATTTCATCAAAAAAGATATAACACTTTTCCTTTTTCCAATCAATTGTTGTTAGCTGCTGATAATTACTTAAGAGCGCAGAAATTGTATCTACTTTTTCATCAAATGTATAATAGAAAATATTTTCTGCTTTCACTTTTGATTCTAGCAATTGTTCTATTATTTGATACATTAATGTTGATTTACCTACTCTCCGTAAACCTGAGATAATTGTTATCTGGCGAAACTTCATCAAATGCTTAAGTTTGATTAATGCCTTTCTTTTATATAGTTTTGCAAGTAAATGATTGACTTTTGCTTCTTTCCACCAAGGATTTAATAATTGCATGGAATCCATTTTATTAGTCCTATAAAGAAAACTAATATTTAATACTTTCGTTTCCTCCAAGAAACTAATCTCTTAATTATTAGTTTCCTGATGGAAACGAATAACCTTAATCCATTCTGTCTGTATTGCCCGAATCATGAGAATTTTGTAAAAATAGTAATTTTTACAAAATTCTCATTTTAGTAAAGATTATATACATACTATACTTAACCAATTGGATATGACACTATCTGAATTTATTGAAAAAGTTCTGAAATATAATCCTAAGGCAGATACTGCTCTGCTTAAAAAAGCATATGTTCTTGCAGAGAAAGCGCATCAAGGACAGACACGATCAACTGGAGAAGATTATTTTACTCATCCTATTGGTGTTGCTGCAATTCTTATGAAAATGTATGCAGACTCTGCAACATTATGCGCGGCATTATTGCATGATATTGTTGAAGATACTTCTGTCAGCATTGAACAAGTAAAACAATTGTTTGGAGAGGAGATTGCTTTATTAGTAGAGGGAGTAACAAAAATAGAAAAGATACATTTTAAAGACAGCGAGGATTATAAAGCTGAGAATATAAGAAAGATATTGATTGCAACTGCTAAAGATGTTCGTGTTATTCTGATAAAACTAGCAGACAGACTGCATAATATGCAGACATTAAAAACATTCAGGCCTGAAAAACAGCAGAGGATTGCAATGGAAACATTAGAAATTTATGCGCCTGTTGCACATAAATTAGGTATGTGGAGATTAAAAGGGGAATTAGAGGATTTATCTCTCCGTTATCTTGAGCCAGAAGTGTATAAATTTCTCAGATCAAAGGTTGCAGAAAAAAGAGCTGAAAGAGAAAACAGCACAGAAGAGATGATTGCAACAATCAAACAAAATTTAGCTGAAAAACATATTGATGCTCTTGTTTATGGAAGAGCAAAATATTTCTACAGCATTTATAAAAAAATGAAGAAAAAGAAGATAGGATTCAATGATATCTATGATCTTGTTGCAATACGGATAATTACAAAAACAATGCCGGAATGTTATGCTGCTCTTGGGATTGTGCATGATTTATGGAAGCCAATGCCGCATAGGTTTAAGGATTATATTGCAGTACCAAAAGCAAATGGCTATCAGAGCTTGCATACTACAGTTGTAACAAATAAAGGAAAGATTGTTGAAATTCAGATAAGAACAGAAGAAATGCATCATATATCCGAAGATGGTATTGCAGCACATTGGAAATATCATGGTACTGAAAGAGATAAGAAATTTGACAAGAAAATATCATGGCTCAAGCAGATTCTTGAATGGAAACGGCATTCAAAAGATGCAGCTGATTTTATAGAGAGCTTAAAAGTTGATTTGTTTGATGATGAAATTGTAGTATTTACACCAAAAGGAGACCCTATCTCCCTGCCAATAAATGCAACACCTGTTGATTTTGCATATATGGTCCATACAAACATAGGTAATAAATGCTCAAAAGCATTAGTAAACAATAAAATAGTGCCATTAGACTATAATCTTGAATCAGGAGATATTGTTGAGATTATAGTAAATAAAAATGCAGAACCTTCACGGCAATGGTTAAAATCTGTAAAAACTGCAAAAGCACGAACAAAAATCAAGAATACATTAAAGATAGAACATGACCATGATCCAAAAGCAGAAAGATTAAAACACGATTCTTCAGAAGATGCGCTTTACAGTGTTAATGAAATCTATAATAGAATAGAAGCAATTGGAAAAAACTATCCCCTAAAAGTTTCTAAATGCTGTGATATAAAAATAAATGATAAGATAAAAGGATTTATTACAAAAGATAATAAGATAACTGTCCACAAAGAAGGCTGCATAAATATCCACACGATGGATAAAAAAAGAGAAGTGGCACTTTTATGGAAGATTGATAATGAAGAAAATATTATTGCTCTGCGATTATTGCTAGAGGATAAAGTAGGACTTCTTGCAAGAATATTAAGTATTTTTGCAGCAAATAAGATAAATATCAAATCTGTAAATACAAAACAAAGAAAAGAAAAAGTTATTACAACAATTAGATTTTATCTAAAAGATAAAGAAAAGTTACATGGAATAACTTCTAAAATAAAGCAGATTAAAAGTGTGCTGGAGATAGCTGTTGAAGATAAGTAGATCAGACACATATGTTTCATAACTTAGCTGAACAAATAAAGGAAGAAGCAATTGATTTTGCAAATAAGATAAAGTTATTGTTGAAGTAAAAAGTTAGAGATACAACATATATAAAAAAATAAGGCTCATCCAGCAGGCAAAAGAGGTGTTGATAAAACCTGCAGGATGTCCTTTGTCATACATCCCATGTTATCACCTTTCGTTGATACAGTTTATGACTATGAATAATTCTTTGAAAAGACTTAATTAATAACTCCCAACTAATATAATCTATATAAGCATCCTTAATATTTAAATGTTATGCAAGTGAGATATAGATTTTGGAGATATGTATGTGTATGTATAATTGCTATCATTTGTGTGTAAGATATCCAATACCATATCTTAAACAAGATTCATATCTCTTTTTGTGCTTTTTAAGAATTTCTTTAGGTATTGTTGGTGAATATAACAACCTATAAAGAATACAAAGAATATACAATGATGTCAGAAATTCAAATAATTTCAATCGTTTTGCTAATGTCCTGTCATCGCCATAAAGTGTAAACTGCTCGAGGAATAAATTTCTGGTTTTTTGGTCAAGAGGTTTTTTATGGAAGATGTTGGCAGCTGCAAAAACTAAGGCAATATCCTCTGCTTTATCGCCTTTGCAGCTTAAGCTCCAGTCTATTAATTTGATCTTATTCTCCTTAAATAAAAGATTGTTCAGGTCTATACCATAATAGATAAAACATTGATTAATATTTGTAAAAAGGCTTTTATTATTATAAAGCTCATGTTTTGCTTTTGCAATCAGCTGATTAATAACAGCAAGCTCCTTTGTTTTTTTTATGTCTTTTGGAAACGCAGTAAATAATTCAAAGTTTTCAAAAGGAGTTCTTGTTGGCAGAAATGTTTTCATTTGATCTGTATCAATAGAATGAATAACACTCATTACTTTTGCAATGTTTACTAAAACATGCTTGTTATATTCTTTAGGTGCTTCTCCGTCAATAAACTCACAGATGATGATATCATAAGGAAAAGTCTTTCTGCTCGTATCTAAGTGATAAACCTTAGGTCCAAAAACACCATTCATATATTTGAGAATATTATACTCAACACCAAGCATTGAATCTATATCTAACATTTTGTTTATATTCAGCTTAAGTAGATACTTAGTACCATTTATGATGATATTATAATTGATAGAATAATCTCTCTCAACAACCTTGCTTATCTTAACAGAAGTAATAGGCTTACAGTTTTCACCAAAAATAGCTGGCTCTAATGATTTTATATAACTAACTATCTTATCTTTCATATTTATAGGGAAGTATTCCTTATACCTAATAAACCTTTCGGTATAAATTTTGCGACTGATGAGTTACAAAATTTATCAATCACCGCATAACTAACCAAATACCTATAATTAATAAAATAAGAGCAATAATCTTATAGAGTATTGTCTTTTTATCAATATCTTCTTTTAATATTTCTGGAAAGAATAAAGATAACAGCAATGCTATGATAAATACAAAAGTTGGCTGTATTGTCTCAAATGAAGCAACTAAAGATACTTTTTGCAAACTATATGCTTTGAAAGAAAGCAGTAATGCTGCAAGATACAAAGCAGTTACTCCAACAACAGCTATCCAGAATATCTTTTTTACATCAAAAAATTGTGATATCTGCTGCTGGATTGTTTTTGAGAAAAAAACAATGATAATTGAAATGACCAATGCAGATGCTGTCTCAAAAAACAAGAATGTTTGGATATCAACAGCAGCTGTAATTGATTTCAAAAGAATCCCATAAACACCCCATAAGACAATAATCATAAACAGATAGAATATGTGTTTCTTCTCAACAAAGATCTTTTTGCTTGGCTTGTATGACATCAATAATGCACTTGTTATCATCAGCAATGATCCAATGTAAAATAAAACAGAAAGCTGTGTCTTGAACAGCAGATAATCAAGAAAAAAAGTGATTAATGGATACAAAAATAATATTCCTACAATTCTGCTGATCTCTTCATTCATCATTAGTTTAATCCAAAAAAAGTAAAATAATAGATTTTGAGCAGAACGCACTACTATCAGCAGCAAAATAAATGGTGTTATTGTATCAAAATGTGCAAAAGGAAGCAGAAAGAATGCAATCAATCCATAGACCAAGAATGTAATAAATGTATAGCCATAGATTGTATTGTTCTTTACATATTTGCTGATGATTATTTTCTCAGCAATATTTCCTAGACAGAATAAAAACGCGCTGCTGATAACATACAATAACCAAAGCAATGTTTTCACCGTTTTTCGTTTTCTACCTTGCATCCGCCTGCTGGAAGCATTCTGATAATATCATCATGCGTTGCCACAAGAGTTTTGCCGAACTTCTTTTTTATGAGCTTCGCAATATCGCTTGGCTTTTCTTTGCCCTGCAGAAGAATGAGAAATTCTTTTGTCTGTGCTCGTATTGCTATAGTAGGACCTGAGATCAATTGATTGTCTTTAATGCCAACAGCAATCTTCATTACAGGATTAATGTAATTAGTTTTTCCTCTGACCATAAATGCACCTTTTGGCATGTATTCACCAGAATTTGCTTCTTTGCTTACTTGTTCTGGCTTTACATAGAAAACATCAGTTGTTGCCAGACCAAGTTTCCATGCTCGTGAAAAGCAAGCAGTTGCATCTGCTGTCTCTTGTATTGTCTGCTTTCCAACCTCTTTTCCTTCTGATTTTATCACAAAAAATGGAGAACCTGCCATATCAGTGTGAAAAACAATATCTTCCTTATCAGTATGCTTCTTGATAACTATCTCATTAGTTGTTGCATCTCTTCCTCCTATCACAAGAAAACCTTCACTTGAATAAAACCAACGGAATTTCTCATACCAGCTTTTTTTTGCTTTTGGTAGAAAAGAATTTTGCTCTGTTGAATCTATCTCTTTCTTTTGCTGCTCTTTAACAAGCAATTCAAGCTTTTTTTTGTTTTCTGCAATTGCTTTATTTGCTCCTTCGAGCTTTCTTTTTGCTTTTTTTGCGAGTTCAAAGTATATTGCTGCGTTTTGCTCTACTGTTTTGTTGATGTTTAGTTTTAGCTGCATAGTTTTTTCATCCTTTATTCTTTCTTGCTCAAGCATTTTTTAACCTATAATAATTTTCAATACTATATAAAACTATATTATTCTTTATAGTCTCTGTTACTACTGTTAATTCTTTTCCATATCTCATATGTATCTAAATCTTTCGGAAACTCTATATGCTATGGAAAACTATAAAAACAATTCTGATTTCCCTTAAGATTAATAACAATTTCAAATTAAAATACTAATCAAGAAGTGATAATCTTGAAAATAACGATAATCGGCTCTGGTTTTGTTGGCGCAACAGCTGCACATATCTTAGCACTGAAGAATATTGTTGATGAGATTGTCCTTATTGATATTTTAGAGGGAGTTCCACAAGGAAAAGCTCTTGATATGACTCAATCATCTGCAATTGAAAATTTTAAGACAAAGATAATTGGAACAAATTCTTATGAAGCTACAAAAAACTCAGACATTATTATAATAACTGCAGGCATTGCAAGAAAACCAGGAATGACAAGAGATGAATTATTGCAGACAAATGTAAAGATTGTTTCTTCTGTTGTAAAACAAGCAGTTCAATATTCTCCAGAATCTATATTGATTGTTGTTTCAAACCCATTGGATGCAATGGTCTATACTGCATACAAAACAAGCGGATTTCCTAGATATAGGGTAATCGGAATGGCGGGGATCTTAGATACTGCAAGATACAAAACATTAATTGCAGACAGATTAAATATTGATGCAGCAAAGATTGACTGCTTTGTAATAGGAAGCCATGGTGATACAATGATAGCACTGCCAAGGCTTACAAAAGCAGATGGAAAGCAATTGGATAAATTATTGACAAAAACAGAGATCGATGAGATTGTATCAAAGACAAAAAACGGAGGGGCAGAGATTGTAGGGTTATTGAAAACTGGATCTGCATATTATGCACCTGCTTCCTCGATTGTAGAGATGATAACTGCAATTGTCAATGATACAGGCAAGGTATTGCCATGCTGTGTTTTTTTAAATGGAGAGTATGGGATCAAAAATATTTTTGTAGGAGTTCCTGTAATACTCGGCAAAGAAGGGCTTAAAGAAATAGTTGAAATAGAATTGAATGATGAAGAACTTCTATTATTGAATAATGCTGCTGATGCTGTCAGAGAATTAAGTGGATTGGTTGATTGTTTCTTGGCTGATGAGAAATAATACTAATAATTCATTTCTTAGCATTCTTTAACTTAACATTCTTTAATATTCTCAGCAACAATATTCTTGCTGATTGGACAGATAATTTCTTCATCTTCTTTAAAGATAATTGGAACAATTTTAATCTTTTCTAATTTTCCCATTTTTGCTATATCATAAGGAATAGTTATTTTTTTTGTTACAGATTTACCAAATCTTTCTTTTAATCTGCTGTTCTCATTATCTCTGCTGCCTTGTAATGTTATTGCAAATTCAGGAACATCCTCTTTTGGACCATTTTCAATCGTTGCTTCAATAACTGCAGTATCCTGATTAAAACAAACTTTTGGAACATCACCTACAGTTGAAAATGCTATGAATACCTTGCCGCATTCACCTAAAGAAGCTGTAAATGTAGTCAATAGAGCGCCAACAGCGACAATTGCTGCGATTATCAATACAGTTGCCAATAAAGGTGACATTGCTTTTTTCATCATAAAAAATCTTCACTCCATTCGATTTTTTATTTTTTTATTTTTGTTCTATTTAAAGGTTTTCTTTGTGCTGTTATTTTTTCGAATTTCTCTGAAAAAAGTTACATTTATATATTTTAATACATCTCAAAAGTTTAATGAGTCAAATAAACAATAAACTTCTTAACGTAGGAGGGCAGGCTGTCATTGAAGGAGTAATGATGAAATCTCCACATTTTATAGCTGTTGCAGTGAGAAAGCCAAACAAAAAGATTACAGTTAAAATCGAGAAATGTTCATCTATTACACAAAGATTTGGTTTCTTAAGGCTTCCTTTTTTTCGAGGAATAATTATGCTTTTTGAAATGCTTTCGCTTGGAATTAAAGCACTGCATTTTTCAGCAAATGAAGCAGCAGACGAAAAAGATGAGAAATTATCAAATGCAGCTATTATCTTTACAATAATGGTATCATTGGCATTTGCATTGCTGCTGTTTGTGCTGACACCTTATGCATTAACAACATTGCTCAATATACATGAAGAAACAAATGCAGCATTATTTAATCTTGTCGACGGAATTATAAAATTAACATTGTTTCTTATTTACATTGTTCTTATTTCAAAAATGGAAGATATAAGAAGAGTTTTTCAGTATCATGGTGCTGAGCATAAGGCAGTCAATTGTTATGAAGCAAAGAAAAAACTGACTGTCAAGAATGCGCAGTCTTTTACAACATTAAATGCAAGATGCGGCACAAGTTTTATCTTATTTGTAATCTTAATAGGAGTAGTTGTGTTTAGTTTTATTCCAATTGCTGTGAACTCTCTTTTCCCAAGTTTTGCAGCGCTTGGTTTTATTGCAAAAAAAAGCATTTTGTTTGGAGTTCGCTTGATTTTCATATTGCCCCTTGCAGGAATATCGTATGAGATTTTAAAATTGTCTGCATATTATCAGAAAAACTTTTTGTTTCGTCTAATTTCATTGCCTGGATTAGCTGTGCAAAAACTGACAACAAGAGAGCCAAACGATGAACAAGTTGAAGTTGCATTAGCAGCTATGGAAGCTGTGCTGAAGAAGGAATTATCTACGTATTCCAAAGCATATTAAAATAATTGAGAGCTGCTTTTTTACCCTCAAAGTAACTTGATGAGAAGTCAATAAATTGTTTATCAGCAATAAGATTATCTTTTTTAATAAGATTTTTTGCTTTTACGTGCCATCCAATCCAGCAAGTGAAATCAGCGATTTTCCAAAGGAACTAAAGGTATAGCTTCTAATTAAATGATAGAAATTCAATTAATTATTGTAAA
>JAGVYW010000013.1 GCA_018303075.1 Candidatus Woesearchaeota archaeon | reverse complement strand
GTATCTGGAAGCAGCTCAAAATTAGCATTCAAAGATATTAACGCATATGTTGATGGAAAGAAAGAATCAGACGTTGATGAAACAGGCGGCTCAGTTGATAATGTACGGCCTGGAAGCAAATTAAAGATAAGAGTTGAAGTTGAAAACACATGGGACGATTCTGAGAAAGATCACGACATCAGCGATATTGAAGTTGAAGTTGAACTTGAAGATGTTGGTGGAAATTCAGACAGCCAAGATGAAACTTTAGAATTTAAAGACCTTGATCCAGGCGATGATGATTTTGATGAAATAGAATTTGATATTGCAAAAGACGCAGAAGAAGGAACATATGACTTAACTTTGACATTAACAGGAACAGATGACAAAGATAATACAAAATACCAGGTAAACAAAACAATCAATATAAAAGTTGAAAAAGAAAACAACATGGTTGACTTCACAAAGTTCGCATTGAGCCCTTCAACAGTAAGCTGTTCAAGAACAACAAAATTACAGGTAGAAGTTGCAAACTTAGGCAGCAATGATGAAGATGTCCAATTATTATTAAAGCAAAACAAAGAACTAGGCATTAACGAAAATCTTGAATTGTTCGAGCTTGAAGAAGGAGATATCGACGATGATGAGACTACATACTCAAAAGAGTATACATTTAACATACCTACAAATGTAAAAGCAGGACCATATGCAATTGAAATGGAAGTATACTACAATGATGACGAAGACAAGGAGACAGAATCAGTAATCTTAGTTGTTGCAGAATGCTGCAGTACAACACCAACAACAACAGGAACACAAGCGACAACTCCATCAGCTGCACAACCTGATAAGAAAACAAGTGTTGAAGTTATAACACCAACAACACAAACAAGCACACAAACCCCAACTACACCTTCAACAACTGCAGCACTGCCATCACAATCATTTTCAGGATTTTTTGATGGTTCAGGATATGTAGTATTGCTAGTAGTTGCAATTATTGTTGTAATTGTGATAATTATATTTTTGCTTGTAGCAATTGCAAGACGAAAAGAATAGATAAAAAATCTTAAAAATATTTTTTTATTATTTTTATTTTGAACATTCTTTAGATTTTCCAATCCTTTCTAAATTAGCTAATAATTTTTTATTCGCCTCATCTAATAAAAACAGCAGATATTTATCATCAACTAAAAGCTTATTATCATTACCTATAGGCACATCTAATCTATCAACGCCATTTACTTCAATCATTATTCTTTTCTTTATTGCAGTTATTCCTCCTCTTTTAAATCCAACACTTCTCGCAAGAGCAAGAAATTTCTCAGCATCTTCGATTGTTTTTGCGCAGACATGAAGTATCAATGGTTCATATCTCAGCCAAATTATGTTTTTTGTTCTTGCAGTTTTTATCTTTGTTTCTGCTAAATACACCTTTAGATTACTGATTACTTCTTTGGCATCAACTTTTTTATGGCTGACAACTATCCATTCATTGTCGCACTTTTTTGAAGTCATTGATCTAAATAAAATAATTCTCCCAGCACAAGAACTTGTTGTATAAAAATTATTTTTCTGGTTGATTAAAGATACCAACTCTTTGATCTCAGCATCAAGAAAGCCTTTCTTAGACTTATCTTTAACATTCTGTTCTTGTTTTTGCAGTTCAGCAAGATATCGTTTTTTATATGTTTCAAAGCTCATCTTGATGATTGAAGATATTGTATATATAAAAATTGCTAATCCATTACTTTCTTCCGCACATCTTCCTAAGAACTTCAACAAACTCTCTCACTTCTTCAGCTAATCGCTGATATTCTTTGCCATCAACAGACTTCCTTTCTCTATGCAGAATCTCACGGGACAATTTATACATCTTCTCCATGACTAAAGGATATTTCTTATTAATCTTTCCTGTCTTTACAAATCTCTCCTGCAATATAGAGGAGATTTCTCTAGGAGATGGTGGAATCTCTCCTAAATGCATCACAGCTGCATGGCTTGCATCGATTGCAGCCCAATATAAGTCAAGTGTTGCTTGTATCAGATGGCCGTTTGAGTTCAATAATGAAGAAGAAGATCTATTAAAATAAGAACTGACACTTTCAGGAGTTGGCCGTATCCTTCCTTCAAATAAAAGCAGCTGCATTGGATAAATAAAACCAGTATCAATCAACGCAATTCCGCTTCTAAGAATATTAATACCTATAGGATCACCAACACGCATATATTCCCAGAAACTTGTTATTCTCAATGTTGTTATATGCAGCCTTTTTGATGTTTCAATTGCAATTCTTTCAGTAACCACACGATACACTTCAACTATTTCAGGAGTCAGATAGAATGAAACATTATCTACTATAATAAGAATATCAATATCACCGTTTTCATAAAGATTCTTGCTATTTTGACTGATTTTATTATTTTGATTTTCTTGTTTTTGCTGCTGCTCTGCTTGATTTTGCAAAGAACTTTGTAAAAACTGACCAGCTGCATATTGCTGACCTGTTAATGTTTGTTTTATCTCTTTCAGAAATGATTTATGTTTTTCTTTTGGATTCATAACATCCTGCAATTGTGGAGCTACTTCAGAAGTTTTTCCTCCTTCACCACCAAATATCATGATTGCTTTGATAAAAACACCAAACTCCTTATAGATTTTTGTAGCAAAACTCCTGGCAGTATCATAATCCTCTGAACTATACTTTGATTTAAACGGATTATCTCTTCTTTGAATTTGTGCTTTCATGTTCTACCGATTCCCCAATTAACTTTTTGGTAGAAGTGTATATAAAGCTTTATTACCTTTATAGAATGATAACAAAGATATCTTTTTAAATATAGCTTCCAATAATTATAAAAATATGGAAAATATTGAGAAAACTAATTTAGAATTAGTATTAGAAAACAAGATAAAGCCTATTTTAAAAGATGCAACTATCAAATATCTTGGAGTAAATATTGACAAATTAAATGAAGATATCAGCACAAAACTATCAAAGCAGGCAACTGTTGACATTAAACCTGATTTTTCATTAAAATACAAAGATGCAAAAAAGAAGTATAAAAAAGAATATCTAGAAAAAGTACTCAAGCTGAAATTAGGCAACATAAGTGAAGCTGCAAAAGTTGTACACACAGATAGAAGAAGCATCCATAGGTTGATCCAGGATTTTCATATTGATATAAAAAAGATAAAGCATGAATTAATAAAACCATATTCAATAAAAGTTTCAACAATCAATTATGCATTAGAAAATACATTAGATAAATACAAAGAGATAATCCACCCAAAAAAATTAGAGACAATGTATAAGAATCTTGGTCTGATTGCAGATGACATTGTCAAAGAGCTTCCTGAAACTCCTGCTACATTAAAGGAAGCAGAAGATGAATTTGACAAAGAATATCTAAAACAAAAATTAGCCGACAATAATAATAATGTTGCTTTAACTGCAAAGAAAATTGGTCTGCGTTACGAAACATTGCATAGGAAAATCAAAAAGTTTGGATTTATCTGATGATTATTTTGTCGCAGTTGTAAGTATTACTTCTTCATGAAATATATAAACTAATCAGCCTTATTGTCATTAAAATAAATATTATGTCGCATTTATATAACGTGAAACAATGAGCATCTACAACTGCAGTATGTGCATGAATTACAACAGCTTAAGCTATTTACCAACTCAAGCAGCAGCTTACAGCAGCAATAACAGCAACAGCTATGACTTAGAAAGTGTAGTTTACAGCAGTTTTAGTGATAATTCTCCTGCTGTAGAAATTACAGCATATGCAGCTTCTGCAAAAAGTTCAAGTGCAACTTCAATTTATGCGAGTAATCATAATAATAACAATAATGCAACAATTTCTGATATAAAAATATCTTATGAAAATACATTACATAAATCAATAAATTATTTGTTCGCGCAACAACCACTGTATTTTCACAACTATCAAACACAATTCACACAAAACATTCATAGTGGATACTACATTGTTGATAATTTTCTTAATAAACACAGACCAATGACACAATTCATTGATGAAGTTGATCAGATTAAGGATTATATTAAAAGCGCTTTCCAGAAAACAACAGGATATGAATTACCAGTAGATATTTCAATAAAATTATGCAGCAATGAAGAACTAAAGAAGATTCATGAATCATTCGGAGGCAGATGGGAAGATTCTATCCGAGGATTCTCGATCAACAATACCAGACAGATATTTGTCAAGAGATCAGATTTAGATAAGGTTATGCTAGTGATTGGTCATGAAATTGGACACGTTCTATCTCACTCTTTACCAGACAAAAAAAATGAAGAAGCAAAAGCATTTGCATTTGAAATTGCATGGATGAAAACAATTGTTGAACAAAACATTGCAAATCTAAAAGATAATATTGCAATAGATTTTACTCCAGCAAAAAATGGACTGCATGATATATCATTTAATTTTGTCAGAAAAATAATAAGCGCAGGAAAAAGAGCATTAGATGTATATTGGGGATTGATGTATGGAATTATAGAAGTAAATACTATCTACTATTAATACTTACGGTTTTGGGTTAAAGTTTAATTTACAGAAGTCTGTAACATGTAATGGAATAAATCCTGTTATATCTTTTCCAAAGAGTTGTTTGAATTCTTCAACGAAAGATATATACACAGCTAAATCTCTGCATTCAAGGATTATCTCAAAATCATACTCCCCCATAGATCTGACTACAAAAATAACATTTGGATGTGTTTCAAGGAAACTGAATATTGAATGCTCTAATCTCTGGTCAAGCTTTCCTAATTGCAATAATATTAAATATTGCAAGAATATCTTTTCGTTGAGAAGGTAGTTATAACCGCAAATAATCTTATTATCTTCTAAATAATGTACCTTATTTGAAATATTTTGTACAGATGTTTTTAATTCTTCTGATATTTTTGTGAAGCTCATTCTGGTGTCTTCAGCTAGGCATTTAAGAATATCCATTTCTAACTTGTTTATAGGAAACAACTTGTTATTCCTATAGTGAAACCCTTTGTTGATAATATTTAAAGCTCTCTTTTCATTGATTAAATAATCTCGTGTATATAATCTAGTTTCTAAAAAGAATATTATCTTCTTCTCTTTTATCTCACCTGAATAGGCAGTAGTAAATTTAGATAGTTCAATGTCTATTTCAGAGTTAGTAGTGCCAAAAATCCCAAAAAAAATGTCAAAAGTACCCTCACAAACAGCTACTTGTAAGATTTTATTATTATTTTTTAAATAACTGACAATTTCCTTTTTCTTTTCATTGCTACTATTTTGCAATGCTATAAATATTTGACTAAGTATCATCCCATTACATGACAAATCGAGCGTAGTCATAAAATATTTTATTATACCTTTAGAAACTAGATGTTCTAGCCTTTTTTTAACTGCTTGCTTACTAATACCTAATTGTCGACCAATAGTATTATAAGAGGTTCTTGCATTTTTGTCTAATAAATATAATAATTTCAAATCAACTTTATCAAGTAACATTTTCAATAATTAATTCGTTTTACTTTAAAAAGTTAACTTTTCTGTCATACTGGTTTAATAAATAATTACATATATTACTTGTAATAATTATAATTGACAAGAATATATATTGTTTGATGATTATTCAATTAATTGTACAAATGTGCTGCTGTAATGATTCCAGCACAATAAGTAAATTTTCCAGAGATAAACAAAATGATTCCAACACAAGAAGATAAAAAGATAATCTCATATTTACGGAAAAATGCAAGAACTTCATTAGTTGCAATTAGTCAGAATACAGGCATTGCACAATCTACATTATACGAGAAATTAAAATCATACAAGCAGTCATTTATCAAAAAACACACAACACTGTTTGACTTCAAGAAATTAGGATATAATGTTGAGGTGAAGATTGCTGTAAAAGCAAAAAAAGAAAGCAAGGAATCGTTGCTTGCTTTTGTCAAGCTGCACAGAAATGTTAACAGTGCTTTTCACATTAACTCAGGCTATGATTTTTTTTTGGAATGTATCTTTGAGAATTATTCAGAAATGTTCCAGTTCATCAGCAAATTAGAGCAAGAATATGGTGTAGAAAAGACAGAGCTATACCAAATTCTTCATGATATAAAACAAGAGGAGTTTTTGAGCAATTGAATATGGAAGATATCAAGAGTAGCGTTAGCTCTCTAAGAATTGTGTATAGGTGAGATTTATGAGGAATATCAATTCAATAAAAGTTGCATTTGCAGGTTATGATGCATTTAATAAAAGAGTACATAAAGCTATTACTCACCATTCATTTAAAGATAAAACGTCATTAGATGTTCAAATTTATCGAATTTTAGTTCAAAAAAATCAAGATGTAATTCTGCCATTTACAACAGATTTTGAGTCTATTATTTATGATTATTTTGATGTACTTATTTTGGGGAAACTTTATTCTACCCAATATCATAAGACAGTTTCTCTTGCTAGACAGTCTCTTACAACTGGAAAGGATATAATTGTTACTGATATAAAATTTATGGAGATATATAGCTATAATGTAATGAGTGTTGCAGTCTCATACGGATTAAGAGTTGAACAAGCATATACTATAGATACTATTGTAAAAAGTCTTGCTACTATTGTTTCTGTTCGTAATCAAAAATTGCATGGTGTTGATGCACAATGAATCAAAATGCAAATGTGAGTATCGGGAAAATAGGAGAACCTTTCTATGATGAGATTAGTAATCGCATCAAATATTTTTCTGTAAAAGAATATACAAATTCAACTGAGTTAATAAGGGATATTGACGCAGCAAGTGAATTGCAGGTTAGAACAAATGCTACAAGAATGACAATGCGTTCAATTATGACTACTGAATGTTACAATACACTTAATCTCAGCTTAAGAAATATCATTATTGAAGCAATGATTCCATTACATAAATGGGATAATCATGTTTTGTTATATTTTGCAAATAATAATGATTCTAGGAGATGTGATTTAGAAATATTAAATGAAGAAGATAATCTTATTGGAGATGTCAAAGAGTCACCAACTTCAACATTACAACTTCCTAAAGGATATTCAATCGAAATGTTAAATGATTCTATTTCATTAGCTTATGTAGAACAACTTGCTGCACTTTATAAACATGTTTTTAAAGAATATATGTGTGAGTTCACACAGGATTCTATTAAAAAATTAGTTAATGGTAATTTAGTATACGCAGCAAGATCTCCTAAGAATCAATTAGTATCTATTGTTATCGCTGAACTTTCTTCTCTTGAAGTAAATGGAAAAGAATTATTAGTGACAGAATTAAGTGATATGGCAACATTAGCAGATTTTAGGGGACTTGGGTTAAACAGATTTTGTGCAGATAAAATCTTACCACATGTAAAACATTTTGACTTAGTTTATGCTGAAGCAAGAGCTTGTTTTTATGGTTCTAATAAGATATTCAAAAATCTTGGTTTTGAATATGGAGGAAGACTTATAAAACACTGTTTAATTTCATCTGATAAAACAATAGAGGAAAAAGGTGATTATGAAAACCTGAATGTTTGGTATCTTAAAGGAGATGGACAACAATGAAAGTTGTTTACTCCCAGCAACATCTAAAACATAATCCAGAGTTTGAGTATCTTAAAGGAAAGAAAGTGTCACACTTTGAGAGAAGAGAAAGAATAGAAAATATAAAACAAGAGCTTGAAAAATATTCTGAATTCCAATTTGTTTCACCAATACAATTCTCAGAGTCTTATATTGAAAATGTTCACAATATAGATTATATATATTTTTTAAAAGATAATAAAACAAAAGGTATTATATTTAATCAATTTTGTGAGGATACATTTACGTTCTTCGATAAAAACATTTATGTCAATGCAAAAAACTCAGTAGATGTTGCATTAACAGGAGCAAAGCTATTATTAGATGGGGAAAGATATGTTTATTGCCTTACTCGCCCTCCAGGACATCATGCAAGATTTGTTGTTGCAGGAGGATATTGTTATCTTAATAATGGAATAATTGCCGCAAAATATCTCCAAGAACAATCATCACAAAAAGAAAAAATCGCTATTCTAGATATTGATGTTCATCATGGCAATGGCACAGAGGAACTAGTTAAAAATGATAGTAACTTTCTATCAATTTCGATTCATCTCTCAACTAGATATGCATATCCTTATTCAGGTGGAGAAATTTCTAATGTTTCGCAGATTAATCTTCCACTTGAAAAGAACACTTCAGAATTGGAATATCTAAAAATTGTAACTGAAACAATAGAAAAAATCAATAATTTCCAACCAGCATTCACATTAATTCTCTTTGGTTATGACACTTTTATAGAAGATCCAATTGGAGGTGTTAATCTAATTCTAGAAAGTTATAACAAGATAGGTAAAGTAATTTCAAAGATTAATTCTCCTCTATTAATTCTTCAAGAAGGAGGATATGTCATCGACAAAGCTGGAGAAATAGTATATTCATTTTTGCAGGGGGTTGAAAAGAATGGTATCTGATTATTTATCAATGGACAGTGAACTAAAAATAAGACCTAAACGAAAATTAAGAGTAACAAGCAGGCAAAATTTAACACCAATTATTGAACTTCTTAGTAATTATGCAGCAACTGTTAAGTTCTGTACTCCGTCTCTTCCAAGATGCATACGTGAAGAGCTCGGTGAGATGTTAATAAAAGGCTCTGTTGAAGGATCTGTATCTTGCGAGAATGATATTTATTTTGGTAATCTAAGCGATAATACAGGGAAATATAAGGATGGGCAAATACTACTTGCAGAAGCTTATGCAGTTGATGCTGCTATATACGGTGTAAATGGAAGCACTGGGAATAATATATCAATAATAAAATATTTTGCAACAAGAGGAAAAACTCATTTATTAAGTAGTAGAAATATTCATAAATCAATAGGAATTGCAGCGTCTGAGTATCGGATAGATATAAGTTTCCTACCTATTAATTTTAATGATTATGATGAATTATTTATACCAAATAATGCAGAGGATATAAGAATAGAGTTAAAGAAACATAAAGATAATGGCAATCCAATAGATGTAGTTTTGCTATCTAATCCAACATATGAAGGATTTAGTACTAATATTCGAGAGATTTCTGACGTAATTAAAAATCAGAATGAGGGTATTCCTGCAGATAAACAAGTAATACTATTTGTTGATGAAGCATGGGGTGCACATTTACCTTTTCTACCTAAAGATGTTCAAAGGTTACCTAAATATTCACTTCATAATGGAGCTGATATTAATACTATTAGCGTACACAAGCAAGGTGGCGGATTAAATTAAACAGCAGTAATCCAAGTAAAAGGTAGTCTGATTGATATTGAAGAATTGTATCGAATCCACCATGAGATTACCACAACAAGTCCATCTTCTTTTTTAATTGGCTCTATTGACTTAGCGAGAAAATATCTTACACTCGGAGATGGAAAAGACAGATTAGATTATATGGTTAGAGAATTATATCCTTCTCTGATAAATATGTTAAATAATATTAAAGGGATAAGAACAATTGATGATTCATATCTTACGGAACATCCTTCTTTATCAATGGATCTAACAAAAGTTGTCTTTAATACAAGAGATACTGGCTTAAGTGCAGAACATATCTCTAAAAGACTTCTAGATGATTACAATATCAGTGTTGAGAAGAAAGAAGATAATTGTGCAATCTTGTTATTAACGTTTGATACGACTCATTTTGAGGTACATCAGCTTAGAAAGGCATTGCAAGAAATTACAAAAGGGAAAAGAACAACCAGACATGACCACCATGTATGTTTTCCAAGACAAGTAAAAAAAGTATTTCCTCCTTATATAGTTGAACAGATGAAAGATGAATATAAAGAAACATTATTACTTAATAATTCCGTGGTAGATAGAATCTCAGCTGAAGACATAACTCTTTATCCGCCTGGAATTCCTATAATTTACAAGGGTGAGGCATTTACTAGAGAGCATATAAATTACTTTCTCGCAGCACAATCAAGAAGTGTTACAAAAGTTGCAAAAGATAAATCACTAAGAACAGTTTATGTCTTAAACAATAAAGGTGAGAGCTATGTCAAGAATGAATGATAATCAAGAGGCAGATCTCGAGAATAAAACAATTCTTGAAGACAAAAATGAATCTCAGGTGATTTCTGTAAGAAAAGAAAAAAGATTAGAATTAATGAGGCAAGGAATTAATCCATATCCTTACAAATATAATGTAACACATCATACAGACCAAATAAAAGAATTATCTGATGAACAAGTTTCATTAGCTGGAAGAGTTATGACAAAAAGAAATCTTGGTAAATTAAGTTTTGCTCATCTTCGTGATCAAGAAGGAAATATACAACTATGCTTTGATCAAAACACATTAGGGATAGGGCAATATAAATTCTATAAAAAATATATTGACAGTGGAGATATTGTTGGTGTTATAGGCACAAGTTTTCGTACACAAACAGGAGAATTAACTATAAAAGTTAAAAAAATGGAATTATTAACAAAAGCAATCCATCCTTTGCCAGATAAATATCATGGTGTAGTAGATAAAGGTATTCTCTACAGGCATAGAAGTCTTGATTTGA
This sequence comes from Candidatus Woesearchaeota archaeon, assembly GCA_018303075.1. GTDB lineage: Archaea > Nanobdellota > Nanobdellia > Woesearchaeales > DSVV01 > JACRKF01. The sequence continues at coordinate 1,829 of JAGVYW010000013.1, read as the reverse complement.
TTGTAAATCCTAATGTACGCGAAATATTCAGAAAAAGGTCGCAAGCAATTCAAATTGTGAGAAATGTACTTAACAATGAAGGCTTTATTGAGGTTGAGATTCCTACATTACAACTTATTTATGGTGGAGCTTCTGCCCGTCCATTTTCTACACATATAAATGCACTTGGAAAAGAGGTATATCTCAGTATTTCTCCTGAAATTTATCTGAAACGTCTTATTGTAGGAGGTTTAGAAAGAGTTTACACAATTTGTAAAAATTTTCGAAATGAAGGCATTGATAAAACACATAATCCAGAATTTACAATGATGGAATGCTATCAAGCGTTTGCAGATTATCATGATATGATGGCAATTACTGAGAAAATATATGAAACTGTTTTCTCACAAATAAATAAATCCCTAGAAATAAGATATCATGATAAAAACTCATCATTTGGGGAAGTTAATCTTAATTTCAAAGCACCATGGAAACGAGAATCAATGCTTGATTTAGTTGGAAAAGTAACAGGAATAGACGCAGAATCATTACCTGAAGAGCAACTACGAAAAGAAGTTGTACATTATAATAAAGAAATGGAGCAATTTGCTCAAAATTATAATTGGGGAGAACTAGTACAATATCTATTTGAGAATTACTGCGAACAGAATCTTATTCAACCTACTTTTGTAATTGATCACCCTAAAGAATCCTCTCCTCTTTGCAAAGTACATCGGAATGACTCTCGCCTTATCGAACGATTTGAACCATTTGTTTACGGTATGGAAATTGGTAATGCATATTCAGAATTAAATGATCCAGTACTACAGAGAGCATTATTAGAGGATCAGATGAGGCAGAGAGAAAAAACAGGAAAAGAAGTGTATCCAATGGACGAAGATTTTTGCTATGCTATGAATTATGGTATGTCACCAACAGGTGGATTAGGTTTGGGAATTGATAGATTAGTTATGTTATTAACTGCTCAAACAAGTATAAGGGATGTTATATTATTTCCTTTAGTGAAATGAGGATGATGTTAGAAATGAATAGCTCTATTGATGATCTTGTTGACGTTAGTAAAGTATCTAAGCGTAAAAATAAATTAATTGAATGGACTAAAAGATATGGTATTGCTGAAATAGTTGGCACAGTTACTACCTATGTGTGCTCATATATAGCAGATAGGTCTTTTGAAGATGATATAACTGTTGCTTACGGTGCAACATTTGGTGCTACAGTAGGTTTTTATGGAACAATGTTCTTAAAAGACATAAGAAAAGATTATAAAACTTCCAGAAAGAACCTTCAAGTCTATGGAGTAAAAGGTGTTTTTAACACAAGCAAGAATCTATTGATTGAATTTGCTGGAGCTGAGGTTCTCGATATAACTCTAACAAGACCAGCAGCAACTGCAGGAAGTATTTATTTTTTAGGAAAAGAAGCTGGAATAATAATTGGTAAGATAATTGCAGATATAATATTTTATATTCCTGCGATAATATCATATGAGTTAAGAAAAAAACGTGAGGCAAGTTAGTATATCATATATTTTATAAAATACAACGAGAACCTTAATTTATACAGCAATCACTAGATCAGTTTACAAGAAATATTCAGCGCCAACTTCCTCTTCACTTGAAGAGATGGACAAGGTTGATGAAGAAGAGGATAAAAAGTATGGTGATTCAAACGGAGAGCCTAAGATTCCTGATCATCTTACAAGCAGAAGAAAATTAAGAGAGAAAATCAAAGAAATCTTGAAAGATACTGACAAAGCAAAGAAACAGATTGATAAAGCTAAAACCAAGATCAAAGAAGAAAAGGTTGACAAAATCAATTTAACTGAT